>DATJFG010000064.1:0-5073 GCA_035495775.1 Verrucomicrobiia bacterium | reverse complement strand
CGTCGTAATTACTGATTACGGATTACTGATTAGAGATTTGAAAGCGATTCAGCGCTCGCATGGCAACAAGTATGGAAAGTGAGCGCCGTACTTTTCAATCAGTAATCAATAATCAGTAATTACTTGGGAAGGCCCTCTTATGCCGCTGGATGGCAGGCAGATGTTTCGGCGCCCCTGGAAGATTAATTAACCGCAGAGAACGCTGAAAGAAAGACAGAAAAATTTATTTCCTCTGCGTTCTCTGCGGTGAAAAATTCTTCGAATCCTTTTCGTGGAGCGGGAAACGGGATTCGAACCCGCGACCCTCAACTTGGAAGGCTGATGCTCTAACCGGCTGAGCTATTCCCGCTTCTCAAAAAGGAAGAAATGAAAAGACAAAACTTGTTTTCTCTTTTTATTTCTTTATTTTTGAGATTCAGCGCTGCTAGGAATGGGCAGGGAAGGATTCGAACCTCCGAAGCCGTACGGCGGCAGATTTACAGTCTGCTCCCTTTGGCCACTCGGGAACCTCTCCATCGGTGTCAGAAAAACGACTTTCGAGAATCACTAAAATCTTTTCTGAGTCACGCCTAGTCTGGAGCTGGCGATAGGACTTGAACCTACAACCTGCTGATTACAAATCAGCTGCTCTGCCGTTGAGCTACGCCAGCTTCGATTCGAAAGAAACCCATACCGCACGCCAACGCGAACTCGCTTGCCCGGCTTAGAAAAGGAGAAACTCGTTAGAAATTGTTATGGAACACGGCCTTCTAGATAGATGAATACAGCTATCAAGGCAGCTACCGAAACTCTTATATAAACCACGTTAGGAAATCTGTGTCAATAGGAATTTTATCGATTCCAGCGATTTTTATAGTTTTCTTGCCCCTGGGCTTCTAAGCTGCCGCGCGAGCTCGTAGAGAAAGACACCCGCCGCGACCGAGACGTTGAGCGAGGCAACTTTGCCCAGCATCGGTATCGATACCAGAAAGTCGCACTGCTGGCGAATCAGCGGGCGCATCCCCTTACCTTCGGAACCGACCACGATGGCGAGGGCTTCCGGGTATTCGCGGTCATAAATCGTCTCGGGCGCGGCGCCATCCAGGCCGGCGATCCAAATGGCTTGTCTTTTAAGCTCCTGGAGGACCCGCGCAATATTCGTAACACGGTATATTTTCAAGTGATTTACAGCACCGGCCGAGCTTTTGACGACCGCCGGCGTAATTCCCGCGGCGCGGTCCTTGGCGATCACGACGTGCGCTACGCCGGCCCCCTCAGCCGAGCGCAGCAAGGCGCCGAAATTATGGGGGTCGGTAATACCGTCAAGAACAAGAATACGGCTTGGGTGGGATTTGATCTTCTCCAGGAGGTCGTCAATGGACCCGTAGCCATAGGGCGCAACGGTGGCGGCCACCCCCTGATGACTCGCGCCGGCGGTGAGCACACCGAGTTCCCGCGAACCGACGAATCGGACGGATAGGCCATTCCGCCGTGCCTCTTCGATCAGCGGATTTAAGCGAGCGCGTTCGCGGTCGGCCGCGACGATGAGCTCAAGCACCTCAGCCGGCGCGCTTTTTAACTTCTCCGCGACGGCGTTAACGCCGCAGATGACGAGCGGTTTAACCTGGTTCTCCATCGATTTTATGTTTTTCGCCGCGCCGTTTTACAAACCGGCCGCCAGCGGATAACATACTCTAATCGTGAAGCGGACGCTGACGTTATACCTCACCTCGGAGGTTTTGCCTCCTTTTCTCTTCGGTCTTATGACGTTCACGTTGATTCTGCTCGTCGGCCGCATTCTGAAGCTCGTCGAGCTGGTGGTCAATCGCGGCGTTCCAATTCTTCAGATCGCAAAACTCTTTGCCCTGATCCTGCCCACGTTCCTGGAGATGACCGTGCCGATGGCGCTCCTATTGGGCGTGTTTCTCGGACTCGGACGGCTTTCGAGCGATCACGAGCTCGTCGCGCTGAAGGCGTCGGGGATAAGCCCGCTGCAGATCCTCGCGCCCATCGGGCTCATCGCCCTTATCGTTTCGGTCGCTACCTTGGTCATTACGATTCAGATCCGACCCGCAGCGAACGCCGCCCTCAGAAAAGCGCTGTACAATATCGCCAAGAGCCGCGTCGCGAGCGGGCTCAAAGAAAAAGTCTTCAACGACGACTTTCCGAAAATCTTAATCTACATCGAAGAATTGGTACCGCCGGGTGAAACCGCCAAGGGCGTTCTCATTGTCGACCGCCGAGACCCCGAGCGCGAGCAGGACATCCTGGGCAAGGTCGCGTTCATCGTTTCGGACGAAGAAAACCAGACGATCAATTTCAAGCTCTTCGAAGGCAGCGTCTACGAGCGCCAGCCGAAAAAGCCCGGCTTCAGCCGCACGCGCTTCAATACCTATGACTTCCGGCTCGATCCCGAGGATATTCTCGGACCGACACGGCAAAAGGAACCCGACCCCAAGGAGCAGACGTTCAAACAGCTAAGAAAAGCGATTCAGCTGAAGCGTGAAGAGGGCGATCGCTTTACCCCGGAGCTCTTCGAGCTCTACCAGAGATTCTCGTTCGCCTTTGCCCCTCTCACCCTCTGCTTTCTCGCCGTCTCTCTCGTCATGGTGCCGACGCGCTCGCGCGCGAGCCGCTCCTGGGGCTTCGCCTTGTGCTTGGCGTGGCTGCTTGCGTATTACGCGCTCCTTTCGCTCGGCAAAGCGCTCGGGCAAAGAGATCTGATCCCGGCTTTTGTGGGAGCATGGCTGCCCAACATCGCGCTCACGATCATCGCGCTCCATTTCTTCCGCAAGGCGCTGAACGAATCCCCGTTTTTTATGCAAGGTAAACTCGAAGAGCTGTCTTTCTTCGTGACACGCCGGGTCAGTCTCTTTCGCCAGGGAAGGCCCGTCTGATGGAAAAATTAAAAGCCATTGCCTCCTGGCCCATGGGCGGCATTCTCGACTGGTATATCATCCGCGGCTTTTTGAAAATCGTCGCGCTCAGCCTTCTCTGCACGACGGCTCTTTATCTCATCGTCGATTTCTTCGACCGCATCGATCCCATTTTGAAGGCGGGCGCGCCCGTCTGGTCGGCGATTCGTTATTTTTTGTACAAGCTGCCGCTTTTGATGTCGCGCGTCTTCGGCTTCGCGGTGCTTTTTTCAACTTTGTTTTCTATCGGCATGCTGTCGCGAACTCAAGAGATCACGGCGATGCGCGCCGCCGGCGTCAGCGTTTATCGCATCTCGTTGCCGCTGTTCGTGACCGGAATCGTGATCTGCGCGCTCAACTTCGTCTGGAACGAGGCGCTCGTGCCGGTTTTCACGCGCGAGTCGCAGTACATTTTCAAGACGGAAGTGAAGAAAAAAGAGCCCAAGAGCATTCTCGGCACCAAGGATATGTGGGTGCGCTCCGAAGAGGCTTTCGTCAGCGTCGACCGCTTCGACACCAAAACCAGCACGCTCGAAGGCGTCACCGTCTTTCTTTTGAACCGGGACTTCACGCTCCGGGGCCTCGTCGAGGTTCCGTCGGCGCATTGGAATGGCCTTCGGTGGCAGCCGACGCGATCAATCGAATGGGTGATGCAGCCGAGCGGCGGCATGATCGCGCGCGAAGGCAATATCACGATCCCGCTGTCGGAGACACCGGAAGACCTGAAGCTTCTGGCGCGCGATCCCGAGGAGTTCAGCTTTCTAGATCTGAAAAAACAGATCGCCGATCTTCAGGGCAAGGGCATCGACGCGACCGAGCAGAAGGTCGATCTGCACGTCAAGATGGCCGTTCCGTTCGTCTCGCTCATCATGGTGCTGCTCGCGATGCCCTTCGCGGTGCGCCATACGCGCAGCGCCGGCCTCGCGCTTAGCTTCGGCCTCACGATGCTGATCGGCTTCGGCTATTGGTTCCTCCTCGCCTTCAGCATCTCCCTCGGCCACAGCGGCGCGATCCCTCCCTGGGTCTCCGCCTGGATTCCCAACGCGACCATCGCCATGGTAGGATTATTTTTCTACTCGACAGCGGAAGAATAAGTTCTGCGCTTTCGCTTCACGCCCGCTCATCGTTGACACACCTCCCTTGCGTGCGCTAGACCGAAGCCGCGCCGAGAGAACTCCGTCCAAGACGCCGCTTGCTGGCTTCCGTGGCCGATCACTTCGGGGGCGATCTTTCCGGAGGCATGTGCGATCCAGCCGGGAAATCGTCAGGTCGCACGATGAGGTGACTTGTGATGATCGTCCGACGCCGCTCTTTGTTTAAAATCCTCGCCCTCGCTGTTCTGCTGGCGGGCGCTCTTGCGACCGGCGACGCGCTCGCCCAGCAGCATCCCGCCAAAAGAAATTTCGAGGCGGAGACCCAGGCCGCGCTCGAATCGGCGAAGAGCGCCGCGGGATTCGAGTTTCTCGGCACGCTCGCGCGCAACTGCCTGCTGCCGCAGAGCGGCGGCGAGGACAGCCGCAACGATGTGCCGGAGTACGTGAAGGATCCCGCCAAGGCGCCGCCGCGCGATACGTGGTACGCCGAGCCCGCCAAGGTCTTCGACAATTTTTATTTCGTCGGCGGCAAGATCCATTCGTCGTGGGCGTTGACGACGAAAGACGGCATCATCTTGATCGACACGATCTATCCGTACAACTCCGAGGAGCTCGTCCTCGGCGGGATGAAAAAGCTCGGACTCGATCCGAAGAACATCAAGTATCTCCTCATCTCGCACGCTCACAACGACCACATCGGCGGCGCCGAGATGATCCAGAAGCGCTACGGCCCGCGCGTCGTCATGGGCGGGGCGGATTGGGACATGGTCGAGAAGTTTCCCAACCGCTACAAGACGATGGCGCCAAAGCGCGACATCGTCGCGACCGACGGCATGAAGATCACGCTCGGCGAGTCGATGGTGACGATCTGGCTCACGCCCGGCCACACGCCGGGGACGATCTCCTATACGTTCGCCGTCCTCGACCGCGGCAAGCCGGTGAGCGCCGCCTACTCCGGCGGCACCGCGTTCAACTTCATCAACAACACACCCGACCCGGGCATCCGGAATTTCCAGATCTACATCGATTCCCAGCGACACCTCGCCGAGAAAGCCAAAGCGACCGGCGCGACCGTGCTGCTCTCG
>DATJFG010000063.1:0-9438 GCA_035495775.1 Verrucomicrobiia bacterium | reverse complement strand
AGATGAGCGACCGCCGCGGCGGGGCTTATGTCATTCGTATGGAAGCGATGGTCGGGCGCGTGGTGGTGATCAGGCAATGAAGAAGTTTCTCGCTTCAGGTTTCAAGTTTCAAGCGTGGGAACGCCGTTGTAAAGCGGCCGGAAAATTCTTTTTTCCGAGACTAGAAACGAGAGGCTTGAAAGTTGAAACCGGCTTTACTTTGATCGAAGTCGTCGTCGCGATGGCGATCGTCGGCATCGGGGTCGTCGCCGTGCTCGAAGTCTTTTCCCTCGGGCTCCGGCTTGCGACCACAAGCTCGGCGCGCACCGACGCAGTCGCCTACAGCCGGGAGGCCGTGGACGCGTTTTTGATCCGCAAGTCCTTCGACGGCCGCGGCGACGCGGGCAGTTTTGGCCGGGCGCTCCGCTGGCAGATCGACGTCGATTCGCTTCGCGACGATAGTCAGGACGCGCCGCCCAATTGGCAAGTCAGCGAAATCACGCTTACCCTGCACTATCCCGAGGCGGACCGAGACAAGCAGCTGCAGATGAAAACGCTCAGGATCGTCAAGAAGCAAAGTCGATGAAAATTTTTTTCGGCTCCTCGCCTCTGAGCCGCAACGCTGCCGGTCCCGAACCGCCGATCGACGACGGCGGGTTTACGCTCGTCGAACTTGTCCTGTCGATGACGCTGCTCGCCATCATGGTCGGAATTTTATACGGCTCGTTTTTCTTAAGTGAGCGCGCCGTCGCCAAGGCGCAGGCGCGCGCCGATCACAGCCAAAATCTCCGCACACGCGAGGAAATCCTGGCGGGATATATCCGCTCGGCGTTTCCCTATCGGCTGTCGGCTCGCGACGCGTCGGTATATTTTATCGGCAGCGATCGCGCGGTCGAGTTCATCTCGTCGCTTTCTACGGGGCTCGGGGGGCGCGGCATGTCGCGGGTGAGAATTTCATCGGACCTTGCGAGCGGCGGCGCCGACGTGAGTCTGGAAGAGGAGATGCCGGTCCGCGTCGGCGATAAGTCGACCGGAGGAGGCGGGTATCGCAATAATATTCTTCTCGCCGAAGGGCTGCGCGGGCTGCGGTTCGAATATCTCGATCCCGGGACCGACACGCAAAAGTTCGAAGAGAACTGGGTCGACGAATGGGACGGCAAGCAAAAACGTGCGTTGCCGCGCGCCATCCGCCTCGTGTTTCGCGGCGACCGGGGCGAGGAGGTCCGTTGGACGTTTCCCGTCATGATCCGGGTGCTGGCGCCATGAAGGCGTGTCGGAATTTATCGAACGACCGCGGCGCGGCGCTTCTCGTCGTGCTGTGGATGTTTATATTTCTCTTCGTCGTGGCGTTCGACTTCACCGCCTCGGTCCGCGAGGAGGGCACGGCGACGCACCGCTATGCGCAGGAAGCCGAGGGGTACTATCTCGCGCTCGCCGGTTTTCAACAGGGCGTTTACCAGTTGATACGGCAGGCGTCGCAGCCGGCCGCGACCCGGGCGCAGCAAACGACGGATCTATTCGACGGGGATTGGAAAACAGGCACGCTCGGCGACGGACAATACGAGGTGCGGTTTATCGACGAATCGGGCAAGTTCAATTTGAACCGCGCCGACGACGTGACGCTCAGGAATATTTTCCTTCACCTCGGCATCGATGAGCAGCTGGCGAATATCCTGACCGATTCGATCCTCGACTGGCGCGATGAAGACGATCTGCATCGTCTGAACGGCGCGGAGAACGATTACTACCTCTCGCTCTCGCCGCCTTACACGGCGAGGAACGGCCCCTTCGATTCCGTCGAGGACCTTCTATGGGTGCGCGGCGTAACGCCCGAGCTGTTCTACGGCGAGCAGGGCCGGCCGGGGCTCAAGGACATCTTCACGGTCGACAGCCCGACGGGCGTGAATCTCCGCACCGCCTCTCCGGCGGTCTGCGTTGCGCTGGTAGGCCTTTCCGTGGGACAATGCGAAGAATTTCTCGCGCAGCGCGCGGCGCTTTCGGAGAAGACGCTCGCCGATCTCTTGCGCTTGCTGGGGATTCGAGACGACAGTCTGGTCCGTCGCCAGGTGATGTTCGCCAATCCAACCGTGATCACGATTGAAGCGCGGGGCCGTCAGGCGGAATCGCCGGTCGCGAGGCAAGTCAGAGGCGTCGTCCGGCTTATCGGCGGCGAGCGCGGCTATGAGCTGATTCGCTGGCTGGACCGCGATGTGATCCGCACTGGACAGGGGGAGCCGACGGCGGGCTAAGTCCGCCGATCCGAGTCATGATTTACCCGCCGTGGGTCAAGAATCTTTTTCGCGCCGATTTCGTACGGAGCACCGGGCTCTACATCACGCCGGAGCGCTTCTACCTTGTGCGCATGCGCAAGGCGCTCACGAACGTCTCGATCGTGGCCGCCGAATCGCGCGCGATACCCCCGGCCGATGATCCGGCGGCGCGCAGGCAGGCGCTAGCCGACGCGCTGCGCTCGCTCGTACGCTTCGATCCCGCCAGCGACCCGCTTTATGTCTGCCTTTCTTCGGATCAAGTCATGAGTCTCGAGATGTCGCTCCCGCAGGTGGCGGGGGACAATCTGTCTCAAGTCGTGAATTACGAAATCGAGAGGTATCTGCCTTTCCGCCGCGAAGACGTCTATTACGATTATGTTCCCATAGGCATGAAAGGCGACAAATTCGGCGTGCTCCTTTTTGCGGCGCAGAAAAAACTCGTCGATGGGCTGCTCGAAGTGCTCGCCGGCTTCGGCGCCCAGCCGCAGGTCGTCGAAAGCTCGGCGATCTCGCTATCGAATTACATGCTCTATTGCACCGGCGGCATCAGCGGGCCGGCGCTGCTCTTGGGCGGGCAAGATCATGATTGGGAGATAACCGCGCTCGACGGCAAAGAAAACGGATGGCGCCACGGGGCGGTGCTTGCCTTCACGCATAGACTGCCGCAAGCCGAATGGACCGAGGGGCCCGGCCGCGAGCTTTTCTATAACTCGCTCAGGGGCGCGCCGCGATTTTTCGGTTGGGGCAACACATCTGAGTTTCTGCGCGCCGTCGGCGAAGAGCCGCTCGCTTACGAAGATCTTTCCGAGCTCGGCAAGGCGAAGCTCGGACAGATCGACGGCGTCGCCGCCGATCCCGCTTTTCTGCCGGCCGTCGGCGCCGCGCTGCGCGGGCTGCGCGAGTCGGCGTTCGATGTCAATCTGCTGCCCGGCGTCAAAGATCAGGACCGCTCGCGCGCGCTGACATGGCTCAACGCCTCGCTCGCCGTTTTGCTCCTGGTCGGTCTGGCCGCGTGGGCGCTCACCTATCCGGTGAGGGATGAGATCCGGCTGAGGCAGCTGCAAGCGGAGAATCAAAAAATCCTGCCCGCCGTCGAGGCGCTGCGCCGGGAAGAGACCGAGCTCAACCGGCTAAAAAAAGAAATCGCTTTTTATACCGATCTCAAAGGCCGCCGAGGCGTCGTCATGCGGGTTCTCGACGAGCTGTCGCGCATCGTACCCGACAGCGCGTATGTATCGAACCTTCGCTACCGCGAAGGCACGGTGGAGATGCAGGGAAGCGCGGAGAACGCTTCAAACCTGATTCCATTGCTCGAACGATCGCCGGTGTTCGAGAACGTCGCTTTCAACGCGCCTTCGACGCGCGGCCGCGACGGCAAGGAGACGTTTTCCCTCAAGGCGGATATCGAAAAGCCGAAGCCCGCCGGAGCCAAGGGTGAAGCGGCGAAGACCGCTCAGGACCAAGCCGAGCCGGCAAAGAGCGAGGCATCGAAAGCGGAGGCGACCAAAGGGCCGCCGTCCAAAGTTGAGGCCAGCAAAGCTCCGCCGCCTGCGAAAGCGGAGTCTTCCAAGGCCGCTCCCGAGAAAAACGAGCCGCGCAAGGCCGGGCCATCGACGGGTCCCACCGCCGAGGGGAAAAGAGCGAAGCCGTGAACCGATTGACCCATATCTGGCGGCGGCTATCCAAGCGCGAGAAAGCGCTCGTGACTCTAAGCCTCGCGATCTTGGTTTTGCTGATCGGCCGCGCGTTCGTCTACGCTCCCCTGATCGCGCGCATGAATAAGACCGCCGAGCAGCTCGAGCTCGAGCCGCAGCGGCTGGAGAGGAATTTGCGCTACATCACGCGCAAGCCGGAGATCATGACGGGTCTGGATAAGGCGCGCGCCGAGCTCAAGACGCTCGAGCCGCTGCTGCTCACCGCCGACACCGCGTCGGTGAGCGCTTCCGATCTTCAGCGCACGGCGCAGGAGTTCGCCTCGCGCGGCGGCACTCAGGTCGTGTCAACCCGTGTGCTCGCGCCCGAATCGCTCGGAACCTTCACTCGAATTCCAATCCAGCTCGAGGTCAGCGGACTGATCGAACAGATCGCCGGCCTGATCCAAAATATCGAGACCGCGCCCAAACTGCTCGTCATCAACGAGATCAACATCCGCTCGTTCGCGATCGTCGGCACGCCGCCCAGGCGCCCGGACGGGACGAGCGCCTTGCCGCCGCAAAACCTGCGCGTGAGCTTGACCGTTTCGGGTTATATCCGCTCGCAGCCCGCCGCGCCGGCGAAGGAAACGGCGACCAAGGCGCCCGGTGGGGCCGCCAAGAGTCCCGGGCTCGACACCGAGCTTAGGCCGCGCCGCCCGCGGGACGACTAGCCTGTCAACCTGCGTATAACATAAGCCTTTCTCCACGCTTGTTATCTTCGCACTGGACACTGGTCCATGGCACAAATAGGCCAAGAAATTGTGACCCCTGTCTTCTGTTGGCAGCTTGACGGAAGAACACAATCCAAGTTAAATTGGCTTCCTATGTCTACAAAATTTTTTTACACAAATAGAAACTCTGGAGGAAAGATATGCGCTTTTTAGCGTTTAAATCGATTAGTCTTGGTGTCCTGTTGTCGGCGCTGGTCGTGTCGGCTGTATGGGCGCAGAAGCCGGCGCCGGGGCCCGACATCGTCAACTTGACCCCCGGCGGCGAAGTGAACGTGCAAAACCTGCCGACGTCGGGACCGCGCACTCCCGTGCACAAGGACATGCCGTTCCTGACCCCGGATATTGCGGAGCTGCGCGACACGAAGGATCTGCATAACACCGGCACGCAATTGGCGCCGAACGCTTCCGCGACCATCGCGCCCGGATCAATCACCGCCTCTTCATCGAGCAGCTTCCAAGGACTTAAAAGATCGGAGAGCGGCGGCTGGGTTCCTCCCGATACACAAATCGGCGTCGGACCTAATCATGTCTTTGAAGCCGTGAATCTAGAGGGGCGCATCTGGTCGAAGACGGATGGAACCGTCGTCAGCACCTTTAACCTCAATTCTTTTTTTAACACCTCCGCGCAGCTGAGCGATCCGAAGATCCGCTACGATTGGAACTCGCAACGCTGGTTTATCGCGGTGATCAGCTACAACAACTCGTTTACGAACGGCGCCTGGCGCCTGGCGGTGTCGCGAACCTCCGATCCCACAGGCTTATACGCGCTATATACAGCTTCAACCAGCAGGAGCGCCCCGGATTTCCCGGCGCTCGGCATCAACGACGACAAGGTCGTGCTCACGGCGAACGCTTTTCGCGGCAACAACTTTCTCGGCACCGAGTTCATCGTGATCAATAAGGCTAATCTCGTCGCGGGTGGAAGCGCCGCTTCGGCCTATTTCGGCCCGCCCCAGGGGCTCTTCACGATCCAGCCGGCGCAGTCGCTCTCTACGACGTCCGCGCTTTACATGGCGTCGGTCGCCTATAACTCGGCGACGAGCATCCGCGTGTGGGCGATCACCGGCGTTCCCGGGTCCAGCACAGTTAAGGTGACGACGCTCGGCAATCCGGCGATCACCTCGCTGACGAGCCCGCCGAACGCGCAGCAGAGCGGCACTAACACGACCATCGAAACGAATGACAACCGTCTGCTCGACGCCGTATACCAGGGCGGAAATCTATGGGTCTCCGCCACGTCGGCTTGTGTGCCCAATCAGCCGACTCCGGACACCGCGACACGCGCGTGCCTGCGGTATATCCAGTTGTCGGTCTCGCCGACGACGGTGTCGAAGATTCAGGACTTCGATTTCGGGAAGACTGGCTTTTATTACTATTATCCGGCGATCCAGACCGACGGCGCCGGAAATCTTATATCGGTTTTTTCCGGATCGTCGGCTTTGGCTTTTCCCGGCGTATATGCGAGCGCTCAGCCGGTGGGCGCGACAAGCACATTTCAGACGCCGGCTTTGATCCATGGCGGCGAGAACGCCTATACGCCGTTCGCCAATCGCTGGGGCGACTACTCCGGCGCCGCGCTCGATCCGTCGGATTCGACGAAGGTCTGGGTTGCGGGCGAGTATGTCGATGCGCTGGGCGGCTCCGAGTGGGGCACTTGGGTCGCGCCCGTGCAGGTCGGTCCGTAAAGGCCCCTCGCTTTAAATTACTTCGCTGCAAGTTAACCTCCCGCAGCGGCTGTTCTCAAAAGAGAATGGCCGCTGCGGGATTTTTTCGCGTTTTCGCGAACGCCCGTTCGGCGCTTTAAGGGCTTCGCCGCCGTTTTCTTTTTCTCCGATTCCCATGGGATTTCACGGGCTTAGTCCGTGGAGTCCGTTGCTGTCCCGATTTATCGGCTTCTGTCAAGGGGTCACAAATGCCCTGCAAAAATGTACCCCGGATTTAACCGTGCATGCATTGACAGCCTGGGCGTAATTGAAATACAAAAGACGCCTATACTTGGTCTCTCCCCCAGAGAGGCAGACGGTTTAGATGACTAACATCCGCGCGCTTGTTGTTTACGATCTCGGCTCGCCGCTCGAAGCGGTGCAGAAGCTGCTCGCCGAGCGCGGCCTGTCGATTCACCTGAGTGCGAGCTGGGAAGACGCCGAGCGCGCCGTTTCCATCCTCGACGTCAATTATATCTTCGCCGACATCGCCATGTGCCAGGGCGAGGCGTGGGAGAAGTTCGTCTATCGCTCGCGCATCGGCAGCGCCAAAGCGAATCTCATCGTCTTCAATCCGCGCTTTTGGCAAACCCTCCAGGACCTGCTCGGCGGCCGCTCCGACGCGGCGGCTCTGAATGAGACGCCGGTCGAATCGGGCGTTTCCGACGTGGTGGCAAAATCGGCCAAGCTCCGCGAGGCGCTCGATCTCGCCGCGCGCTACGCCAGGCACGACGTCACCGTCCTCATCACCGGCGACACCGGCACCGGCAAAGAGGTGATCGCGCGCCACATCGTGCGCGAGAGCGCGCGGCGCCAGGCCCCGTTCGTCGCCTGCAACATCAACACGATCCCGGAAACGCTGGTCGAGAGCGAGCTCTTCGGCCACGTCAAAGGCGCCTTCACCGGCGCCGAGAAAAATAAAAAGGGGTTGATCGAGGCGGCCGAAGGCGGGACGCTCTTTTTGGACGAGATCGGCGACCTCGCTCCGTCGCTGCAGATCAAGCTGCTCCGCTTCCTCGAGACGCGCGAATACTACCGCGTCGGCGAATCGACTCCCACGAGCGCCGATGTCCGCATCATCGCCGCGACCAATAAAAACCTCGAAGACGCGATCCGCGACGACTCGTTCCGCAAAGACCTCTACTATCGCCTCAACATCGCGCGCATCATTCTTTCCCCGCTCCGCGAGCGCAGGGAAGACGTGCTGCCGCTGGTCGAGCATTTCATCCGCCAGAGCGCCGGCGCCGCCGCCAAAACCATCAGGGGGCTCAGCAGCTCGATCAAGGCGCTGTTTCTGGATTATCCGTGGCCCGGCAACGTGCGCGAGCTCAAGAACGTCGTCGAGAGCGCGCTCATGGTCTGTGACGGGACTTATCTCACGATCAACGATCTGCCTATGCATCTCCAGCGATACGCCACCGGCCACCGCGGGGAAATCGCCGCGCGCGCGATCCGCACCATCGAAGACGCCGAGCGCCAGGTCGTCGAACAGGCGATGCGCCAGGCCGACAACAACCGCGCCAAGGCCGCCGCGCTCCTCGGCATCTCCCAGCGCACGCTCTACCGCAAGCTCGCCAAATTCGCGTCGGATGAGACCAGCGCCGCGCCGGACCTCGCGACGGCGATGTAGCGCAGCGCCCGCTCCCGTCAGGCGCTAACAAAATTTCTCTTTTCGCGGTATTATCCCGTCCGGACTTCCAGTAAAAAACATGAGCGGTAAGCCGCGTTTTTGGTTGCCTTCGATCGCAGACGTCGTTTTTGTCTGCGTTTTTGCGATCGCCGTCTTCAAAGGCGGCAATGAGCTTTTGGGGGACGCCGATACGGGCTATCACATCCGCACCGGCGAATATATTCTTCGGACCCACACCGTCCCCACACACGATATCTTCTCCTTCATCAGCCCGCCGCTCCCTTGGTTCGCGCACGAATGGCTCTCCGAAGTCATCATGGCGTGGGTGCATCAAATCGGCGGGCTTACCGCCGTCGTGATTTTTTTCTCCATTGCCATCGCCTTGTGCTATGCGCTGTTGTTTAAATTTGTGGAAGCGCTGCCATGCAACCTGCTTTTCGGTCTGCTTATCGTTGC
Source organism: Verrucomicrobiia bacterium (assembly GCA_035495775.1). GTDB lineage: Bacteria > Desulfobacterota > Binatia > UBA9968 > UBA9968 > JAJPJQ01. Next base: position 975 of record DATJFG010000063.1, on the reverse strand, counting down.
GCTGACGATCACCAGTTCATGGCTTCATTGGCTTGCGAGACCCCATATCTTTTCGCTTGTCCTCACCGTTCTTTGGTACCGCATTCTCGACGATTACCAGAATGCCGCGCGCAACCGCCTGCTGTTTCTGCCGGCTCTAATGCTTCTCTGGGTGAACCTTCACGGCGGCTTTATCCTCGGCTTGCTGCTGATTGTGATTTACTTAGCCGGAAATCTCGCGATGTTTTTATTTGCGAGCGGTCAGGATGCGACTCAAGCGAGGAAAAAAGTAAATAAACTCGCGATCGCTTTGGTCGCGTGTATCGCAGTCTGCTTAGTCAATCCCAGAGGTTATCTGGTCCTCCTGTTCCCGTTCGAAACGCTTTCCAACAAGTTTGTCACGGCCAACGTCATTGAATTCTGGTCACCGAATTTCCATGACCCATTGCCATACAAGTACCTCCTCCTCGTCGCCATCGGCGTCCTTGTCTTATCTCGTTCGGTCGGTCTCATCGAATGGGTGCTCTTGCTGCTGTTGACTTACATGTCGCTTTATTCCCAGCGATTCATTCCGTTATTTGCGATCATCGTAACCCCCATTCTCGTGCGGGGCAGCCAGGCGATACTCGATCGACTCTCCGACAGACTCAGAGAGTTCTTCGCCTTCAGGGATCGAAATTTGCGAGAGAATAATGCGATGGCTACGGGATATCTCTGGCCAGTCGTCGCAGTAGCCGCCGTATTCGCTCTGACCGCCAGCGGCAAAGTCCACTTCGGATTCGACCCCACGATAAAACCCGTTGCGGCGGTGGAGTTCTTAAAGAAGGAGCACATCGAAGGGAAGGTATTCAACGACGACGAATTCGGCGATTATATGATTTACGCCGCTTCCCCCCAATACAAAGTCTTCTTCGACGGCCGCTCCGATATGTACGGTGAAGTTTGGGGCGATCAGTACATCGCCATTGCGCGGCTACACCCGAATTGGGAAGAGGT
>DATJFG010000062.1:0-8674 GCA_035495775.1 Verrucomicrobiia bacterium | reverse complement strand
GTGGTTTTCGTCGGGATGCCGTCGTTGTTCCATCCCTTGAATTCGTAATAGTCGCCGAGCAGCTTTTGTTCGGTCTTCTCGTCCCTCACCGCCCAGTGGTCCTCCGGCGGTCGTTCGTCTTTTCTCCTGAGTCCCCTGCGGACATTTACGGCCCTGACCAGCGTCCGGATCCGTTGAAATGTTTTCCAGAGCTTTTCCTTATCGAAATCCAAACCGGTCGAAAGCGAGATCATCTGCGGGATGTTCCACACGTGATATCCGGTCCGGCCGCCGAATTGCCCGCGAAACGAGGATACGAATCCGCAGAGTCCGAGGCTGTCATCGATATAATGCATCGCCTCGTTCCAGTCGGTGATGGCGCACGACGCCTCGTTGGAGATCTCGTTTCTTTTTTCCCATTCCAGGAACCATTTTTTGAATTTGTCATCCGGCGCCGCGGCCCAGTTTTTCACGAACTCCTCTCGCTGCGCCCTGGTGGGAAGCGGGTCCTGGGGAAAGGAGCCCTCGATCTGCGTGATCGACATCTTCTCGCCCGTAGCGATCATGAGAAAATAGGCGGGGTTCACTTTCCCCAGCTTGATCGGCAGCTGCTCGAATTTTTTCGTGGTGTTATGATCGAATTTTTCCGCCCCTTTGCCGATCTGGCGGGCGGCCCAATAGACGCCGTTGGCGAGAACATCGCCGATCCCCTCGCGCCGTGTGATCTTTTCGAGGATGTAATAAAATCTTCCTCTGATATCCGCCGGCATTCCGGGAAAATCCTGATCGCTTAAAATCCCGGCTTCCCGAAGCTCGAGCGCGAAGGCGATGACTTGCGGCGTCGAGTAGGAATCGAGCCCCAACTCCTGCGCGAGGCCGAGAATTTCGTAGCTGAAGTCAAGCTCCTGGAACGCCGCCATGTGGTAGGTGTCCTTGCCGTAGCATTTGTAGGAAAACCTTTTATGTCCCGGCCACGAAATCACGTTGTGGCATTTCTTCGGACAGTTGTAACAACTCGTCTGGCGATCCATGTGGTCGTACTTCCACGCCGTCCACCGGTCTTGGAGCTCCTTGCTCCAGAAATCTTTCCTGCGCACGCGCGCATTGCCCCAGGTGAAGTTGTTGTGGTGGAAACTGTCGTCCTCGTCGACCGCCATCCAATCGCCGACGTTCGGGTTTTCGAAAAGCTCTTTCGCGATGCCGAGGCAGGTCTCGAAGAGCTCGGCAGACCGGGCGGTATGGATGTCCTGCGTTCCGCGGACGGCGATCGCCTTCAGCCCCTTGTCGCCCATGACAGGGCCTGGCCCGCGCGCCGCGCTTGCGTGGCTGTGATCGATCGACGCCATATAGACCCGGTTTTCACCCGCGGGGCCGATGGCGGCGACCTGGATTTTGTTGTCTCCGAGCTCTTCCTTGATGAGCGCGGCGGTTTCCTGAGTGCCTTTGCCTTTGAGATGCCCGGCATCGCGGATTTCTACTTTGCCGTTGTTGACCCAGAGATAGACGAGGTCGGGACTCTTGCCGCGGATGACGATCTTGTCGTAGCCGGCGTGTTTCATCTCCACGCCGAAATAAGATCCCATCAACGAATGGGCCATGAGCAAAGTCTGCGGCGAGAAGGTATTGACCGACGTGCGCGTCGCGCCGGGAACCGGCGTGCCGTTTAGAAGACCGCTGCTGAATATGAGAAGATTTTCCGGAGAAAAGGGTTCGGCTTCAGGCGGGACTCTATCCCAGAGCAGCTTGGCGGCGGTGCCCTGCCCGCCGAGATAGAGCTCCGTTTCTTTCGGGTCGGTCTCGACGCGCTCGACGCTGCCTCGGGACAAATCGATCTCTAAGTTATAGCCTCTCTCTGCGTATCTCATTTCCTAGCTCCCAAAGGCCTCTAACAGGTCGCTGAAGAAATCATTTGTCTCATACGAGGGCGGCGGCACACAGCCCGTGCGGATGACAACCGCCGCTTCGCCTAGCCAGATCGAAGGGGCGGTTCACTTTAACAAGATAAACCGCACACTTCGTAGGGAAGAGCAGCAACAACCATGCCCGTTGACCCTGAGGTGTCTACGGTCGGAATTTACAGGAAATTTTATGCCGCGAACTTCTTCAGGACGGTATTGCCCTGCGCGCTTTCCAAACGATGGGAAATAAAAGCGAGCAATTCCAAGCAGTGGGAAATGCCCGCATCTCCGGTGGACACCTCAAAAACACTCAGATCTGGCGATCTTAGCCGGTTTCTAAATTTCTGATTTTTATTGGGAATTTGGAGCGGGCGACGGGGATCGAACCCGTGACGTCCAGCTTGGGAAGCTGGCATTCTACCGCTGAATTACGCCCGCGCTCGAAAAGTTTAAGGGATGGGATAACAGTTGTCAATCCAAAGACCTAGGGGTCATTGCGGTAAAAACCCCTATTGACAAAAATACCTTCCGTAAGTACCCTCCAACTGAATCGTCGGCCTCGTATGGGCCTTCCGGGCCGGCGATTTTAACGGGCGAAAGGCCTCGGGTGAGTCTGTCCTTGCGAACGCGATTAGTGGTTAGAGCAGCATCCGACCAGGGCCGAGTTCCTACCGTGCCGCCTCTCATGTTCTTCTCCCATCAATAATCCCGTGTCCCAAGGCAAAGACCAAATTTTAGTGCGATCTGGAGGAGAATATGGGAAATAAGTTATACGTGGGCGGTCTGCCCTATTCCGTGACGGAAGGGAGGCTCGAAGAGATCTTCACCGAGTATGGCTCGGTCACCTCGGCGCGCGTGATCTCGGACAAGTTTACCGGCCAGTCGCGAGGGTTTGGCTTCGTCGAGATGAACTCTTCTGAGGAAGCCCAAAAGGCGATCGACGCCCTGAACGGCTCTCAGCTCGACGGCCGCACGCTGGTCGTGAATGAGGCGAGGCCTCAGGAGCGACGCCCCGGCGGCGGCGGCGGTATGGGCGGCGGCGGGATGGGCGGCGGCGGCAACCGTCGAGGCGGCGGTGGCGGCGGCATGGGCGGCGGCGGACGGAACCGCTGGTAATAAAACTTTTTCTTAACACACAATAAAAAGGGAGCGATGGGTCGGGTCGCTCCCTTTTTTTATTGCGCCGCCGGTGCGATCAACCTTCCATACTGTAAAAACGCTTGCCGTTGTCCGAAAGGATTTTCCGTTTCGCCGTATCCGATAAATCTTTGCGCGCCTCGAACTCGCGTATAGCCTCAGCGAGATCGGCCTCGTGCGGATAGTCCGAAGCATAGAGAAAAAGATCCTCGCCGAGCCTGTCGATCGCCACCGGCAGCATATTTTCCCACAGCTCGGTATGATAATAGATCTGTCCGCTTCGCATATATTCGCTGGGACTCTTCTTCAGCAACGGCGCTTGGTGCGGCCGGTGTTTGTATTCCATGTCGAGGCGGTCCATCAGGAACGGCAGCCACGCGCAGCCCGCTTCGAGCGAGGCGATCCTGAGCTTCGGGAAGCGCTCCGGCACGCCTTCGAGGATCACGCTCGTCAACGCGATCATCTGCGCGAAGGGATGCGACAGCGCCCGCGCCTCGATGAGCGAGCGAAAAAAATCGAAGCCGAGGCCGCGCGACGGCGCCCCGTGGATGGCGAGCGGCCTGCCGAGCTTTTCCGCCTCGGCATAAAGCGGATCGAAATAGCGGTCGCCGAGCGGCGTCGGAAAGCCGACCGGCGCGATCACGCCGCCGACCATGTGGAGCTCCTTGACGCAGCGCCTAAGCTCCTTCGCCGCTTCCTGAATGTCTTGAATCGGCAGCAGCGCGACGACGTTCAAACGCCGGTTATATTTGATGTAGCGCTCCGACATCATATTGTTATAGGCGCGGCAAACCACGACCGCCCAGTCTGAGTCTTGAATAAAGCCTTCGGCGAGTCCCGCCGTGGGATAGATCACGGCGCGGTCGAGGCCTTCACGATCGAGAACGTCGAACCAACTTTTCGGATCGTCGGGACCGACCACGTAAGGACGGCCGTCGGCCACGCGACGCGCCATGCGTTGAAAGCCGTCGAGCGTCGGAAAAAACGGCAGCGTGAGCAGTTCTTTTCTGCCGCGGTAGGGCGCCTCCATGTATTCGGCGATATCCTGATCCCTCTCGAAGATGTGTCCATCGGTATCGACGACTTGCGTGGCCATAGCGAGCCCTCCTGAATGACGTTACCGGTTGGCGGGAAGGAACTCAACGGGGGCAGAAAGTGAGAAGTGAGATGTGAGGGGTAAAGGGCCGATTCGAAATCGTTCTTTCCGCTCACTCCTTATTACTCATTCCTCGCTGCTCACTAATCCCTGATATTCTGCGTGAACCATTCGGTCGGTATATCGCGGCCGATATTTTTCTTTTTTGCTTCGTGGAAGACCGCCGTACAGACCGCGGCGAATTGAACTCCCATAACGCCCAGGTTTAGAAACCAGGTGGTCTGTCTATCGTCCGTTCGACCTTTCGCCCTGCCGGAAATCACATCCGCGAGCGTCGCCATGTTTAAAATCTCATTCCGCGGCGGACGACGCGGCACAATGGCCTTTTCGTTCTCCTGCCCGGCGACGTAGCCCAAAAACCCGTGCGCGGCGTAAAACGCGCCCGGCGGCGGGTTTTCGAGGTGCGGCGTGCTCTCGCCCATCTTTACGGGGACATCCACTTTATTCGCGAAGCCCGGCTCGGTCTCGTCCCATGTGACGTCGGTCACGTGCATGCCCGGCTCGAGCCATGCGGTCTTGAAGACGGGATCGATCGACGAAGTGCAGCACGAGACGATGTCGACGCCCTTGACGGCGTCGCGCGCCGACGCGGCGGGCTCGACGGCGATGTTGAATTTTTCACTCATCTCTTTCGCGTACTGTCGCGCATTCGCCTGATTCGGGCTGTAGACCTTCACGTTGTCGATCTTCCGCACGGCGGAAAAAGCCTCGAGATAGGTCCGCGCCATGCCGCCGGAGCCGATCATGCCGACCGAGCGGCTCTGTTTGTTCGCCAGATATTTGACGCCGAGTCCGGCGCCGCCGGCGACGCGCATATGCTGCAGGAAGCCGTCGTTGATGAGCGCCACCGGCATGCCGTCGCGGGCGCTGAACATGAACAGAAGCCCGCAGTACGTCCCCGGCTGAATGCAGTGCTTGTTCTCGCGCTGATCGCCTCGATCCCCGGGCCAGCTGACGATGTCCGAGAGCATGCGCGCAACGACGTAGCCGTCGCGCCGCGCGCCGCCCGTCATCACCGCCCAGCGGTAGTAACTCTCCGGCCGCTCGCACGGGAGGTAGACGTCGATGCGGCCCATCGTCGCCGCTTCGCCTTTGGCGAGCTCGTGTTGCGTCGCGTCCAGCGCGTCGAGCGTCATCGGCATAGTGAGGACTTTCTGCACATCGTCGTCTTTGAGCAGCAGCATGAAAACTCCTTAACCTGTTTCCGAGTTGAATCTGAGATTACTTGGGACGGTGGTCGGAGGGGCCGAGGATAGATTTTTTTTCCGTCTCCTCGATATAACGGATGAAGCGGTACTTATTCTCCAGCTCGTCGGAGCGGATCGGCGGCAGCTTCGGCTGCCCCGGTTCCACTTTCGCGGCGATGAAGCTGAGCGCGCCGCGTTTCATCGCGGCCAGGAATTCGCGGCGGAAATCTTCCGGGTTGTTCACCCAGCACGCGTGCTTATAGCCCGCGCCCTTGACCAGCGCGACCGCATCGGCGCCGGAGACGGTCGCCGTCACCGACGCGCCGGAGGCCTCGTAGCATTGATTGTCGAAAAGCAGGTGGATGAGATTCGGCGGGTTTTGCCAAGCGATCGTCGGCACGCCGCAAAGGTTCATGAGAAACGCGCCGTCGCCGTCGATCGCGATGACCTTGCGCCGCGGCAGGCCGAGCGCGATGCCGAGCGAGATCGACGACGCGAGCCCGAGCGTGCGCGGTCGGAAGTTGCCGTCGCCGGGCCGGAGCGCCTGCCACTCGCGCGCCGCCCAGCCCGCCGCCACCACGAGCGCATCGCCGACGTCGCCCGCGATCGCTTTCAGATAATCGTAGCGCTGCATCAATCGGCCCCCACGACGCTGCGCGTAAGCAGCACGGCCACCGGGCGCCGCGAGTCCTCGGCCAGGACTTGCGCGCCGCAGATCGTGCCTTCGACCTCTTCGGGCTTGCGCAAGACATAGGTCCGCAGGCCGAGCGCATTCAAGACCGGCTCGGTCACCGATCCGACGGTCGCAAACCCGCGATCGCCGAAGTCGCCGGCGTAGTAAACCAATAGCAGAACGGGAATTTGAAATTGCAGGCAGGTCGTCGTCAGCGCATTGCAGCTATTGAGCAGTCCCGCGTTCTGCATGAGCAGCGCCGGGCGTTTGCCCGTGAGGTAGGCGCCGGCGCAGATGCCGACGCCCTCTTCTTCACGACAGAGCGGGACATGCTTGAGCGCCGCATCCTCGTCGATCGCCCGAATGACTTCGACGATTTTTAAATCGGGCAGCGTCGCGACAAAATCCACACGAGCGCTTTTCAGCGCACCGACGATGTTTTTCGCAGCTTGATCGGCGTTCATCGCTAAAGTCGGCAATACTAGATGACCGGCGATTATTCAAGCAGGCAGGCGATTTCTTGACGCGGTCGGCGACCTTGACAGGAGAAGAGCAATCTCTATAGTCTTCCATTGTCCGTTATGGAAGAAAGAAAGCTGAAGGTGAGCGAAGACCACGTTTGGGTCGGCTTCGAAGACGAGCACGTTTTTTTTGGCGTCACGAATTACGAACAAAGCGAACTCGGAAGGATCATCTCGGTCGATTTACCCGAGGTGGGCGATGAGGTCGAGAAAGGCGAGGCGTTTGCGGAAGTCGAGTCGAACACGACCGTGGCGGAGCTCATCGCGCCCGTTTCTGGCAGGGTGATTGCCGTCAATCCGGAGCTCGAGTCCCGCCCGTCGATTATCAACGAGGATCCCTACAATGACGGCTGGGTAATTGAAGTCCTGGTGAAAGATATTTCGGAAGTCGACTCGTTAATGGACATGGACGAATATTACCATTTCGTTTTCAAGCCCGGCTCCTGATCGCTCCGAACAGATTACTTATCCGGCTTGACAGCCGCCGCGGATTGATCACCGGCGGTTTCCGCGGCGGTTACGGCTTTGCCGCGGTTGGGGTCCGGCGACGCGAGCCGATAGACGGTCTCGCCGGGCTTGGTTAGACCCAACTCTTCGCGCACGACTTTTTCGAGATATTCATCGTCGCGACGAATGCGGTCGACGCGCTCTCGCAGAGCGTCGTTTTCTTTCTGCAGGAGAAAGTTTTTTTCCTGCAATTGTTTTTTCTCCGCGCGGAGATGCCAGAGGTGGAAGACGCCGCGCTCGCCGAACGCCGTGAAGACAGCCAACGCAACAAACAGGCTGGAAAAGAGATAAACGATCCAACGACCGGATGAGCGGGGTGCGCGCATGAGATCGAGAGGCAGTCTAGCACATTTCCTTCGCGCTTGCTGAACCCTTGACGAGTTTAGCAGGCAAGTGAACTTTTCGGAGGTGGAGGATGAAAATCGACAAGATTCTCGCGCGCGAGGTGCTGGATTCGCGCGGACAGCCGACCGTGGAGGTCGACGTGACGCTCGCGAACGGGGTCCGCGGGCGCGCAACCGTGCCCTCCGGCGCTTCGACCGGAGAGCACGAAGCGGTCGAGCTGCGCGACGGCGGCCAGCGCTATCTGGGAAAAGGCGTCGCGAACGCGGTCGCAAACGTCAACCGCGTCATTGCGCCGCGGCTCCGCGGCAAAGACGCCAAGAAGCAGGAGGAGGTCGATCGCCTCTTGATCGATCTCGACGGCACGCCCGATAAAGGACGGCTCGGCGCCAACGCCGTTCTCGGCGTCTCGCTCGCCGCGGCCAAAGCCGAGGCCGCGGCCGAGAAGCTGCCGCTCTATCGCTACCTCGGCGGTCCGCGCGGCAAGACCCTTCCAGTGCCGATGCTGAACGTCCTGAACGGCGGCGCGCACGCGGACAACAACGTCGATTTTCAAGAGTTCATGATCGTTCCCGCGGGGCTGAAAAGCTTCTCCGAGGCACTCCGCGCGGCGGCGGAGATTTTCGCGACGCTCAAGAAGGTTCTCCACAAGCGCGGCTACTCGACCAGCGTCGGCGACGAAGGCGGATTCGCGCCGCGGCTCAAGACGAACGAGGAAGCGATCCAACTCCTGCTGGAGGCGATCGAGCAGGCCGGCTATAAGCCCGCGGAGGACGTGGCGCTCGCGCTCGATATCGCGTCGAGCGAGCTTTTCGACGCCGACGGCTACGTCTTCAAGAAATCCGACGGCCGGAAACGCGGCCGCGACGAGATGGTCCGGCTCTATGAAGATTGGGTACGGCGGTATCCGATCGTATCGATCGAGGATGCCTTTGCCGAGGACGATTGGGACGGATGGAAAATGCTGACGGATGCGCTCGGGAAAAAAGTCCAGCTCGTCGGCGACGACCTTTTCGTCACGAATAAAACTCGGCTCGCGCGCGGCATCGAGACGGGCGTGGCCAACTCGATTCTCATCAAGGTCAACCAGATCGGGACGCTCAGCGAGACGCTGGAGACGATGCGGCTCGCGGCGAAGTCCGGCTACACAACAGTGATCTCGCACCGCTCGGGCGAGACCGAGGACGCCACGATCGCCGACCTCGCGGTCGCGACCAACGCCGGACAGATCAAGACGGGGGCGCCGGCCCGCAGCGACCGCGTCGCGAAGTTCA
>DATJFG010000061.1:0-11166 GCA_035495775.1 Verrucomicrobiia bacterium | reverse complement strand
CATGCTGCCTCGAGTCGAGGCTGTAGAAAAACGTCAGTCCACGAACTCGACGCTGAGAATCTCGAAGCTCCGCGCGCCGGCGGGCGTGCGCACCTCGACCTCGTCCCCTTCGGATTTCCCGATGAGCGCGCGCGCGATCGGCGAGCTGATGGAAATTTTGCCGTTCTTGGGCTCCGCCTCGTGATCGCCGACGATCTGATAGACGACCTTCTCGCCGTTGTCGTCCGCGAGCGACACCGTCGCGCCGAAAACGACCTTCTCGCCCGAGAGCTTGGAAATGTCGATCACTTGCGCGCGGGCCATTTTATCCTCGATCTCGCGGATCTGGACGTCGAGCAGTGATTGTCTGTCCTTGGCGGCATGGAATTCGGCGTTCTCCGAGAGATCGCCGTGTTCGCGCGCCTCCTCGATTTCGCGCACGACTTTGGGCCGCTCGACGCTTTTCAGGCGCTTGAGCTCTTCCATCAGCACTTGATAGCCCTTTGGCGTCATGGGAACGCGCGTATCCTGAGTCGCCATGCTTATCTCCTTTAAAAACAAAAACCTCCCGGATGTCCAGGAGGTCTGAATTGGGCGGAAAAGATAACTAAAACGATACTACCATTCAGGCCGTAGAAATCAAACCACTTTCCGGCGATCGATCAAGGGGTGACGGTGATTTTTTTCGAAGGCTTGGCATTGTTACCTTCGTTGCCCCCCTCGTCGATGGCGTTGCCGTCGTCGGCGACGGCGATGATGTAGTAGGTCCCAATACTCGTGAGCGCAGGAATGGTCAGGGCGGTCGTCGCTGTGCTCGTCCCCTTCGCGGTAAGTCCCGGCACCGCGCGGCTGTTGAGCACAACGTCGCCGCCGAGAACTTTATCCGTAGACAAATAAAAAGCTGTCGTCGACGGAGCGGTCGTCGCGGGCGAGAAGGGAACCGACTGTTTGTTCGAGGTTGTATCCGTAACGTTAATGGTCCCACCTACCGTGACGGTTACAACGTCCAAAGAAATTTTCTTTACGACGAGATCCGGCAAGAGCACTTTCGTCTTGACTGTGCTGCTGTCGCTGCTGGGATTGGTGTCGGTCTGATCGGACGAGACTGTCGCGGTAAAGATCATCTGTCCGGTTACCGTCGGCGCCGTGATCGTAATCGATAAAATCACGCTGACGCCCTTTGCGAGCCCGCCCACTGTGCACTCGACCGTGGCGACGACGAGGCTACAGCCGGGACTGCCGGTGACGAACGCAGAAGTCGCCGGGAGTACCGCATCCACGACGACGCCCGTCGCCGCCTCCGGCCCTTTATTGGTCACCGTCAGGGAATAGACGATGTTGTCCCCCGGAAGCGCGGACTTCGTTGTCGTCGTCATCTTGATGGTGAGGTCCAGACATCCGGTTGTGCAGATCTTCGTGACGAAGGCGTCGAGGCCGCCGTTCTGCGACGTATCCGGCCCGTTTTTCGTTGGGAACTTCGCGGCCGGCGCCACCACCGCATCGGTGTCGCCGGCGACAAAGGCACCCCCCGTGCCATCCACCGCGATCGCGTGCGCGCGGTCGTCGGCCGAGCCGCCGATAAAGCCGGCGGAGACGAGCGACTGGCCGTCGGTCTCTAGGACGGCGAGGAAACCGTCAATCCCGCCGTTGAAGGTCACGTCCGGGCCGGACTTGTCGGGAAAGGTCAATTGGTCGGAATCAGTCTCGCCGGCGATGAACGCCCGGCACGGGGAAACGCAGGTCGGCGCGATGGCGATCGCGTTGGCGCGGTCGTCGCCGCTGCCGCCGATGTAGGTGGCGTATTCGAGCCCCGAGCCGTCGTCTTTAACTCTCACGACGAACGCGTCGAAGCCGCCGTTTTGTGTCTGATCGACGCCGTCGACCGAACCGAAGCCGTTGCCGTCGGGGAAGCTGCCCTCGCCGGATTTCGTCTCGCCGGCGACGTAGGCCTTGTGCGCCGAATCCACGGCGATGCCGTTGGCTCGATCGGTATCGCCGCCGCCGATGTATCCGGCGTAGATGAGGCCGCTGCCGTCGCCTGCTATCTTGGCGACGAATCCGTCGATGCCGTTGTTGTGTGTGAGATCCGGCCCCACGGTGGCGGGAAAGCTCGATTCTCCCGAACTGGTCTCGCCGGCGATATAGACGTCGCACGGGTCCGAGCAGCCCGGGTCGAGCGCGATCGCGTTGCCGCGGTCATCGCCCGAGCCGCCGATGAATCCCGCGAACTCTCGCGTGCCGCCGTCGAGTCCGGTGATTTTCGCGACGAAGGCGTCGAAGTTGCCGCTGCCGCCCTGTGTATCGAGATCCCCGGCTGTCACCGGGAACGGGTTCGGCGAGGAGTGCTCCGTCGATTTCGTTTCGCCGGTAATGAAGACGTTCCCGGCTCCGTCCACGGCGATGCCCTTGCCGGTCTCATCGCCGCTGCCGCCGAAATAGGTGAGAAAAAGAAGATCGCTGCCGTCGTCTTTGATCTTGGCAACAAACGCGTCGGTACCGCCTTGGCGCGTGTCTTGGAACGCGCCGGACGTCACGGGAAAATTGTTCTCGTCCGAATCGGTGTCGCCGGTGATGTAGGCCGCGCACGGCGGCGAGCACCCCTGCTCCAGCGCGATCGCCAAGCCGCGGTCGTCGCCGTCGCCCCCGATGAACGTCGCGTAGACCAATCCCTTGCCGTCGGGTTTGACCTTGACGACGAAAATGTCGACGCCGCCGTTCTGCGTCCGGTCGAAAGCGCCGGACGTGTCGGGAAAAGTGGTCTCGTCCGACGCCGTCTCGCCGGTGACGTAAGCGTTGCCGTCGCCGTCGACCGCTATGCCGTTGGCGCGATCGTCGCCGATCCCGCCGATAAAACCGGAATAGATGACGATCGCGGGATCGAGAATGAGCGCCTGGCCGGAGTTGTATTTGCCGAGCTGAAAGCCGTAGCTTCCCGACCCGTCGGCGGCGAGCCGATAAGCCATGGGCACTTCGACGCGCCGGCCGTCGATCTCCTGGTAGGCGTAGGGCCTGTCGTCGTGGAACAGCCCGACCGGCGTGGCGATTTCGAGCGAGCCGCTGGCGTCGAGCTTGAGCGACGATGCGCCGCGATAGGCGAGCCGGACCTGCCGCGGATCGGCCCCGGGCTTGACCACGAACTCATATTTCAGCCGGTTGCTGGTCCCGGAATAGACGAGGTCGATGCCCGGCCAGAGATCGGGGTAAACGAGCTTCGCGTAGGTTTTAAGAGCGGTCTTCCACTCGTCCTTCGGCCCTTTGAAGTAGCTGACGATCGCCGGGGTCGGCTCGGCGCCGACCGGCGCGACGGGGTTGGCGTTGATGAAATCGAGCTTCAAGAGCCAGCGCTCGGACGCGCCGGCGTCGTAGGACGCGCGCACGAGCAGGCCCGGTTTTTCCCGCTCCACGCGCGCGAGGCTGAACGCGAGGCCGTCAGGGGTGAAATAGATGGTTTTATCTTTGCCGCGAATATAGTAGGCGGCGCGGCCGTCGGTCTGGCCGCGGTTCTCGATGAAGTAGAGCGGCATCGACGCGAAGGACATCAGGCCGGGACGACGCGCCGCGGTCGATTCCGCGGAGACTGGAAATCGCGACGCGGCGCAGCCGGCGAGCGTGAAAATACAGGCGATTGTCAGAAGACGGGAAAAACTGTGAAAGACGAGTAAAAAAAGGAATTTAACTGCGCTTTCCCGGGCCGAAGACATGGCATGAAACCCCATGACCGTCGGCGGATTCTAACTCAGGCTCGACCTGGTCGCAAACGGTTTCTCGATAGGCGCAGCGGGGATGGAAACTGCACCCCGAGGGCGGGTTCACCGGGCTCGGGACGTCGCCCTGAAGCATGATGCGCTCTTTTTTCCGCTCGGGATCGGGCAGGGGCACGGCGGAGAGCAGCGCTCGCGTGTAAGGATGTTTGGCGTCGCTGTAGATCGTCGCGCTCGGCGCGATCTCGACGATCTTGCCGAGATACATAATCGCCACGCGATGGCTCAAGTGCTCCACCACGCGGAGATCGTGCGAGATGAAAAAGTAGGTGAGATGCATCTTCTGCTGCAGCTCCTGCAGCAGGTTGATGATCTGGGCCTGGATCGAGACGTCCAGCGACGACACCGGCTCGTCGGCGACGATGAAGCGCGGCTTGACCGCGAGCGCGCGCGCGATGCCGATGCGCTGGCGCTGTCCGCCGCTGAACTCGTGCGGGTAGCGGTCGTAATGATCCGGCCTGAGGCCGACTTGATGGAGCAACTCCATCACCCGCTCGCGCTTCTGCCTGCCGCGCGCGAGCTTGTGGATCTCGAGGCCTTCGCCGACGATCTCCCCCACGCGCATGCGCGGATTGAGCGAGGCGTAGGGGTCCTGGAAAATGATCTGCATCTCGCGCCGCATGCGCCGGAGATCGCGCGCGGAGAGCTTGAGCAGGTCCTTGCCTTCGAAGCGGACTTCGCCCGCGGTCGGCTCGATGAGCCGAAGGATCGTCCGGCCGAGCGTGGATTTGCCGCAGCCCGATTCTCCGACAATGCCCAGCGTCTCGCCCTCCTCGACGGTCAAATCGACGCCGTCGACCGCGCGCACCTCGCCCTTGCGCGAGGAGAAGAGCCCGCCGCCGACGGGAAAGTATTTTTTCAAATTGTGAACTTCGAGCAGGCTCATCGTTTACAAAGCCGCCGCCGCCCCGGCAGTCTGGTACTCTTCGGCGCTCGGTCCGGGAAAATAGCACGCCGCCCAATGGCCCGGCTCGAGCTCCACGAGCTCGGGCTGGACGCCGGCGCAGACTTCCTGCGCGCGCGGGCAGCGGTCACGGAAGCGGCATCCGCTCGGCAGGTCGAGCGGGCTCGGCACCACGCCGGGGATCGCCGCCAGGCGCGATTTTTTATGGCCGCGCGCGCCGGGGAGCGAATTGAGCAGCCCCACCGTATACGGATGGAGCGGGCGGCGGAAAATCTCCCGCGCGGTCGCGCGCTCGACGATGATGCCGGCGTACATAATGGCGACCTCGTCGGCGCGCTCGGCGACCACGCCCAGATCGTGCGTGATGAGCAGCAGCGCCATGCCGAGCTTCTGCTTGAGCTCTTCGATCAACTCGAGGATCTGCGCCTGGATCGTCACGTCGAGCGCCGTCGTCGGCTCGTCGGCGATCAGCAGGCTCGGGTTGCACGAGAGCGCCATGGCGATCATCACGCGCTGGCGCATGCCGCCGGAAAGCTGGTGCGGATAGGCGTCGACGCGGGACTCGGGATCGGCGATGCGCACGAGCCGGAGCATCTCGATCGTCTTTTCGCGCGCGGCCTTGCGGCCGAGGTGCTGGTGCAGGCGGATCGCCTCGCCGATCTGGTCGCCGACGGTGAAAACGGGGTTGAGCGAGGTCATCGGCTCCTGGAAGATCATCGAGATGTCGTTGCCGCGAATTTTGCGCATCGATTCGTTGTCGAGCTTCAGGAGATCGCGGTCCCGGTAGAGGATCTCGCCGCCGACGATCTTTCCGGGCGGCGGCACGAGGCGCATGATCGAAAGCGCGGTGACGCTCTTGCCGCAGCCCGATTCGCCGACCAGGCCGAGCGTCATCCCTTCGGCGATCTCGTAGCTCACGCCGTCGACGGCTTTGACTTCCCCTTCGGGAGTAAAGAACGAGGTGCGAAGGTCTTTGACCTGAATGAGAGGCGGCACGATTGGAAACCTAATAACATAGGAAGCCACGGTTTCCAAAGCGGCTTGATCTTGGGGGCGAGTTGGGATAGCGCGAGGAAGGAACGTTTATGGGCCAGGTCAAAACTCTCGACGAGGTGAAAGCGATGATCCGCGCGCGGACGGGAAAGCGGAACGTCTTCCGGCGCGCGAAAACGGCCGACGTCGAGTCGGTCTTGGAGCGGCTCACCGACAAAGACCCCGAGCGCTGGGCCGCCGAATGGTCGCGCGCCGCGGCGCCTTACGAGAATGAAGCGGCGGAGCGCGAGCGCGCCGGCCAAACGCGCGAAGCGGCGGAAGCCTATCTCATGGGCTATACGTATTACACGATCGGCCGCTATCCCGTGCCGCACAGCCCCGGGAAGCGGGCCTGCTTCAAAAAGAGCCTCGAGCTGTACGAAAAGGCCGGCCGGTATTTCGCGCCCGAGTTCCGGCGCGTGAAGATTCCGTACGGGGACAAGACGATACCGGCCTATCTGAGAATCCCTTCCGGCGGCGGCAAGCGCGCCGTCGTGATCAATTTCGGCGGCATCGATTCCTTCAAGGCCGAATGCTTCGAGTACGACGAGGCGTTTCTCGCCGCCGGGATGGCGACCTGCGCAGTCGACATGCCGGGCGTCGGCGAATGCCCGATCAAGGGCTCGACCAGCGCCGAGAGCCTGTTTACCGCGGTGATCGACGATCTAATCAAGCGCCCGGAAATCGATGCGCGCCGCGTCGCGATCGCCGGGCGGAGCTTCGGCGGTTACTGGGCGGCGAAAACGGCGCACGCCGAAGCCGGGCGCCTCCGCGCGGCGGTCGTCTGGGGCGGCGGCGTGCATCATTTCTTCCAGGAGGATTGGCTCCGACAATCGACGCACGCCGACAGCTATCTCATGGATCACGACGTCGCGCGCTGCTCGGCCTTCGGCGTCGAGACGATCGACGAGCTGGCGAAGATTTTTCCGTCGCTCTCGCTGAAGACTCAGGGCTGGCTCGACAAGCCGTCGTGCCCGATGCTCATCGTCAACGGCAAGGACGATAGGCAGACGCCGATCGAGGATCTTTACATTCTGCTCGAGCACGGCGCGCCGAAGTCCGCGCGCGTCTTTCCCGGCGGCCACATGGGGCAGACGCCCGAGACGCTGCCGACGATCGTCAAGTGGCTGAGAAACGAACTCGCCTGAGATCGTGTTTATGGAAAACGCTCGACCCGGTAGAGAACGGCGTTTCTCTCCCTTTCGAGGATCACGCCGCCTAAACGTTCGACGCGCGCGGACAACTCGGCCTCCGCCGTCTGGATCTTCTGCGCTGCCGCGTCGCGCGGCGTAAACTTTCGCGCCTCCTCGAAGACAAGGACCAACGCGGGGCCGCTTGGACGGCGGACGTACCAGGGGTTGCGCGTTGAAACGTCCCGCCCGGGCTGCGGGATTTCGCTCGCGTGCCTGCCGGTCAAAAAATAAATCGCGGCCGGATGATTCGAATAAATCCAGAGCTTTTGATCGGACGCAGCGAGACGCGCCAAAATTCTCTCGTAGCGCCAGCTCTTCGCGGCGAAGCCGCGGCCGTTATCGTGCAGGTAACGCGCGCTCGCCGCCGCCGCGGCGGTATAGGCGAGGATCGCGCAGGCCGCGATGAGGCCGACAATCGTCTGCGCGGCGCGGCCGCCGCTCCGCCGAAGCCGAGTGAGATAGGCGATGACAACGATCAGCAGCGCGGCGAACAGCGGCGAGAGAATCCGCTGATCGAGCGGCGTGCCTCGCTCAAAAAAAAGAATCGAGGCGAGGAGCGATGCGACGTAAGCGGCGCTGAAGATAAGCAGCGCTGAAAAGATAGTCGAGCTCGACCGGTCGATGGATGTTGCGGTGCGCTTCGATGTCAGCCGCAGGAAGGCAGCCGCCGTGACGCCGACGATGATGAACAATGCAATGAAGGCGTCCTGAAACGGAAAGATAGAAATGCGATCGGTTGCGGGAAAAACCCAGGAGCCGACGATCCGAAACAGGGTGATCCATCGATCGAAAGAAAACGCCTCGAACCTCACTGTGCGGTCGACCGGCACGCCGGCAATCAGAATATTCCGGAGTGACCAGAGGCCGATCGGCAGAGCACCCAGACACGCGAT
Source organism: Verrucomicrobiia bacterium (assembly GCA_035495775.1). Classification (GTDB taxonomy): domain Bacteria; phylum Desulfobacterota; class Binatia; order UBA9968; family UBA9968; genus JAJPJQ01. The sequence goes on along the minus strand of DATJFG010000061.1, from coordinate 3,404 downwards.
GAGCGCGGCATGCCCGGCGCGGCGGCCTAGCGGCTCGCGCGCAAGTCCAAGCCAACCGACAACCGCGGCGAACACAAGGCTGCCTCCCGCATAACGCGTCAGCCAGGCGCATCCGAGCGCGAGAGGAGCGAAGATCAAGTCCGCGACGCCCATATTTTCCAGCGCTCGATCGATGAAAAATAGTCCTAGAAGGAAGAGCAGGAGAAACAGCGGGTCGGACCACGCCGCCGAATGAATCTCGATCAAAGGAATCGACGCGGCGGCCAGGTAAGCGCCCAGGAAGGCAGCGGTCGACGAACCCGTCGCACGGAAAACCAGCGCGCCGATCAACAGCGCGTTGGCGGCGAAAAGCGCCGCGTTGAGCCAGCGCGCGGCCGCCATCGGCGCCAGGCCCAGTCTCATGATGACAGAGAGAGCGAGCGGATACAGCGGCGGATAATGGAGTACCGGCTGCGGCGACGCCGATCCCATGCGCACGGCGAGATAGCCTTGACCGTCCGCAAGGTGGCGCGCGGCGTCGAGATAAATGACCGAATCCGGCGTGACGCCGACGGCTACAGCCGTGACGTAGAGCAGCAGCACCGCGGCGCCTAGCGCGGGAAGACCGGCGGCCGAAATCGCGGCGCCGAGATTCGAGCGTGCGGGCTGAGTCATCGCCGCTGGCTCGAGCGCGAGTTAGCCTCCGCGAATCAAGCCGAGACCTAGGAGGCCGTGGAGAATCAGCCAGATCGCCACGAGCAAATTCAAAAAGCGCGGGAAGATCAGGATCAGCACCCCGAACAGAAGTGCAGCCAGCGGACCGATGTGCGCGGCGGTAATCACCATTGAGCTACCCTCCCTTCTTCATTCCACCGTCAATTTTCCGTCAATCTTCGCTTGAGCCAGTTCGTTGCGACTTTCAGCGCCTCGTCATTTTTCTGACCCGGAACGCGCCCCATATGGCCGCCGTCGGCGAAGATGCGCGCCTCCTTGGGGCTGCCGTGCTCCATCGCCAGGTAAATATCCGCCACCGGATGCTGATCGTCGTGTTTGCCGTTGACGAAGAGCAGCGGTGCGCTCGGCTTGTCGATGAGCCCTTGGGTCACGAGCGACAAGCGCGGCGCGATCTCCAAGACTTCTTCGAGCGACTTGGCGCGAAAGATATACGAGCGAGAATCGAGCAGACTCGCCGGCCCCATCAGATATTGCGAGGCGGTTTCCGTGAGGGCGGGGCGGAGCCATTCTGGCTGAAAGGTATAATGGAGGCCGGCGCCCCAGTTGACCGCGCCTTTGAGGCGCGTCGCCTCGACGTAGGCGAGCTTCGCCGCCCAGTAGCCGCCGAAGCTCCGCCCCATGACGGCGACACGGCGGCCGTCGATGTCGTTCCGCTTCTCTAAATGATCGATCGCCGCGGAGAAGGTCCGCTCGGCGTTCGGCTCCTGGCCGAGCAGCGGATTTTCGCCCGTGCCCGGCATATCGATCGTGAACGTCGCGAGCCCGAGGCGATGGAGCGCCTCGCTCTGCCCGCGCGAATCCTCCTTCCAGCCGTCGACGCCGCCCCAGTGCATCACGACCGGCGGCTTCGCTATTTCGCGCGGCACTTGCAGGTAGCCGACGACCTTTTTCCCTTCGAAGGGAATCTCGACGCGCTCGACGGGCGCGTCAAAACTGCGCGCGGCCTTCAGATAAGCTCGCATCGCGCCCGCGTAGCATTTCATCTTCTCCGCGCTGCTCGGCACCGGATAGCGACCGATACGGAAATATTCGTAGGCGAGGTAATAATCCTCGCCGGCGTTGCCGCCCTTTTTCTCGTCCTCTTCGGCGCGTGCCTCCGAGCGCGCGGCGATGCGCCCCCATTCTCTGCCCCACGCGTCCGCGTCGAGGCTGCTCAAGCGATTTAAAACTTCTTCGACGTCCTCGCGCTTGACCCGCTCAAACGGATTCACCTTGCCGGCGCGCCGGAGGATCTCCTGCTTCAGCTCGGCGTATGTAATCTCGCGCATCGCGCCACCCCCTATTTCAGCTCCGCCAGCGCCTTCTTCAGAAAGCGGTCGTCCATGAACTGTTTGGGATCGAAGCGCGGCCGCTCCTTCAGCGTCGCGATCTCGAGCTCGGCGCGCTTCATGATGCCGTCGGCGGTGAGCGCCGGCACGAACGCGTCGCGCGAGAGATCGTAGAGCGAGGTCGCGATCTCGCGGTCGACCTGGCCGTGCTTCATGACGAGCTCGATGCCCGCGTCGCGGTTCTGCCGGATGTAGAGCATCGCCTTCACCACCGCCTTGACGGTGCGCTCGACGAGATCGGGCTCTTCCTGAATAATTTTAGACGTCGTCAGCATCGCGCTGAAGGGCACGCCCTTGAAGACGTCGCCCATGTAGACGAGGCGCTTGAATCCCGCCTTCAGCACCGGGCCGTCGGCCGGCGGCGCCATCAGCGCGGCGGACACCGTCCCCTGCATCAGCGCCGCGGCCTTCGCCTGATCGCCCGGCATGTTCAAATACTCGCCGAAATTCTGCGGCAGGCCGAAGTGGCTCAGCATCGCGAGCAGCACGCTATAGGTCGAGCCGCCGAATGTGACCGCGATCTTTTGGCCTTTCAGCTCCTCGATCTTCTTCACCTCCGGCCGCGTGATCAGGCTCATCGGAATCTGATTGAAGATCTGCACCAGCACGCGGAGCTGCTCGCCGCGGAACATCGCGTGCATCGACGGGCCGAAGGCCGAGGCGAACTGGACGCTGCCGGAGAGGATCGCCTGCACATTGATGGAATTGCCGCGGAGGTAGACGACCTGCGCGTTCGTGAGGCCCATCTCGTCGTAGAAGCCTTTGTACTTCGCCGCCGTGAGCGCGAGATGCTGGATGTTTCCCGCGCTCGGCAGCGAGATGTAAACCGGTTTGGTGATCTGCGCCGCTGCGGGCGCTGCCGCGATGAAGAGAAAAACCGCGATGAGAAGCCGCTTCATGGCGCCTCCTTATCTCATGCCCCTGAGCCGCGGATCGAGCGCGTCGCGCAGCCCTTCGCCGACAAGATAATACGACAGCACCGTAATAAAAATCGCGGCGCCAGGAAAGACCGCGAGCCACCAACCGAATGTCGCGCTCCGCGCCTCGTTCAGGATCGAGCCCCAGGTCACGGTCTCAGCGGGCACGCCGATGCCCAAAAAGCTCAAGCTCGATTCGATCAGGATCGCGCTCGCGACGCCTAGCACGACGGACACCAGCACAGGTGCGAGCGCGTTCGGCAGGATGTGGCGAAACATGATCTTCCGCGTCGAGACGCCGAGCGCGAGCGCGGCTGTGATGTAATCGAGGCTGCGGATTTTCAGGAACTCGCTTCGGGTGAAGCGCGCCATTCCGACCCAACTCGTAAGGCCGATAATCGTCATGGTGAGAAAAATGCTGGGCCGCGGGAACATAGCCGCGACC
>DATJFG010000060.1:0-23782 GCA_035495775.1 Verrucomicrobiia bacterium | reverse complement strand
CGTCGCGATCATCGTCGTGTCGGCGCCGCCGAGCCGCGACGCGACGAGCGACGGCACGGAGATAACGGCGAGCTCGACCTCTTTGGCGAGCAGGGCCTGCAGCGCGGTGACGCCGCTGTTGACGGCGATGACTTCGGCGTCAATGCCGTTCTTTTTGAAAAATCCGCGGTCGCGGCCGACCCAAACAGGTGTCGGCGCGAGCGTCGAGCCCGCCCACGCGATGCGCGCACGCTCTTGGGCTCGCGCGGAGATCTCCGTCACGACGAGCAGCAGCGCGGCGAGAGTTGAGGCGATCCCAAAAGCTTTTGTTACGGGTGCGCGCATAAGTTTATTTCTTATACAACTGCTTGACGAATCCCGTCGCCTCGACTTCGCGGACGAGGCTCTGATCGACGAAGGCTTTCGCGTCCGCGCCTATGGCTTTGGGATTGGAGTGCGCGAGATCGTCGAGCATCGTCTTCACGCCGTCGGGCGTCGGCAGGAGGTTATCCGGAAAGATGCCAACGTAGGCGCGGTACGCGCGCTCGAGGCTCTCCGGGTCGGTGATACGGAGGTTCTTACTGAAGATCGCCTTGGTCGCTTCCTTTTCAGTCTTGATGAAGTGAACGGCCTCCATCATGGCGCGGGTGAATTTAACGAACATGGGACGCTTGGTCTTCAGAATCGATTCGCGCGTCAGCACGGCGTTCCACCAGAATGGGATTTTCAGCGACCCGATGTCGAGCAAATCCCGGAAGCCGAGCTTCTCGCCTTCGGCGACGAACGGCTCGGGCATGATAGAGAACTGAACGACGCCTTTCGACAGCGCGGCGAACCGTTCAGGGTTGCCGCCGGCTGTGATGATTCTCGCGTCCTTTTCGGGATCGATGCCGACCTTTCTAAGCGCAAGCCTAAGGCCGAGGTCCGATGTGCTTCCGAGGCGGTTGACCCCTCCAGTCTTGCCCTTGAGCTGCTCCAGCGCCGTGATCGATTTGAGCGTGATGATGTGGTCGACGAACGTCGGCACCATGCCGAGGACCATGACGATGTCCGCGCCGGCAAGGCGCGAGCTGACAAGCGTGGTGACGGAAGTCACGATCACATCGACTTCTCCGGCGAGCATCGCCTGAAGCGCGGTCGGGCTCGCGCTGATGCGAATCACCTCCGGGGTCAACGCTTGCTTCTTGAGAAAGCCTTTTTCCTGGACGACCCAGATCGGGCTGTTCGCCGGGCTGTCCCCGGCCCAGGCGATGCGGATGCGGTCCTGCGCCGTCGCCGATGGCGAAGACGCTAAAAGGACGAGAAAGGAGATAATCGACGCCAAACCAAATCGACAGGCTTTGTTCATGGAATCGCCTCCGTCGCTGGGAAGATGCGACGACTTTAACCCCATGCCGAAACCACTGTCAACAAACCACGCGACTCAACAAAAGCTGGGACAGTCCGGCGGCATATGGTATAAGTAGCGGCAGTTTCATGGGAGGAGGCGGCTATGAATCCAATTAGAATTCTCGCGATCGTGCTCATCGTGGCGGGTGTTCTCGGGCTCATCTATGGGAGCTTCAGCTATACGAAGGAAACGCACGAGGCGAAGCTGGGGCCGCTGGAGCTTGCGGTCAAGGAAAAAGAGACCGTGAATGTTCCGCAGTGGGCGGGCGTCGGGGCGATCGCGATCGGCGCGATCCTGCTTCTCGTGAAAACAGGCGGTAGGCGGTAGAATCGGACTTTTCTTCTACCGCCTGACAACTGCAGCGTTAAGCCTATTTCTTGTACAGCTGCTTGATAAATCCCGACGTATCCAGCTCGCGTACAAAGCTCGGATCGACGAAGGCCTTCGGATCCGCTGCGGCGGCTTTCGGGTTCGTATGCGCGAGGTCGTCGAGCATGGTCTTGACGCCTTCCGGAGTGGGATAGGGCACCTCGGGAAAGGTGTTGGAATAATCCCTGTAAGCGCGCTCCAGCCCCTCGGGATCGCTGATGCCGAGGTTCTTTTTGAAAAGACTCTTGGCGTATTCCTTCTCGGTTTTGACGATATGAATCGCCTCGACCACGGCGCGCACGAGCTTTTCCAGCAGCGGCCGCTTGGCTTTGATGATCCCTTCGCGCGTCATGATGCCGTTCCACCAGAAGGGAATTTTTAAGTCGGCGATTTTATAGAGGCTGTGAAAGCCGAGTTTCTCCGCCTGCGTTAAGAAAGGCTCGGGGATAATCGTGAATTGGATGATGCCTTTCGATAAGGACGCAAAACGCTCCGCCGTACCGCCGACCGGAATGATCTTGACATCTTTTTCGGGATCGACACCGAGCTTTCTCAGCGCGAGCCTCAGTCCTAGATCCGATGTGCTGCCGAGGCGGTTGACGCCGGCGGTCTTGCCCTTGAGCTGCTCGGGAGAAGTGATGCTCGCGAGCGAGGCGATGTAGTCGACGAACGTCGGCACGACGCCGAGTATCATGACGCTGTCGGCGCCTGCGAGCCGCGAGCTCGCCAGCGTGGTCACCGAGATGCTCGCGGCGTCGATCTCATTGGCGAGCAGGGCCTGCAGCACCGTCGGGCTCGCGTTGATGGCGACGATCTCCGGCTGCACACCCTGCTTCTGCATGAGCTTTCGATCCTCGAGCACCCAGATCGGGCTGTTGGTCGGACTGAATCCCGCCCAGGCGAGCCGCAGCCGCTCTTGGGCGAAGGCTGAAGTTTCAGTGAGCAGAAGCGTTAATAAAAGCGGCAGCAGAGCCGGCCAACTTTTCAGCATGGGCTTTCACTCCTTGGAGCGAACCGAAACTACAGTTTATACACGATGGGGTCAAGGTGCTTGGCGCGAGCTTGGCTAAGCGTCATATTTGCCTGGAATCGGCGGGAAATCATTTGATATATTATTAAGTCATGCCAGAAGGCCCCGAAAAACTTCCCCCCAACCTCGACGACAAGCTCGACGCACTGCCGGCCCAGCCGGGGGTGTATCTCATGCGCGACAAAGCCGGCAAGGTGATCTATGTCGGCAAGGCCAAGAGCGTGCGGGCGCGGGTGCGCAATTATTTCCGCGGCGCCGAGGGAAGATCGCAGATCGAGTTTCTGATGAACCGCGTCGGCGATATCGAGACACTGCTCACGAGCAACGAAAAAGAAGCGCTGATTCTCGAGAACAATCTCATCAAGCAATACAAGCCACGCTACAACATCCGCCTGAAAGACGACAAGAGCTACTTGAGCATCAAGATCAACCTGCGCCATCCGTGGCCGCGGATCACGGCGACGCGGAAGATCGTGAAGGACGGGAGCCGCTATTTCGGCCCTTATTCTTCCGCCATCGCGGCGCGGGAGACTCTCGACATCATCGAGAAACACTTTCTCTTGCGAAACTGCACGGAGTACAACTTCAAGAACCGCGCGCGCCCGTGTCTTCAGTATCAGATCAAGCGCTGCCTCGCGCCGTGCGTCCTCGGGGTCGATCCCGCCGAGTATCAAGAGAACCTCCGCGAGGCGATCCTTTTCATCGAAGGCAAGCGCCAGGAGCTCATCGACGAGCTCAGGCGGCGCATGGAGGACAAGGCTGAAGCGCTGGAATTCGAAGCGGCGGCGAAGATCCGCGATCAGATCCAGGCGGTGGAAAAGACGATCGAAAAGCAGCGCATGGTCTCGCACTGGGGCGCCGACCAGGACATCTTCGGCCTCTACCGCGAGGGCGGCTTCATCGAGGTTCAGGTGCTGTTCGTGCGCCAAGGAAAGCTCACCGGCAACCAGGCCTATTCGCTCGAAGACCTCGAATTCTCCGACGAGGAGATTCTCGAATCGCTGCTGACGCAGTTCTATCAGGGCGAGCGCTTCGTCCCCGACGAGATTTTGCTGCCGGTCGAAATCGAAGATCGCGCGGCGCGCGAGGAATATCTCTGTGAGCGGCGCGGCAAGAAAGTGTCGATCATCTGCCCGCAGCGCGGCGACAAGCGCCGGCTCGTCGAGATGGCGCAGGAGAACGCGCGCCAGAGCTACGCCGAGCGCCACGATCAGGAAAAAGAGCGCGAGCGTATGCTCCTCGAGCTGCAAAATAAGCTCCGGTTCAAGCATTATCCCGGTCGCATCGAGTGTTACGACATCTCGAACATCCACGGCACGCACGCCGTCGGCTCGATGGTGACGTTCATTAACGGGGAGCCGGACAAAAGATTTTACCGCCATTACCGGATTCGCACAGTCGCCGAAGAAGTCGGCGGCGACGACTTCGCGATGATGTACGAGGTCCTGAAGCGCCGCTTCAGCCGTGGGCTCCGCGAGGGGGATCTGCCCGACCTCGTCGTCGTAGACGGCGGCAAGGGGCAGCTCGGCATGGCGATCGCCGCGCTGCACGAACTCGGCGTCCGCGACGTCGATATCGCCGCGCTCGCCAAGATGCGCGTCGAGCGCGCGCCGCGGAGCGCGGAGATCCAGCGCTCGGAAGAGCGCGTGTTCCTGCCGGGGCAGAGCAATCCCGTCGTGCTCAAGCGCAACTCCAACGCGCTGTTTCTGCTGCAGCGGGTGCGCGACGAGGCCCATCGCTTCGCCATCACCTACCATAAGAAAGTGCGCGCCAAGCGGACGCTATATTCCGCGCTCGACAAGATTCCCGGCATCGGCGGCGCGCGCAAGCGCGCGCTGCTCCGCGCCTTCGGCAGCGTGCGCCGGATCGAAGAGGCCTCGCTGGACGAGCTGCTGAAGGTTCCGCTCATCAACGAGAAGGTCGCCCAGGAAATTCAGCAGGCCCTTCGATCGGTCCCCGAAGCGCTCTCCGATGCCGCCGGATAACCGCTCCGCGGCGTCGTTCCTCTTCCGCTATCCCACGGCGTGGCTCATCGGCGCGACGCTGGCGCTCCTCGCCGGACAGGCGCTCGCGGCAAGCCCGCTGCGGCCGCCGAGAATCTTTTTGGCGCTGCTCGCGCTGCCGCTGCCGCTGCTTTTTCGGCCGAGGTGGCGGCGGTGGGGGATTTTTTGTCTGCTGACATCGGTCCTCTTCATCACCGGCTACCGCCGCCATCTCGATCTCATCGAGCCCGACTTTCCTCCCAATCATATCCGTTCCATCATGGAGGACGGCGAGGAGCTTTACCTCGAGGGCTGGCTTGCCGCCGAGCCGGAAAGACTGCCGCAGCGCTCGCGCTGGACGGTTCGCCTGCTCCGCGTCTGGCATCCGACCGGCGCCGAGGAGATTTCCGGCGACCTCCTGCTCGCGATCCGCAGGATCGAGCGCGACTGGCGCTACGGCGATCGCGTCCGCTTCCGCGTCGAGCCGCTCGTGCCCCGCGGTAGCGGGAATCCCGGCGGCTTCGATTACGCGGCGTACCTCGCCCGCCGCGGCATTTACGCGACCGCATTCCTGGTGAGCGATTCGCGGGTCGAGTTTCTCTCCCGGGCGCCGCCGGGACCGTGGGTGGCGCTCGAGACGCTGCGCCGCGAGATCCGCGCTTTTATCGAGCAGAGCTTCTCGTCCGCCGACAACGCGGCCCTTATGAAGGCGCTCGTCGTCGGCGACATGGGAAGCATCTCGCGCCAGGTGCGGGACGATTTCACCGCGGCGGGGGTGAACCACGTGCTGTCGATCTCGGGCCTTCACGTCGGCATGCTCGGCGCGGTGGTCTTTTTTCTCATCCGTTTTCTGGGGTCGCTCAGCCAAGCCGCCTTGCTCAGGTGGAATCTGCTCAAGGTGGCGACGTTCTGCTCGTTTGTGACGGTGCTATTCTACAGCGCGCTCGCCGGCTCGGCGGTGCCGACAGTCCGCTCGGCGATCATGATCGGCGTCTACGAGGTGGCGGTTCTCCTCGACCGCGAGGAAGAGATCTTCGCGAGCCTCGCCTTCGCGGCGCTCATGATCGGATTCGTCTGGGCGGGCGTTATCATGGACATTTCGTTTCAGCTTTCGTTTCTCGCCGTACTCTTCATCGTCTGGGGAGCGCGCAAGCTGGAGGAATGGTGGCCCGCGCGCCGCCGGCGCGACGAATTGCCGCAGGAGCGGAGCCGCTGGCGCACGACGCTGAGAAAGATCACGCTCTCGCTGTCCGTGCCGATCCTCGCCACGATCGGCACCGGGCCGATGATCGCGCATCATTTCGGCCATCTCTCGTGGGCGGGATTTCTCTCCAACCCGTTGGTCGTGCCTCTCGTCGGCTTCGTCATCGTCCCGCTGGGCCTCGCGATCGGCATGTGCGCCCTGGTCGCGCCGGCGCTGGCGCCGCCGATCATCGCGGTGACCGAGCCGCTTCTGACGCTCGTCCAGCGCGTCGTTCATTATCTCGCCGTCCTGCCGATGGCGAATCTCGCCGTGCCGATACCCGATTATCGCGAGGTGACGATGCTCTATGTCGCGATTCTCTCAGTCCTGATTTTCCGCCGGCGGCTGCACTTGGCCGTCGCTTTGGGACTGAGCCTGTCGTTCATCGCCGCGGACGGAGTCTACTGGTGGCGGGAGCGGTGGAACCGGCGCGAGCTCAGAATCACGCACCTGAACGTCGGCCACGGAGACGCCGCGGTGGTGGAGTTTCCCGGCTCAAGAGTTTTGTTGATCGATGCCGGCGGCAGCCCGAACCCCGACTTCGATACCGGGGAATTCATCGTCGCCCCGTTTCTCCGGTCGCGAAAGATTCTTCACGTCGATTATCTGCTGGTGAGCCACGCGCGCATCGAGCACTACGGCGGCATGCAGACGATCGCGACGCAATTCACCCCGGCGGAGTATTGGTCGGGAGACGCGAAAGGCGCCACGGCGCGATATGAAACCCTCGAAGAAGCGATCGAGGATGGAGGCATCCAGCGGTTGTCCGTCGGCGCTGGCGCGCCGTGCCGCGAGATCGAAGGCGTCAAACTCTGCTTTCTCTATCCTTCCGAAGATCGCGCCGGCGCCGCCTCGGTCGTGTTACGCCTGAGTTACGGCCGCTTCGACATGCTTTTCGCCGGCGATCTCGACGCCAAGGACGAAAAAATCCTCGTCGCCGGACACCCCTCAGACCTGGCGAGCGCCGTGATCAAAGTGCCGCGACACGGAAGTCCGCGGGCGAATACCCAGGAATTTCTACGCGCCGTAGGTCCGCGCCTGGCGATCTTCTCCGTCGGGCCGCGGAGCGCCGCGGCCGCCGCGGAAGTGCTCGCGCGGTATGAAGCTGCCGGAGCGGAAGCTCTACGCACCGATATCGACGGCGCGGTCACGATCGAGATCGACGGCGCGCGGCTCCGCTACCGGACCTTTCGAACCGGAAGAAGGGGCGAACTCGACGACCGAAGTTGACATCCGCGGCGACGGTCGCTAGTGTCCGCAGAGATAAGAGTCGCCGAGGAGACGATCCGCCGCTTTGCCGACTCCAAGTTCCATGCTCCCGCCGCAAGTCATAGATACCGAGCGCCTACGTCTTCGCAGCGCATTCGAAAGCGATGCGGAGGCGATCTTCGCCGCCTACGGTCAGGATCACGACGTGACGATGTATCTCGCCTGGCGTCCAAGCGGCAAGCTCGAAGACACGCGCGAGCACTTGAGGCTCACGGCCAAGGCGCGCGACGAAGGCAAGGCGCTGCAATGGGTGATTCTGCGCAAAGACGACGAAGCGCTTCTGGGAATGATCGGCGGCCGGATCGATGGACATAAGGTGGAGCTCGGGTATGTCCTGGCGAAGGCGTATTGGAATAAAGGTTATATGACCGAAGCGGTGCGCGCGGTCATCGACTGGGCGCTGCGCGAGCCGGATATTTTTCGCGTCTGGGCGGTTTGCGACATCGAAAATCCCGCCTCGGCGCGCGTCATGGAAAAAGTCGGCATGAAGCGCGAAGGCGTGCTCAGGCGCTGGTCGATCCATCCGACGCGGAGCGCCGACCCGCGCGACTGTTATTCGTACGCGATCACCAAATAATGGCACGCGACGCCCCTCGGCGTCGCGGACTATTTGCCGCCGGTCAGACGGCGAAGCTCGATCCGCGCCGCCTCGTACTCGACGAACTTCGTCACGTTCGTCGCGACCGCAGCCTTGAGCATTTTGATCGCTTCGGCCTTTTTGCCCTCGATGAGAAGCTGCTCCCCGACGTAAAAATAGGCTTCGCATTGTTTCTCGCGCCGCCGCGCCGGAACGGGATCGTTCGCATCCTTCAGGACCGCCTGCGGCGTCGCCTGCCCCAGGTACATCAAAACGATCGGCCCCGGCCATTCCTCGAATTTGACCTCGCGGGTTATATTCTTAAGATTTCCTCTGCCGTCGTTTCCCGTCCGCGACAGCACGATGTAAAGCCACAGCATCGCGTAAGGGTCGTCTTTCTTGAGTTCGTAGGCGTGGGAGAAGTCAAATATCGCGGGCTTGAAATCGCCTAGAAAGAACCTCGTGAAGCCGAGGTTACTATGGGCCTGCGGCAGGAACGGGTCCAGCTCGGTGGCCTGTTTATAGTCTTCGAGCGCCCGTTTATAGTCGCGCTTCGAGGTCCAGATCGTGCCGCGATAATAGTACATCGCGCCGACGTTCTTTTTCGTCAGCTCGCCGGACTTGATCGCGCGCTCGCAAAACGGCAGCGCCTTGTCGGGGTGAAACGTTTCCGGTTTGGTTTCTTCGAAGCACTCCTGAGCGTCTTCGTTCCACTGCGCCCAGGCCGCGGTGCTCGATGCGAGAAAAACTACCAATAACGCTATCCTTAGTAACATTCAGTCCTCCGTGGGGTTTTTCGAGCAATTATCATAAAATATGAATTCGGCAAATCCAAACGCCATCGCTCTGAAGCCTGGACGAAAAACGGCAAGCCGCGGCGATTATCGGGAAAAGCGGAAGTTGGATTTCATCGGCGCTGTTCGTTTTCGTCAGCGCCAACTGAAGATAAACTCCGTCATGGACGTTTCTTAGGCGCAGCGGCCGTCACGGCGTTATGGTAAAGCGAAAGGCGCATTCGCCGTTTCATCTTGACTTCACGCGCGCGCCGAGCTTATTCTTTGTTGGAAAATATGGATTCGTCGGATAATCCTCATTTGCGCAGCTATCATCGTCCCGCCTAGGCCGCAACGCCGCGATTCTTCCGGGTTTTGCCGTCGCCATCGAGTGAGGACGGCCGATTAGTCCGGAAATAAATCATGCGGCCATTTCGTTTCGCTCCCGCTCTTCCCGCAACGCCGCCGGTCGCGGCCGGCGACGCCGCGATCCTGCTCGGCCTCGCGACAGTCCTTTACGCGTGCGCGCGCCTCGCCTTTCGCACACCGGCGGTGATCGCCGGTCCCGACATCTCCCTCGCCCCGGCAGCGCTGCCCTGGTATGCCCTGTTTTCGCTCGGGCGCATGGCGGCGGCTTATGTCCTGTCGCTCTTGTTCAGCCTGTTCTACGGTTACGCCGCGGCGCGCAACCGTGCGGCCCGGACGGTTCTCATGCCGCTGCTCGACGTGCTGCAAAGCGTGCCGATTCTTTCCTTCCTTCCGGTGGTGCTGCTTGGCCTCAGCGCCGTTTTGCCGCAGTCGCTCGCGGCGGAGATGGCCGCGATCGTGCTCATCTTCACTTCCCAGGCTTGGAACATGACCTTCAGCTTCTATCAGTCGCTGACAACGATTCCGACGGAGCTCCGCGAGGCGGCCGCCGTCTTCCGCTTCGATCCGTGGCTGCGTTTTAAGACGGTCGAGCTGCCTTTCGCGGCCATCGGGCTTTTGTGGAACAGCATGATGAGCTGGTCGGGCGGTTGGTTTTTCCTCATGGCTGCGGAGATTTTTCATGTCGGAACGCGCGACTTTCGCCTGCCCGGACTCGGTGCGTACCTGCAACGCGCGGCCAACGAAGGCGATTTGAGCGCCGTTGCGCTGGGCGTCGCCATGCTGGTCGGCGTAATCGTTTCCCTCGACCAGATTGTCTGGCGCCCGCTCATCGCATGGACAGACCGGTTTAAAATGGACATGGTGGAGGGCGATGAGCCGCCGCGCTCGTGGTTCCTCGACTTACTTTCGCGCTCATGGCTGCTGGAGCAGTTCGGCACGCGCGTCTGGCGGCCGTTCAGCGAATGGGTGGACCGGAGCTTTCAACGGCGCGCGGGCGGCACAGTCGCTTCGCCGGAGCCCGCCGAGGCGCGAGTTTCTCCGTGGGCGGTGGCCATCCTTACGGGCTTCGTGCTCGCGGCGTTGTATGGCGGCTACCGCGCGGCGGGGCTGCTGGCGCGGCTTTCCGTTACGCAATGGCTGGAGCTGGGGCAGGGGATCACCGCGACTTTCCTCCGGGTGAGCGTCGCGCTGGCGATCACGCTTGCCTGGACCGTTCCGGTCGGTGTCTTCATCGGAACCAACCGCCGTCTCGCCACGGTGCTCCAGCCGATCGTCCAGGTCGTCGCGTCGATACCGGCGACGGCGCTTTTCCCGATCGTCTTGCTGGCGCTGCTGAAGATGCCCGGCGGTTTGAACCTCGCCGCGGTGCTGCTCATGCTGATGGGGACACAGTGGTATCTGCTCTTCAACGTCATCGCCGGGGCGGCCGCGATCCCGCAGGACCTGCGCTACACAACCGATCTGCTGCGCCTCACAACGATCGACCGCTGGCGCACGCTCATCTTGCCCGCGCTTTTTCCTTACATCATCACCGGGTCGATCACGGCGAGCGGCGGCGCGTGGAACGCGAGCATCGTCGCGGAATACGTCGAGTTCGGCGGCCGCACGCACGCGACCGTGGGCGCGGGCGCTCTCATCGCGAAGGCCACGAGCGCGAGCGACTATGCGCTTCTCTTGGCGGCCACGCTGGCGCTTGTGCTGGCGGTCGTGCTCATCAACCGGACTTTCTGGCGCCGGCTTTACCGATTGGCTGAGCGGCGCTACCGAATGGAATAGCCGGAGGAAGCTCTCATGTCGATGTCGATCGCGGTCGCGGACGGTTCGGAGAATTTGCTCGATCTTCGCGGCGTCACCAAGGCCTATCGATTGGAGGCCAAGGAGTTTCTCGCCATCAAGGACATCGATCTTCAGATCAAGCCGGGCGAGTTCGTCTGCCTCCTCGGCCCGTCCGGCTGCGGGAAATCGACGTTGCTCAGGATCATCGCCGGCTTGAACGCCGCCACCTCCGGCACGGTCGCCTACCATGGACGGCCGCTTCAGGGCGTCAATCCATATACTACGATCGTCTTCCAGACCTTCGCGCTTTATCCCTGGCTCACCGTCCAGCAAAACGTGGAGATCGCGCTGAAGGCGCGCGGCGCGCCCGCCGAGGAGCGGACGGAAAAGGCGCTCAAGCTGATCGACACGGTCGGCCTCGACGGCTTCGAGTCCGCTTATCCCCGCGAGCTTTCCGGCGGCATGCGGCAGAAGGTCGGCTTCGCGCGCGCGATGGCGGTGGAGCCGGAGCTGTTGTGCCTGGACGAGCCTTTCTCCGCGCTCGACGTGCTCTCAGCGGAGGCGCTCAGGGGCGAGTTGATGGAGCTCTGGCTCAAGAAAAAAATCCCCACCAAGGCGATCCTCATGGTCACGCACAATATCGAAGAGGCCGTGCTCATGGCCGATCGGATCATCATCATGGCGAAAGATCCGGGCCGCATCCTGACCGAGATCCCCATCGGCCTGCACCAGCCGCGGCAGCGCAAGGATGTCGCCTTCCAGGCGCTCGTGGATAAGGTGTACGCGTCGGTCGCCGGGCAATCGACATCGAAGGAAGAGGCGCTTGGAACCAGACCCGGCGAGCCCGGGACGACCCGGCCGCTGCCGCGCGCGCAGCTGAGCGCCGTCGCCGGCCTGGTGGAGAAGCTCGTCGCCGAGAGCGGCCGCGTCGATCTCTACCGCATGGGCGGCGAGCTGGTTTTGGAACTCGACGATCTGCTGCCGATCGTCGAGGCGGGCGACCTGCTCGGCTTCATCACCGTCGCGGAAGGAGATCTCCTGCTCACACCGCTTGGCCGCGCGTACGCCGACGCAACGATTCTCGCCCGCAAAGCGATCATCGCCGGCCGCGTGCTCCGCCTGCCTATGATCGCCTGGATCTATGAAACGCTCCAGCGCGACGACAACGGACGGGTGACGCGGGATTACTTCCACGAGAGGCTGCAGGCGGATTTCGGCGACCGGGCGGAACAGCAGCTCGACGTCATCATCGCCTGGGGGCGATACGCCGAGCTGTTCGCCTACGACGACGACACCAAGGAATTATATCTGGAAAGTCAGGACGGAAGAACGGCAGGGAAAAATCTCGCGCTCAGTGAATTGTATGAGGCCTGGCCCGTGCTTTCGGCCGCCGAGCGGGCGGAAGGCTTCGTCCTGCTCGATCGCGAGCAGGCGGAGGATTTTTTTCTGCAGTTGAGCGCGCGGGATAAGGCCGAGCTGATTTTAAACTTGAAACCGGGCGACCGGAAATTCTGGATGCGGCTACTCCCGTCCGACGCCGTGGTCGAGATGATCGAGCATGCCCCCCAAGCCGAGCGCGAAGAACTGTTGTCGCTGCTCGACGAGAAGACCCGTAGGGAAGTCAAAGGGCTGATGCACTACGTGGAGGAACAGACCAAAGGCGCCGTGCACGAGCGCTATGCCCGTCTGCAGCCAGAGATGACGGTCGATGAGGCGACGAGCTTCCTGCGCCGGGACGCGCGCGAGCGGACGCAGAGCGTTTACTACGCCTACGTGACCGATGACGAGCAGCGCTTGTTGGGCGTGGTTTTCTTCAGGGACTTGCTCACCACCCCCGGCGAACGCACCATCCGCGATATCATGCGGACGGAGGTGATTACGGCCCCGGAGAACCTCGACCGGGAGGCGCTTAGAAAATTATTCGACCAACACAATCTTCAGATGCTTCCCGTGGTGGATTCGGAAATGCGTATCAAAAGGGTGGTGACCCGCGAAGAGGTCGTGGAGTCCGCATAGAGGCGGTTGAAGACTGATCGGATGTCACGCGGCCGTATCGATTAGAGTCTCCAATCAATAAGTGTCGAACATGCGCTGGATTTCATCGGCGCTGTTCGTCTTCGTCAGCGCCAAAGCGAAAAGGACGCGCGCCTTCCAGGCCTGAAGATTGTCGCCGGCCACGAAGCCGCGCTTGGCGAGTCCGGGGCTCCGCACCACGCGGCCAGACGAAACGCGGCTGCAGAGACACATCAGCACTCCCTTTTCCTTGTAAACGCGGTCGAAGGCTTCGTCTTCCGCCGGCGTCGGCCGGCCGGCGCCCGTCGCGGCGCTGACGATGCCTTTCGCGCCCGCCGCGGCGGCCGCCTCGATCATCTTTCCGTCGGCCCCGACGTAGGACACGACGACATCGACGCGCGGCAGCGACTCCAGCTTGCGCCCGTCGAATTCCGTCGCGACGGTGTGTTTCCTCTCAGCGCGATGATAGTAGACGATCTTTCCGTCGGCATCGGCGTAGCCGAGCGGGCCCAAGTCGCGGGACTGGAACGCCTCGACGCGATAGGTCGCGTTTTTCGTGACGTCGCGGCCGCTGTAGATCGCATCGTTCATGACGAGCAGACAGCCGCGCCCGCGCGAGTCCGGGTGCGCGGCGACTTTGACCGCGTTGACGAGATTCAAGTAGCCGTCGGCGCTGAGCGCCGAGGCCGGCCGCATCGAGCCGACGACCACGACGGGCTTGTCGGTCTTGAGCGTCAGGTTGAGAAAATAGGCGGTCTCCTCGATCGTGTTGGTCCCGTGCGTGATGACGACGCCGTCCGCCCTGTCTTCATCGAAAATGGAATGGATCGTGCGCAGCATCTCGACCCAATCCTTGTCGACGAGCGCGTGGCTCGGCAGACGGCGGAAGGGGACGGCCTCGACCGCCGCGATCGATTTGAGCTCTGGCAGCTGCGCCAGGAGCTCCGGCGTGTCGAGGCGCTTCCCGGCCTCGATGTACCATGCGAGATCCAGCCGGTCTTTGCCCAGCGAATCGATCGTGCCTCCGGTAATGATCAACGCGACGCGACGCAAATCGCTCATATTCGTGTAGTCCTCCTGCCGGGAAATGAAAGGTTCTGTTCGGCTTCTGTGAAGAGCTTACCTATATCGTAGCAACTTAGGATAGGCAACTGTCGCGGCTGAGTGAAGCGGGCTATCCGACCTGCGGCATCACCTCGCGCGCGAATCGCTCGATCTGCGCGGCGCGCTCCGGCCAGTGCGGCACCATGAACTGGAGCGCGAGATGCTCGAGGCCGATTTTCTTGTAGGCGCGAAGCGCCTCGGCGATCTGCTGCGCCGAGCCGCGCAGGCGGTCCCCTTCCCAGGCGGACGGTTTTTCGGTGAGATCGATCGGCAGGCAGCAGTTCAAGCGCACGCTGTCCGGATTTCTTCCCGCCGTTCCCGCGGCGCGCCGCACATTGTCGAAGCGTCGCGCGAGCTCCGCCGCCGTCATGCGCACGAAGTAGGGAAACCAGGCGTCGCCGTATTCGCCGGCGCGGCGCTGCGCGCGAGCGCCTTCGCCGCCGACCCAGATCGGGATGCGCGGCTTTTGCAGCGGCTTGGGCGCGAAGGCGATGTCTTCGAAGCGATAATGCCGTCCGGCAAAACTCGCGCGCTCCTCCTTCCATAATACTTTCAACAGATCGAGCTGCTCGTCGGAGATCTGGCCGCGCTCGAGAAAATTCGCGCCGAGCGCGTCGAACTCCTCGACCATCCAGCCGACGCCGACGCCCAGGATGAGCCGGCCTTTCGACAGATGGTCGATGGTCGTCGCGATCTTCGCCCAGTAGAGCGGCTGGCGGTAGGGGAGGACGAGGACGCTGATGCCGAGGTTTATTTTTTCCGTCGAGCCGGCGAGAAAAGCGAGGCAGGTGAGCGGCTCGAAGAAAGGCCGGTCCGGCGGCACGATGAAGCTCTTGTCTTCGCTGTACGGATACGGCGTCTTGATCTCCCACGGAATCACAATGCGGTCGGCGCACCAGACCGAATCGTAGCCGAGACTTTCCGCCTGGCGCGCGGCCTGCGTGAGGGTCTCGGGGCCCGCGGCCCGGCCCGAGATCGGAAGAAAGACGCCGAATTTCATGGGTGTGGCGAAGCCCTTCGCCGTCGTAGTAAGGAATTCGCACTAGAAGTCACCCCCGCGAAAGCGGGGGTCCAGGAAAAAGGGGACTGGATTCCCGCCTCCGCGGGAATGACTTTCGGACGCGTTTCGTTCTTGACGCTGCAACTCGACATGGATACCTTACGTCTCGGAATTTCTATCATAGAAGGAGATCGCTTGGCTATTCTACGATTGCTGATTTTATTTTTCCTCCTCTCGGCCTCCGCGCGCGCGCAGGAGCCGCGAAAGATTTACGTCGCGATTCCCGCCGTGACGCCGGCGGTCTCGACCTTCGCGGTTGCGAAGGAACGCGGCTATTACCGCGAGGAGGGGCTCGACGTCGAGCTGGTGCAGATGCCCTCCGCGGTGGGGACGCAGGCGCTCATCGCCGGCAATGTCAAATTTTCCACGATCGGCGGCGCGAGCGTGCCAGCGGTGCTGCGCGGCGCGCCGCTCAAATTTCTCTTCAGCACGTTCCACCGGCCGATGTTCTGGCTCTATTCGAAGCCCGAGATCCGCTCGGTCGCGGAGCTCAAGGGCAAAAAGATCGGCGTCTCCAGCCTCGGCAGCGGCCCGGACTCGCTCGTCCGCGACATTCTCAAAAAACACGGCCTCGAGGGCGGGCGCGATGTAGCGATCCTGCCGGTCGGCTCCGGCACTGCGCGCTTCTACGCCCTGCAGGCCGGCTCGGTCGACGCTGCGATGCTCTCGATCCCGGCGAACTTTCTCGCGCAGGACGCTGGCTTCCGCGAGCTCGTTTCGCTCGTCGATCAGGACCTCGTCGAGCTGCAGGGGAGCATCCTCGCGCCGGTGTCGGTGCTCGAGGCCGAGCCCCAGCTGGCGGAGAAATTCGTGCGCGGCTCGGTCAAGGGCTTCATCGCGTTTCGCGACGGCCGCACGATCGCGGTTCAGGTGCTGACGAAATTTCTCCGGCTGAAAGAGGACATGGTGGGAAGAATTTACGACCGCTTCCGCCCCGGCCTTACGGCGGACGGGACGATCAACGAGGCCCTGCAGCGAAAATCGCTCGAGCACGTGATCGAGCGCGTGGGCATCAAGGAGCCGCCGCCGCTCTCGAAGATCTTCGACTTTTCGCTCACTCGGAAGATCAACGAGGAGTTGAAGGCGAAAGGCTGGCGGCCAAGCTGAATCGTCCCGCTGTCCTTCCGGGTTCCCCCTCGGGATCGAAATCCGCGGCAGCCCGGCGACGCCGGTGCCTCGATTCACCGGGATGCGGATCGTGCATGACAGAGGACGAGGCAAAGCCTGAAGGGATTAGCCGTCCTTTTTTTCTCTCTCCAGGGTAACGATGAGATGGTGTTTGCCGTTGAAAGAAGAAGTGTGCGGCTTTTCCGGCTCGTGGCTACAGTTCGGGCATTGGGTCGTATCGGCGACGGCGCCGATGTTCGCGGAGGGGATGCCTTTCACCGTAAACAACTCTCGACAGCTCTGGCATCGCAGCGCCATCATCCACGTCGATCCTACCGTGGGCATGCGTGGCCTCCATTCGTCCGACGTTACTACTTCATACCCAAAAGGTTTAGCTGTCAAGGGTGAAGGGCGAGAGACTTGCTCGCGCGCAGCTTGCCGGCTCGATGAGATCGCGCAGGCCGGCGGCCGCATTGTAAATCGATAGGCATGTTGCTTTCGTCGCCCGCTTCACGCTATTATGCGCGGCTCGCGATGCAGATCAGCGTACATCTGGCCGATATCTTCTTCGAGATATTGCGGCGGAACGCGCCGGCGGATTCCGAAGCCGCAACAGCTCTCGCCGACGCCCAGCCTAAACCTTACGGGCCCGGAAGCATTTACACGGTTCGTTGCTCCGTGGCCGTCGCGCAGGACTTGCAGCTCCTCGCGGCGCAGCTCTGCCCAAAGGCCGTTCCGGTCATTGCCAGCGTCCTCGCGCAAGCGAGTTAAGCGGTTTCCAATCCGCGACAAACCCCGTGACCGTTAATTTCAACTTGTCGCGGCGCCGGGGTCGATTTAAGCCATAAAAAAGGGAGCCGAGATGACCCCGGTCTCCTCTGCCGATCCACCAGCCGGGGAGGCATTCCCGAACGCTGGCAATGCAGAAGATTCACCTAAAGAGAGATCAACCGCCTAGTGGCGCGGCGCCGGCGGGGCGGCATCGCGGCGCCGTTCGATCAAGTCCGCCAGCAGTTCGCGCGCTTTTAAATCCGTGCACTTCTGACAAAGGATAACCGGAACGGTCGCTTTCTCTTCGAAGTTGTTCGCCGGCCACTCGGGGCAGTCGCGGTGGAAGTGCCATCCTACAGTGTTCGGGATCTTGCGGAATCGCGTCTTCATAGGATCCCTCCGTTGACCCCAGAATAATTTCCGGCGCTCGTCCTGGGTACCCGGCGAAGACCTGAAATCGGCGCGGGAAGCTACCGAGAGTGAAGCTCAGAGGTGGATTACGAAGGAGGGCTACAGAAGATGCGCGAGGTCGATCTGCCCGATTTCTTTAAGTGATCTGCCACAGTGCTGTGAAAGGATCTTGCCGATCTCTCGACAGCCGGCGGGATCGTCGAACAGGCCAGTTAGGCTGACCGCGATGGACATGAGTGCATGGATATGCACGTCGTTGTCCATAGACCCGATCGAGTTGTTCTGTCAACAGCGCCCAGGTAATTCCGTTCGACAAATCAGGGAAATCACCCCTACAGGTTGCAATGGCGTCTTGTTACGGACGGCCATGGGCTCCGGCGCGGTTTTTTGGACGTGGACGGTCGTCCTCTCCTGCTACAACTGCGACGGGAAATTTACCGCGCGGCATCTCACAACCGATAAGGTGAGAGCGCTGCCGCTAACGACACCGTGCCCGCATTGCGGCGCGCGCCCGGTTGTCTCTCCAAGCCAATCCAAAGCGCCCACGCGGGTCCATCGGTTGTTTGACGCGAGACCGTCCTAGAGGAAATTTTTTCCCGGTGACGTTATTTCATCCCGCCGGCGGCCACCCGGCTTCCGCCAGCTTCGCCTTCAGCTCCTCCCGGCCGGCGTCATCCATCTGCTTGGCGGGCCAGCGCGGATAATTCGTCATGTGGATGCCCCGCAGGCGATAGATTTCTTTGTAGGCGGTCCGGCCGACTTTTTTCGTGAGGTCGGCGACGACGGCGTAAACCTTCTTGACGCTCTCCTGAAGCGAGAGCGCCTTCGCTTGATCCTTCTTCACCGCGGCGCGCCAGGTGGCGGCGCACATTTCGGGAAACACGCTCGCGAGCGGCGCGATCGTGCCGCGCACGCCGATCTCCACACCGCCGACGGTGTCGGTCGGGGTGCCGGGAAAGACGCCGAAGTCGTGGCCGCGGAGCACCTCGGTGTAGCTGATGGATTCCTGCAGCGTGCCCCAGGCGAGCTTGACACCGCGGATCGTCGGCACCGCCTCGACGAGCCGGCGAGCGTAATCGGGCGTGATGTCGATGCCGGCGTAGCGCTTGTTGTTGTAAATGAAGATCGGCAGCGGCGTTTTCCTGCCGACGGTTTTGTAATGCTCGGTGATCTCCCACTCGGTGTGGTCGGTGTAGTAGTAGGGCGGCACGATCAAGAGACCGTCGGCGCCTTTCTTCGCGCTGTGCTCGGCCAATTCCAAGACGCTCTGGATGTCCGGAGCGCCGACGTGGACAATGACGGGCACGCTGCCTTTGACCTGATCGATCGCGATCTCGGCGACGCGCTTTCGCTGATCGACGCGCATGACTGGCCCCTGGCCGTACGAGCCCGCGGCCATGACGCCGTCGACGCCGGCGGCGAGCTCGAAGTCGATCACCTGGCGGAAGACTTTCTCGTCCACCTCGCCGCGCTCGTCGAAGGGCGTCGGCAAAGGAATGACCGTGCCGCGGATGTCGCGCATGGAGTTCTCCTGTGATTAGAGGCCGGGCTGCCGTTCTTCGCGGTAGAGGCCGAAGGGGTCGAGGATCGGCTTGTCGTGCATGGAGAAGAGCACCGCTTCCTCCGTGAACGAGCGGTTGAGGTGCTCGTGCCAGTGCCAGAGCGGCACGACGAAGGTGTCGCCCTTCTCCCAGTGATAGGGCTTGCCGTCGATCACGGTCGTGCCGCTGCCGCTGTAGGCGTGATAGATGCTCGTGCTCGTATGGCGGTGCGCGCGCGTATGCGTTCCCGGGTTCAGCAGCTGGAGGCGCAGCCCGAGCGTCGGCAGCGTCGCGCCGCCGGTGAGCGGGTTGACGTAGTCGAGCGCCGCGCCTTCGAAGGCGTTCGGCGACTCCTCCGCCGCCAGCTTCAGCGCCGGGTAAGTATCGCGCCAGCGATAATGGAGCGGCCGCGCGGGCTCGACTTCGCCGGCGCCGACGGCGCGCGTGAGCGTAAAGCTCGGATCGTCGGAGGTGCTGGTGACGTCGAGCCGCTTCTCTTCGCCGCCGACTTTATACGGCTCGAACGAGATCACCTGCAGCGCGTTGACGAACGGCACGTCGAGGCCGTCGATCCACACCATCGGCTCGCTGCCCTCGTGGGCGTGCTCGTGCCAGGTCCACTGGGGCGTCAGGATCAGGTCGCCCGCCTCCATCATCATTCGATGGCCGTTGACCGTTGTGTAGCCGCCGCGCCCCTGCAGAATGAAGCGGATCGCAGCCATCGTGTGGCGGTGCGCCGGCGCGACCTCGCCCGGCTGGATCAATTGGAAGGAGAAGAGCATCGTGTGCGTCGTCATCTCGGATTTTTCCAAACCGGGATTGACGAGGCGAATCGTGCGGCGCTCGACGTTTCCCTGCTGGAGGCCGATGCGGTCGCGCGCCTGGAGCAGGCCGTCGTAGACGTCGGCCCATTTCCACAGATGCGGCTGGACCGTTGTCTTGGGATCTTTCGGGCGCTCGCCGCGCGGCAGGCGCCAGATGCCGGAGAGCCACTTCGCAGCGAGATCGCGGTCGAGCTCGGCGATTGCGGGAGATTCGCTCTTCGTTTCCGCTTTCATGCGCAACCATTATAATCCATCGCGCGGGCGGGTGGAAGAAAGAATTTTCTAGCCGTGGCAGGGAAGGCGGGACGTCTGACCGACGCAAACGACACCGCTCGTAAATCTTCTTCGAAATTAATCGAGACCACGGGTATCTTAATCGTCCACCGCCTGTTACAATAATTCCGATGTAGCGACTACCCCACGTTTCACAGCCAAACTCGGTCACAATTTTCTCCGAGTCTCGCAGAGGCGGTCCCCGCAGGGTAACCGCCTCTTTTCGTCTTTGGGGACCGTCGGAAGGGAGCATTATCATGGAAGATACCGCGACCAATGGGCACATCAATCGCATCGGATTTATCGGCAACTACCTGCCGCGCCAGTGCGGCATCGCCACATTCACGACCGATTTGTGCGAGGCGATCGCCACCGAATACGCCGAGACGACCTGCATCGCGTTGCCCGTCAACGATCAAGAGGCCGGTTACGCCTATCCGGCCCGCGTCCGCTTCGAGCTGACCGAACGGGACATCGACTCTTACCGTCGCGCCGCCGATTTTCTGAACACCAACAACGTGGACCTCGTGTCCCTGCAATTCGAATACGGCATCTTCGGCGGGCGCACAGGCAGCCACATCCTGGCACTGCTCCGCGAATTGCGCATGCCGGTGGTTACGACGTTGCATACGATTCTCCGCGAGCCCGACGCCGATCAGCGGCGCGTGCTGGAGGAAGTCGCGGCGCTGTCGGATCGGCTGGTCGTGATGAGCAAGCGCGGCACGGAGTTTTTGCAGAAGATTTACCGCGTGGCCCCGGAGAAAATCGATTTGATCCCGCACGGCATTCCCGACCTGCCGTTTGCCGATCCGAGTTTCCATAAAGACCTCTTCGGCGTCGAGGGAAAAATGGTGCTGCTCAGCTTCGGGCTTCTGTCGCCGAACAAAGGCATCGAAAACGTCATCGCAGCCCTTCCCGCCATTTTGGTCCGCCATCCGAATGTCGTCTACATCGTCGTCGGCGCGACTCATCCGCATGTCAAGCGCACCGACGGTGAAACCTATCGATTGTCTCTGCAATGGATGGCGCGGGAAAAAGGTGTGGAAGGTCAGGTGATCTTCCATAACCGGTTCGTCAGCCTGGAGGAGCTCGTCAAGTTCATCGGCGCGGCGGATATTTACATCACGCCCTATCTCAATCCGGCACAAATCACCTCCGGCACGCTGGCCTACACGGTAGGCGCGGGCAAGGCGGTGATATCGACGCCCTATTGGCATGCCGAGGAACTGTTGGCGGAGGAGCGCGGTGCGCTGGTGCCGTTCCGCGATCCGGAGGCGTTGGCGCGGCAGGTCATCGACCTGCTCGACAACGAGGGCAAACGTCACGCCATGCGCAAGCGCGCCTATCTTTACGGCCGACAGATGATCTGGCCTCAGGTGGCGGCGCGCTACATGGAGAGTTTTACAAGGGCCCGCGCCGAGCGGCGTCACTTCGCCTTCACCGGCCTCTCGGTCAGGACGCTCGATCAAGGTCCGGTCGAGCTGCCGCCGCTGAAGCTCGACCACTTGCGCCACATGGCGGACGAGACGGGCATGCTGCAACACGCGATTTTCACGGTGCCCAACTATCATCACGGCTACAGCACCGACGACAACGCCCGCGCGCTTATGACCAGCACTCTGCTGGAGGAATCCGGCGCGGAAGGGGCCTTGAACCTCGCTTCGCGCTATCTCGCCTTCGTTTGGTACGCCTTCAACGCCGAGACCAAGCGCTTTCGCAACTTCATGAATTACCAGCGGCAATGGCTCGAAGAAAATGGTTCGGACGACTGCCACGGCCGCACGCTGTGCGCGCTCGGCACCGTGTTGGGTCGATCCAATCTGCCCGCGCTGCACAGCATGGCCAGCTGGCTGTTCGAGCAGGCGCTGCCCTCGATCGTCGCCACGACCAGCCCGCGGGCGTGGGCCTTCGCGCTTATCGGCCTCCACGAGTATCTCAAGCGCTTCGCCGGCGATCGCATGGCGAGCCAAGTGCGCGACGAACTGGCCGGGCGCCTTCTGGCGATGTATCGCAGCCAGCGTACCGACGACTGGCGCTGGTACGAAGACACGCTGAGCTATTGTAACGCCGTGCTGCCCCATGCCTTGCTGGTGAGCGGCCAATCGATACCGGACCGCGACATGATCGCCGCCGGCGTGGAGTCGCTCGCGTGGCTTGCCGAGCTGCAGCACGCCGACGGAGAAGAGAGTCATTTCGTTCCCATCGGGTCGAACGGTTTTTATCAGCGCGGCGGCGCGCGCGCCCGCTTCGACCAGCAACCCGTGGAGGCTCAAGCGATGATTTCCGCGTGCCTGGAGGCGGAGCGGATTACGGGCGATAATCGCTGGCGCAAGGAAGCGCGGCGCGTCTTCGAGTGGTTCCTCGGGCGCAACGATTTAAACCGTCCGATTTACGATCCTACGACCGGCGGCTGTCGCGACGGTCTGCACGCCGACCGCGCGAACGAGAATCAGGGCGCGGAGTCCACGCTCGCTTTTCTTCAGGCGCTGCTGGAGCTTCGGCTGGCCGAGAATAGTCTTCAATTTGTGAGAACCGAACAGAATGAACAACCTGCAACCCGAACTCTTCTCGCGTCATAAGCGGAATCCCATTCTGACCGCGGCCGATTGGCCTTATTCGGTCCACAGCGTTTTCAATCCGGGCGCGACGCTGTTGCCGGACGGGACCACCCTTCTGCTCTGCCGCGTGGAGGACCGCCGCGGCCATTCTCATCTCTGTGCTGCGCGCTCGGCCAACGGCGTCGACCACTGGCAAATCGACCCGCAGCCGACGCTGCCCGCCGATCCTGAGCATTTTCCGGAAGAGATGTGGGGCATTGAAGACCCGCGCATCACGTATGTTTCCGAGCTGGGCAAGTACGCGATCGTCTATACCGCGTATACCCGCGACGGGCCTGGAGTTTCCCTGGCGGTCACGAAAGATTTCCGCGAATTCGAGCGCTACGGCGTCATCATGCCGCCGGAAGACAAAGATGCCGCCCTCTTTCCTCACCGCATCGACGGTCAGTGGCTCCTGATCCATCGTCCGGTGAGCGCGCCCCGCGCCCACATGTGGATCTCGTACTCACTCGACCTCCGCCACTGGGGCAACCACAAGCTGATACTCGAAGCGCGGCGCGGCGCCTGGTGGGATGCTAATAAGATCGGCCTCTCGCCGCCGCCGATCGAAACGCCGCAGGGCTGGCTGGTGATTTATCACGGCGTGCGGCAGACACCCGCCGGCTGTATTTACCGCTTGGGCCTCGCGCTGTTCGACTTGCGTGAACCGGAACGCTGCCTACAGCGAACCGACGAGTGGGTTTTCGGCCCCGAGGAAGTTTACGAGCAGCGCGGCGACGTCGACAACGTTGTCTTCCCATGCGGCGCGACAGTCGCCCCGGACGGCGACACGCTGCGCCTGTATTACGGCGCGGCCGATACGAGCATCGCGCTCGCCACCGGCAGCATCCGCGCCATGCTCGAACGGCTCGAGCGGAATAAAGTCGCCTGACGAAGGAGGAAAATATGAAACCCAGCGTCACCTACAGAGATTATCTCATTCAGAGCGAATCGTTTCAGCGGAGAAAAGACGGCCCATGGGTCGCCCAGTATGTCTGGAAACGGTTTGAAGCCGGCGGCAAGGCGGAAGCAAGTAGTTTTCCAACGGACCAGTATCAATTCCATGTAGCTTTTACGACCGAAATCGAAGCCGACGAATATGCGCTTAGCCGGGCGAAGGAATGGATCGATGGCCGCTGAAGGTGTCACGCTCTCATCAGTTTCTCAGACGCGGTCCCATCTATAACTTTGCACGAGGCGTTCAACGTGAAAAACCCGCGCACCCCGCTCACAGGTCGCAGGATTTTGACTTGCGCCCGCGCGTAGGAAATCGCGCGGCTCACAACTGTTCTTTTATCGGGCTCGTGAACACTTCTTTGATTTT
>DATJFG010000059.1:0-15621 GCA_035495775.1 Verrucomicrobiia bacterium | reverse complement strand
GCTCAACTTCTCCAAACGGTCCTGCCAAAAAACATGATCGTAGCCATGAATGCCCAGCTCATGCCCGGCTTCGAGGATGGCGCTGAGATCGGCGCGGTTTTCATCGCCGATGGGGTTGGCCGGCAGCAGCGTACCGCGGAGCAGCGTTTTGACGCCGTAGAGGCGAAAGGGATTGGTGCGCAGCATCTTGATCATAAAAGACGGCCGCCAGATTCTGCGAATCGCGCGCCCGGAGTGGTCCGGGCCGAAACTGACGAAAAAGCTCGCGCGAATTTCGTAGCGGCGAAAGAGCTCGAGCAGCCGCGGCACCCCTTCCCGGAGCCCGATACCCGTATCCACGTCGACCTTCAACGCGAGCTGCATAGCGGCGCATCATATCTGGAATCTCTCTTTTTATCATCCGCCCGATTTTCCGACTGAACGCTTTGACATGCCCGGCGATATGCTTTAAATTCGACAAATTCCAACACGTTCCCGCATCGAAACCCACTCGCATGGATCTCCTCTGGGATTGGTTTCATAAAATTTACGACGTCGAGACGATCGTCCGCGTCGGCGGACTCGCTGCGCTCACGGCGATCGTCTTCGGCGAGACCGGCCTCCTCGTCGGTTTTTTTCTCCCCGGCGATTCGCTGCTGGTGACGGCGGGGATTTTCGCCGCCCGCGGCGACCTCGACATTGCGACGCTTAACATTTGTTTGAGCATCGCCGCCATTGTCGGCGACAGCCTCGGGTACTCGATCGGCCGGCGCACCGGCCCCAAAATCTTCAAACGCGAGGATTCGCTGCTCTTTCGCCGCAAGCACCTGCTGGCGGCGCAGGAGTTCTACGACAAGTACGGCGGCTTCACGATCGTTGTGGCCCGCTTCATCCCGATCATCCGCACATTCGCACCCGTCGTCGCCGGCGTCGCGGGCATGCATTACCGACGCTTCATTTCGTACAATATTTGGGGCGGAATCCTGTGGGTCCTCTCCACGACGCTCGCCGGCTATTTTCTCGGCGTGTTTTTTCCTCACATCACCGAGAGCATTCACGCCGTCATCGCGGTCGTGATTTTCGTTTCGTTGCTGCCCGCGATCATCAAATTCTCGGTCGAAAAATGGAAGGCCCAGCGCGCCGGCTAGCGCGCGATTGAATCGTGGGAAACTGGGCCGTCGCCGTCATTCTGGGCATCGTCGAGGGACTCACGGAGTTTATTCCGGTCTCCTCCACGGGGCATCTCATCATCGCCGGCAATCTGCTCGGCTTTACCGGCGAGAAGGCATCGACGTTCGAAGTGGCGATCCAGCTCGGCGCGATTCTTTCCGTCGTCGTGCTCTACTGGGAACGCTTCTTGAGATTGATCCCGAATAATCGCCAAAGATATTCGCCGCTCGGCTCGGCGCTCGACGGCTGGTCGGGCATCGTACGTATCGGGCTCGCGACTTTCCCCGCGCTCGTTGTCGGCTTTCTTTTGCGCAAAATCATCAAAACTTATCTTTTTACGCCCCCTGCGGTCGCGGCGGCTCTTTTCATCGGCGGTATTGCTATTATCTTCGTCGAGCGACACGTCAGGCATCGTCCTGCGGCCGTCGTCGATACGCTGTCGCTCGGGCAGGCGCTGGGAATCGGCCTGTTTCAGACGCTGGCGCTTTGGCCGGGAACGTCGCGCTCGGCGGCGACGATCTTAGGCGGGATGCTTTTGGGTCTAGACCGCAAAGGCGCCGCGGAATTCTCATTCCTCATCGCGGTGCCGATCATGACAGCCGCGACGGGTTATGATTTGCTGAAGATCAACGGTCAGCTTTCTGGTGAGGAGACGGCTCAATTGGCCGTCGGCTTCATCGTCGCGTTCATTGTCGCACTCGCGACGATCCGCTGGTTCATTCGCCTGCTCAACCGCTGGAGTCTGATCCCTTTCGCTTGGTACCGGATAGCGATTGCGCCGCTTTTTTACCTGATTGCCGGCGGTCCGCATTCCTAGGGAATTCTGGCTAATGCGTCGCGCCGCTGGCGCGCGAGTTCGAGACAACAACGGTATAGTCGTTACCGTTCACGAGATAAACCGGCTGCGATAGTTCGGCGCCTAACCTCGCATAGTTTACCCGCGGCATGAAGACGTAAATCGGCCGACCCGCCGCCCAGCGGCGGCGGAATTCCGCATCGTCGATCATCCAAGCGCTCGCGTCCTCCACGCGGACGCCGAATTCGAGCTCCCCACTCCAGGATACGACCGTCACGAGTCGCTCCAGGTACACCGGCAGATCCTGATAATAGGAATGGTAAGCGGCGACTTCGTCACCGGCCGCAAGCTGCGGCTTCAAGGACAATGCAAGCTTCTTGACGGAGCGGCGGTCGTCGAGTAGCGGGAAGCCGCTGTCCACAACGGTCAAGAAAAGAGCCGTTGTCGCTGCGAGAGCGATGAAAACTCCGCGCGCATCTCGTCTGCGCGCGAAGACGAGAAGCGCCGCCGCGCCAACGATCAAAATCGCCGCTTCCCTGTAGAGATAAGGGCGAAGGGCCTGAACATCGGTGCCGCGTCCCCCTTCGACTAACGGGACGGTGGTATCGTCGCGCGGCGGTCCGAGGCTCGGCCAATTCGAGTAGCGCTCGAGCCCGTGCTGAGGTGCGCTGAGGCCGGCTGCGACGATGAGCAGCATGGCCGCCGCAGCGATCCAGACACAGTAGCGACCTGGCCGCGACAGCTCCTCCCACCACTGGGAGAAAATTCGACCGACAATCAACGCCACCGCTGGAAAAATCGGCAGAACGTATGTGAACAATCGCGAGCCGGCGCTCGAGAAAAATAAAAACATCATGATCGCCCATAGCGAGAGAAAAAGCTCATCTTGGTGATCGCGGCGCCGACGCCGGATAAAATCGAGCGAATCGCGGAAACTCTGTGGCGCGAAGACGATCCAGGGAAACATGCCTACGAGCAAAACGGGGATGTATATCCACGCTTGCGCGAGGCCGCCCTCTTCGGCCGTGAGGTAACGCCCGAAGTGCTCATGAATGAAATAAAAATTCGCGAAGTCCGGGTTTCGCGCCGCGACGATGATGTGCCAGGGCGCCGCGATGAGAGCGAACAAGGCGATGCCCGACAAGAGATGGACCTGCTTGAGAATTCGCCATTGACCGCTGACGGCAATCCACGAGCCGATGACCAAGACCGGCAGGACGATACCGAGAAGCCCCTTGGTGAGAGTGGCCAGCGCGGCGGCGGTATAAAAAACCCACATCCGCATCCGCCGCTCTCGCCCCGGCGGTCGGCGGACGGCCGTGAGAAACACAAGAAGCCCCGCGCTGAGAAAATAAGCAAACGTCATGTCTACGGCGACAACCCGCCCGAGCGCGTAATAAAGCGGGCTCGTTGCAAGCACACCCGCGGCCAAGAGTCCGGCCCTCGCTCCGAAGAGCTGCCACCCCGTGCCGTAAACTGCGAGACAGCCAAGCACGGCGAAAAGGGCGGGCCAAAGCCTGAGCGACCATTCGCGCAATCCGAAGAGCTTGATCGAAAGCGCTTCCAGCCAATAGAAAAGCGGCGGTTTCTCGAAATATTTGACGCCGTTCAAACGCGGCGTAACGTAGTCGCCGGATACGACCATTTCGCGCGCGACTTCGGCGTATCGCCCCTCGACGGGAGACCAGAGAGCGCGCGCGCCTAGGTGAAATGCAAAATAAACCGCAAGCAACGGAACGAGCCAGAGCAGAGTCTGCCGGCGGTTCGTCGGGTCCATTAAAGAGTCCCTAATCGCTCGCCGGTGTGAAGTTGATATTGGTCGGCGAAGTCGATGGCCGGCAGCTCCGGCGTGCCATCGAGCTGTAGCCGTTTAATAATCAAAATACCGTCGGCGGCAGCGACCCGAATGCCCGACGGATCGATCGCGAGAATGGCTCCCGGGTCTGCTGTTGCGGTTATTTCGTCCACCGCCGCCTGCCAGATAAAAAGTTTTTGGCCGCGGTAGAAAGTAAAGGCGCCCGGATAGGGGTGCGTCACCGCCCGAACCAGATTATAAATCGCCACCGCCGGCAGGCGCCAATCGATCTTGCCGTCTTCGGGACGCCGGCCGCGGAATTTGCTGGCGACTCGATCGTCCTGAGGAATTCGAGGCGCCGTGCCGTTTATGATCACGGGGTAAGTTTCTTCCATTAGCGCGCGCGCCGCACGCGTAAGTTTTCTATAAAGCGTGAGGGCCGTATCCTCGAAATCGATCGGCACGCGCTTTTGCGCCACGATGTCGCCGGCGTCCGCTTTTTCGATCATGTGATGGAGCGTAACGCCGGTTTCGGTCTCGCCGTTCACCAACACCCAATTGACGGGCGCGCGTCCGCGATAGCGCGGCAACAAAGAGCCGTGCAGGTTGAGCGCGCCGCATGGCGCCAACGCGAGCAGCTCCGCGGACAGGAGGCGCCGATAGTAAAAAGAAAAGATTAATTCGGGTGCCGCCCGGCGGATGATTTCGATGAAGTCAGGCGTATTAGGATGATCCGGGGTGTATACCGGCAAACCATGGCGCCGCGAGAGCTCGGCGACGGAGCGAAACCATATCTCCTCTTCCGGGTCGTCTTCGTGCGTCGTGACGGCCACGATCTCCGCGCCGGACTGGATGAGGAAATCGAGACATTCGTATCCGATGTCGTGATAAGCGAAAATCGCGACTCTCATCTCAAGCCCGAATCTCGAACGGTCCGCTCGGTTTGAAAGCTGAACCGCTCAAGCGTTTCATCGTGTTGACAACCCGGCTCGGCTATATGAAGGTGAGACCCACCGATGGGCTTCGACGCCGCCATTCAATCTTACATTGCAAGCGCGCTCCAGATCCCGTGGCTCAGAATCGCCGGCCGCTTCGCCGCCAACCTCGAGGTTGGAGATCAACTCGCCTCGTTTTGCATTCTGTTTATCATGGCCGGGTATTTGGCGCAAAAACCGCGCCTGGTTAAAACTTTCATCGGCGCTCTTTTCGCTCTCGCTGCCGGCGGCATCGCCGTGCAAATCTTCAAGCATCTGATCGGACGCGCGCGGCCGGCGATGGGGCTCGGCGACATGACCTTCATCGGGCCCCATTTCTCGCCGAGCGGTTTCGATTCATTCCCGTCGGGCCATACGACGGCGATGTTCGCGCTGCTGGCGTTTTTCTGCCGGTTTTACCCGCGTGGGACGCTGCCGCTCTACGCCGCGGGGCTCGCGCTTTCCATATTGGCGCGCGTCGTTACCGCGCAGCATTTCATGACGGACGTGATCGGCGGCGCGGTGTTGGGATCCGTCGTGGGAATTCTTCTGGCGGCGCGATTTCGCCTTTTCGTCGAATGGGCGCAGGAACGGGGCGAAACACCGCTCGAAGCCGTTCCGGTCGAGCCATCCGCGCGACGCCGCGGCGCGGCCGTCGGCGAAATCGTCATCGTCGCAATTTTCTCCGCGCTTGTGTTGCTCATCGGATCCGGACTGGATTTTAACTCTGCGTCTCTGGGACTTTTGACGGCGCTCGCGGGCTATTTTTTAGCACGTGAGATTACTGGAAGGGATACGGCGCTCTACGCGGCGCTCCTGCTTTCCGGTTCTTTTTTGTTCGTTCATGTATCACGCACGCTGCCCGCGGACACGGCCTGGCTGTTCTTCACCACCCTGACCTTCACGTATTACGCGTACTCAGGGACAAGGAACTCTCGTGTCTTGTTCGCGCTCACATATGCCTCCATAGGTATGGGCATCCTCGCGAAAGGATGGCCGGCGCTGTTGCCGGTTCCTATTTTCTGTTTGTACGAATATCTGAAGGAAAGGCCGTCGTTCGCGGTTTTCATGCGCCGGACGCTTGCCGTACACGCGTCGTATGCCGGCATCCTGGCGCTCGCCACTTTTCCTTGGCTGAAAAGCGGCCTGTTTATCTACGGCTCCTCGGCGGGCGATTTTTTTTTCGATGGTCTAGCGGCGAAGACCGGCCTCACGCGCCACGCGGGGCGGGTGATTTATTACCTGCCGGTTTTGCTGACGGCGCTATTTCCCTGGACCTTTTTTGCGATCGCTTATTTCGCGCGCGAGGGAAAACGCTGGAGCCATGAGCCGGCCCTGAGTCCGAGCTCCCTATTGGCGTCTCTATGGGCCGGAACGGTGCTGGGTCTCTTTCCGTTCATCGCGCCCGCGTCACCTCATTTTCTGGTGCTGGCGCTTCCACCGTTATCTTGCTTAGCAGCCGGATTCATACGCCACGATCTTGCCGCATCCCCGGCGGCGCTTAAGTTTTCGCTGCTCGCGACGATCCTCACGGCCGGAGGTTTGGCAGCTGCAGGGGTCGTCTTTTATTCGCTGCGGCCGCAATATGAATCATTGAAGCTCGCCGCCCCTTTTGCCATCTTGACATTTTTTCTGATCGTCGCTTGGCTGCAGCGGAACCGCCCCCCGTGGCCCGCGTTCTTTGCGCCGCTTTGCCTGGGGGCGCTCGCGTTTTACCTGAGCGCGATCATCATCGCGCTGGCGAGTTGATCGTGCTCGCGCCGTCGTTTCAATTGAGCATTTCCTTAATGACGTAGCGGGGCCGGCGGCGAACTTCCATGTAAATTCGTCCGACGTACTCTCCGATGAGACCGAGAGCAAGGATTTGCACCCCGACGAAAAAGAAGAGAATCGCAAAAAGCGTGAATACGCCTTCGACCTCGGGCCCGACGATCAGGCGGCGGAGCAGGAGAAAGAGCGCGAAGGCGAGACCGAAAACCGCAACCAGAATACCGGTTACGCTCACCAGTTGAATCGGCATCAGCGAGAAGCCCGTCATGAGATCGAAATTCAGCCGTAAAAGCGCGAGCGGCGTGTAGCGCGACCGGCCGAATCGCCTCGGTGCATGGGCGATCGGCACTTCCGCCACGGACGCCGCAAACGAATTCGCCAGCGCGGGAATAAAGATCGAGCCCTCGGCGCACGCGCGAATACGATCGACAACGCTGCGGCGGTAGGCGCGCAGCATGCAGCCATAATCGTTCGTCTCGACGCCCACGATGCGCGCGGCGATACGGTTGGCGAAGCGAGAAAAGAAAAGCCGCGGCGGTGAATCGTTCCGCTCTTTGCGCCAGCCGCCCACGACTTCGTAACCTTCGTCGATTTTTTCCAGCAGCTTGGGTATCTCTTCGGGCGGATTTTGCAGGTCCCCGTCCAAAGTAACGACGATCTCGCCGCGCGCCTGCTCGAAACCCGCAGCAACAGCGGCGTGCTGGCCATAATTGCGGTTGAAGATGACGGCGCGGATGCTGTCAGCGTTGTTGTGGATGCGCCGCAAAATATCCGCCGTGCCGTCGCTGCTCCCGTCATCGATATAGATAATTTCAAAAGGTCTGCCGAGCTTTGCGAGGACCGCCAACAACCGTTCGTGGAGCGCGTCGATATTCGCCGATTCATTGTAAAGCGGGATGACGATGGAAAGTTCAGGGTGGTCTTCGGCGACGCTCATGGGCGGGAATCATGCCGCCGAAGAGCAAGTAATTCAAGTCGGGGCTCAAAAGTGATGTCCGGTTTTTACCCGATGAAGCGTCGGGCCTTACCCGATGCGCATCGAGAATAAATTTTCTTGACATTATCGCCGATTAGCGTTTCAATGGCCTTGCGTGGGGCGATCTGAAGTTTTCCACCTCCGCTACGTCGAATCACTTGAGCCCTGGCGCGGTCGGCGGCGAATTGAAGGGCAAGGAGGTTGAAGTGCTAGTCCTCAAGAGATTCGGCCTAATATCCGCGACGGTTTCCTTCCCTCTTTTTCATCTGCCCTATCTTCGCTATGATTTAAGGCTCAGAGGCGGGCAGCTCGGTTGGCTTGCCGACGATTCTCATGGGTAATAGGACGATCAAACGTCACTCCCCAGCATCTTTTCCTATTAATTCCAACATATTCTATTTGTCGTTGACTAGGATCCATTCCGAAAGGAGGAAGTATCGGAATGAACCAGGAGTTTGAATCGCTGATTCGCAAAGACCGAGACCGTTCGAGGTCCAAGGCCTGGAAGGGCAACTTGCTCGGTTACCTTGAAAAGGTTAAGGAAAGCCCGTCCATAACCAAGCTCGCGCATGCCCGGATGCACGACATCATCATGCGCCCAGGAGTGAGCGACATTCAGGAGAATAACGATCCGCGCATTAAAAGGCTTTACAAGGACGAATCGGTTAAGGTCTACGCGTTCTTCGCCGACGAGTTCTTCGGCATCGAAAAAACAATCGCGCAGATCGTGCGCTATTTTCATGCCGCTGCGTTGAAGGGCGAAGAGAGCCGGCAGGTCCTCTATCTCATGGGACCGGTCGGCTCCGGCAAGAGCTCTCTCGTTGAGAAGCTGCACCGCGGGCTGGAAGAGAGCGACCCGATTTTCGCGATCGACGGTTGCCCGATGTTCGAGGAGCCGCTGCACCTGATTCCGCGGCATCTCAGAAAAGAATTCGAGAAGATGCTCGGCGTGCACATCGAAGGCGACCTCTGCCCCGTGTGCCGCTTCCGGCTGAAAGAGGAATTCAACGGACGATACGAAGAATTCCCCGTCGCAACGGTCGAGTTCTCCAAGCGCGCCCGCGTCGGACTCGGCGTAGTGCCGCCCGTCGACCCAAACAACCAGGACACTTCGGTATTGATCGGCAGCGAAGACATCTCCAAGCTCGATCTGTACTCAGAGGGGGACCCGCGCGTGCTTGAGCTGAACGGCGCCTTGAACGTCGGCGACCGCGGCATGGTCGAATTCATCGAGGTATTTAAAAACGAAATCGAGTATCTCCACTGCATGATTACGGCGACGCAGGAAAAAGTCATTCCCGCTCCCGGCCGCCACGGTCTCGTGTATGTCGACACCGTCATCGTGGCGCACTCGAACGAGGCGGAATGGCAGAAGTTCAAGGCCGACCACACGAACGAGGCGATCCTCGACCGCATCGTCGTCGTCAAGGTGCCGTACAATCTGCGCCTCTCGGAAGAGATCAAGATCTACCAGAAGATCATCCGCCACTCGGACTTCAAGGCCCACGTTGCGCCGCACACGCTCGATATCGCCTCGATGTTCGCGATCCTGTCGCGCCTCGAGCCGACGAACAAATGCGACTTGATGACCAAGCTCAAGCTCTACAACGGCGAAGAAGTGGTGGAAAAAGGACGGACGAAAAAGGTCGACGTGGAAGAGTTGCGCGAGGCGACCAAGCGCGAAGGAATGAGCGGCATCTCGACACGATTCATCATGAAAGCGCTCGATAACGCACTCTCCGACAATACGACCGGCAACTGCATCAACCCGATCAACGTCCGCGAGGCGCTGATCAACATGGTGAAGGAGTCGGACCTCCCCGACGACACGCGCAAGCAGTACCTCGAGTTTCTACAGGACACGCTGCACAAAGAGTATCTCGAGCTCTTGGAGAAAGAGATCACGCGCGCCTTCGTCTATTCCTATCAGGAGCAGGCCGAGTCGCTGTTCCAGAACTATCTCGACCACGCCGAGGCCTACGTCAACAAGAGCAAGGTGAAAGACCGCAACACCAAGGAAGAGCTCGCGCCCGACGAGAGCTTCATGAAATCGATCGAGGAACAGATCGCGATCATCGGCTCGGCGGCCGACGGCTTCCGCCAGGAAGTCATCGCGTATCTCTGGGCGGCGAATCGTCGCGGCGAAAAGATCGATTACGGCAGCTACGAGCCGTTGAAAGAAGCGATCGAGAAGAAGCTTATGACGTCGGTGCGGGACATCAGCCGGATCATCACGAAGGCGCGGACGCGCGACGAGGAGCAGAGCGACAAATACAACGCGATGGTGAAGAACCTGCTCGATCACGACTATTGCCCGAATTGCGTCGACGTGATCTTGAAATACGCCGCGAACAATCTCTGGAAGGACTGAGGCGGAGGGACGCGTTCGGCGCATGAGTACGGTTTTTCGCTCTTACGACTCTTCATCCGGCCAGCGAAGCGACCGTTGCGCCGGCGATCGGCAGCGGCACCGGGAGAAGGTTCACGAGGCGATCCGGCAGAATATCGCCGACATCATCTCGGAGGAATCGATCATCGGCAAGGATCGCGATCGGATCATCAAGGTCCCGATCCGCGGCGTCAAAGAATACCGCTTCGTATACGGCGACAATGCGCCCGGCGTGGGGCAAGGCGGGCCTGACACGCAGCCCGGACAGGTGATCGGCAAAGGCGAACAGAGCGCCGACGGCCAGCAGGCCGGCGACCGCCCCGGGGTCGACTATTACGAGACCGATGTCGCGCTCGACGAACTGATCGATATGATGTTCGAGGACCTGGAACTCCCCTACCTCGAACGCAAGCACCTGAGGCAGATCGAAGTCGAGCAGCTCTACAAGCGCAAAGGCTACCGCAAAAAAGGCATCCGCATACGGCTCGACAAGCGGCGCACGGCGGTGTCGAGGGTCAAGCGAAAAAAAGCCGTGCAGCGCGCCGACGCCTTCGCGCTCCGGCCGCAACGTTTTCCCTTCCACAGGGACGATCTCGTCTACCGCCACACCGTAACGGAAATTCGCCGGGAGTCGAACGCCGTCGTGGTGTGCATCATGGACACCTCGGGATCGATGGACACCATGAAAAAGTACCTCTCCCGAAGCTTTTTTTTCCTCCTCTATCGCTTCGTCTGCACGAAATATCAGAACGTCGAGATCGTCTTCGTCGCCCATCATACGGAAGCGACCGAGGTGACCGAGGATGAGTTCTTCCACAAAGGGGAGGCCGGCGGTACTTTCATTTCCTCCGGCTATCGCAAGGCTCTCGAGATCATCGAACAGCGTTTTCATCCGTCGCTCTGGAACGTATATGTGTTTCACTGCTCCGATGGCGACAACTTCGAATCGGACAATCCCGCCGCGCTGCAGGCGGCGAAAGAGATCGCCGCCGTTTCCAACCTATTCGGCTACGGCGAGATCAAGCCGCTCGGCTCGGGATATTATGGCAGCAGCATGATTCAATTCTTTTCGCAGCTCGAAGCCGACAATTTTCAGACCGTTCAGATCCAGCGCAAAGAAGATATCTGGCCGGCCTTCAAAGGCTTTCTCTCGCGCGAGCGCGCGCGAGACGACGCCGCTTAAAACATCCCGCCATGCCGGCCGCTTTCTCCATCCAGGACCTCGAATCGTGGAATGAGCGAATTCTCGCTCTCGTCGAAAAATCCGGCCTCGACTGCTATCCGCAGGAGTTCGAGATCTGCGATCACGAGCAGATGCTCGCGTACATGGTCTATTCCGGCATGCCGTCGCATTATCCGCACTGGTCGTACGGCAAAAATTTCGAGAAGCTCAAAACCCTTTACGACTACGGCGTGAGCGGCCTGCCGTACGAAATGGTCATCAACTCGAGCCCCGCCATCGCCTATTTGATGCGCGACAATTCGCTGCTGCTGCAGATCCTCACGATCGCGCACGTGTACGGCCACAACGATTTTTTCAAAAACAATTTTACTTTCAAATCGACGCGGGCCGAGTATACGATCGAAACATTCAAGGCGCACGCCAACCGGATTCGTCATTACGTCGAAGACCCGAGCATCGGGCTCGATAAGGTCGAGCCGGTCCTGGACGCCGCCCACGCTCTGTCGCTCCAATGCCGGCGCAATCTCGCGATTCGTAAGCCCACGCAGGAAGAGGACGTCGAACGGCGACTCGCCGAATCGGCGCCGCCGCACGATCCGTTCCATGCGATCCATCGACGCCAGGACTACGTCGCCCCCGATTTAAACCGAGTACCGCTGTATCCCGAAGAGGACCTGCTTCTTTTTATCCGCGATCACAACGCTGTGCTCAGCGACTGGGAAAAAGATCTACTCACGATCGTCCACGAAGAGGCGCAGTATTTCATCCCGCAGATCGAGACCAAGATCATGAACGAGGGCTGGGCGAGCTTTTGGCATAAGCGGATACTCGACTCCCTCGGGCTTCCCCAGGGCATGCAGGTGGAGTTCATCGTGCGGCACAACCAGGTGCTCAGCCCCGCGAAGGGGTCGATCAATCCGTACCACCTGGGTCTCAAGGTCTGGGAGGATATCGAGCGGCGCTGGAACGAGCCGGTCCGTGAAGACGGCCGCCCGCGCACAAAGACCGGCCGGGAGAAGATTTTCGAGGTGCGCGAGGTCGAGCGCGATGCCTCTTTTCTTCGCCGATATCTAACGGAAGATCTTATCCGCGAATTGAACCTGTTCGAATATCAGAGCCGCGGCGGCGATCAGGTCGTCGCCCGCGTGGCGGACGACGACAACTGGCGCGCGATCAAAGAAACACTCATCCGCAACGTCGGGACCGGGACTATTCCAGTCATCAAAGTCGAGGATGCAGACTACAATAAAAACCGCGTGCTTTTCTTAAAGCATCACCACGATGGCCGCGACTTGCAGCTCGAGTACGCAGAGAAAACTCTGCGTTATGTCCACCAGCTCTGGGCCCGCGAGGTCGTCCTCGACACCGAGATTAACGGCAAACAATCGCTCCTGGTTTTTTCCGACGACAAGCTCACGATCAAGCCCGTTCATTAAAAACTTTCTGCTTTCGAGGCTTCTCGCACTGCAATCGATGACGTGGGCGTAAAGATAGAGCCGCATCTGACATGATCGATCTTGACCGGATTCAATCCTGCGTTCGGAACAGTCTCGATCCCGCCGCCCGCACGGCTTCGCGGCTTGCGGGTGTGATCGGCGACGCCCCTTCGCACTACAGCAGGAGTCCCGCCATTTGGAACGAAGCTTTCCGGGCGTTTCACATCGACGCGATGTATATCGCCCTCGATGTGGACGACGTCGGGCTCGCGGCGCTCATGGCGGCGGTTCGCGAATGCGGCGATCTATTGGGGCTCAACGTCACGGTGCCGCACAAAATCGCGGTCATAAAATTTCTCGACACACTGGAGGAAAGCGCAAAACGCATCGGAGCCGTCAATACCATCGTCCGGAGCTCGGACGGCCGACTCGCCGGCGCCAATACCGACGGCGCCGGCTTCATCGAGACGCTTCTGGTCCCGGGTCCGGACGAAGAGGTGGCTTTATTTCAGAGCCTCGAGGACGTCAACGCACTCGTACTCGGCGCCGGGGGATCGGCGCGCGCCGTCGCATTCGCGCTGGCGGAGAAGATCGGCGCAGGGAAACTGCTGATCGCGAATCGTAGCTACGAAAATGGCCGCGCCCTGGCGCGGGAGGTAGGACAATATCACCCGAATACTTTCGCGATCGCCGAAGAGGAAATACCGAAGGCGGCGCCCGACGCGAAGCTCATCGTCAACTGCACTATCAAAGGCCAGGCAGGAATCGAGCACCGAGGTACGCCGTCCCTCGAGGCGTACTCTGCCCTTGCGCCGGCTGCAGGACTTTCAGGGGACCGTGAAAACATCGAAGAAAATCATCGGACGTCCGTGGAGATCGCGCGGTCCGTGCCGCGCGATGCGGTTTTTTACGATCTCGTCTACCACCCAGAGGAGACCGTTTTCATGCGGCATGGCCGCGCCAGCGGTCACCGAGTCGCGAACGGCCGCGGTATGATCGTGGCGCAGGCCGCCGAGGCGTTTTTTAACCACATCTGCCGCCACGAACTGGAAGCGGCGGGACGGCGCACATCAGCCACCCAGGCGAGGCTCCGCGAGATTATGAATAGCGGCTGGATGAAATCTACGATCCCGCGACCTTAGAATGAGCCGATCGCCGGCCCGGCTGAACGTAAAGCATCACCGCGCCGAGAATGACGACGGCCAGACTGAACCATTGCGCTTCGCTCAAGCCGCCTGCGATCGGTGGATTCACGCGCCAGAACTCCACGGCAAAGCGCGCGATGCCCGAGAGTATCAGATAAAGCCAGAAGATTGTTCCAGCTGGATAATCTTTTTTTCTCTGCGACCAGAGAACGGCGAAGACGGCGACCGCTTCGAGAAACTCATAAATCGGTGTCGGATGAACTTTGACGCCTGGCGGATAAGGGACTCCGGTAATCGGATGCACCCAGCCTATGATCGCGTTGGTGTAAGCGACGCCCCACGGCATGGTCGTTTCGATGCCCCAATCGCCGTCGCCCGACACATGGCACCCGATGCGTCCAACGCCGTACGCCAGGGCGAGAGCGGGAGCGCAAATATCCGCCGCGATGAGCCACGGGATGCCTGCGCGGCGGACAACCCAGGTCGCCGCCAGGGCACCGCCGATCACGCCGCCGTACCAGGTGAAACCGGCACCGGTAAAGATAAAATCCCAGGGATAGCGGACGAAGCTATTCCATTCCTCCAGGATGAAAAGAACGCGCGCGCCGATAAGCCCGCCTACCGCGCCCGCGAAGACTAGCGATGACGACAACTCGGGGTTATAGTTATGGCGTTTAAGCTCGAGCCATGCGATCCAGCCGCCCACCACGGCGGCAAGCGCCATCAGGGTGCCGAAGCTGTAAACCGTCAATGGACCTATGCGGAAAAGAACAGGAATCATCGCGCCTCCCTCGAGCGTTACATTATCAGAAAGCCGGAGCGGATTCATCTTGAGGGTTTTTAAAGTTTTACATGATTCAGGGCATTCCTCGATTTCCTTTTGTGAGGAATTTTGCTAGCACGCTAATACCTATGGCAAAGATCTGGCAGACAGAAGAAGGCCAGCCGCTGGGCGGAGCCCCGGTGGCCGAGAAACCCCTCGATTGGTGCATTGAGAAATTGGGGCTGCGCCGCGTCTCACGGCTCGCAAACCCATCCGAAACCGTGGTCATCGGCGCCAACCGGCGCCGGCTTTTCGGCGGACCTCGACGTTTTGTCGTCGTCGGCATCGATGAAGAGGAGACCAAGAGTCATTCGAAAGAAGGCTGGCGAAGCGGTTACTATCTTGTATTGATTTCCGTGGACGGGTTAAAAAACAAGCTTTCCGATAAAAGCCGGAGCGGAGGAATGATCCATTGAGGATGGGCGAGGCTGATGAAAAAAAGAGTGCTGTTGGTGGAAGATCATCAAGATATCATCGATTTGATGACTTTAGAGCTGGACATCTTGGGCTATGAAGTCACACTCGCAAGAGACGGTCTCGAAGCCGTAAAGATGGCGACATCGGAGCCCTTCGATGTCATCATCCTGGATATTCTGCTCCCGAAATTGGACGGATTCGAGGCCGCCGCTCGCATCCGGGCCCATCCACGGACGCATAATACGCCCATCCTCGCGGCGACGGCCCTCTACCGCGATAAGGATCGCGCGCGGTGTCTCGCGAGCGGTTGCAACGATCACATTGCTAAACCTTTCACGCACCGCCAGTTACAAGCCCGCCTCGACGATTTGTTGAAAGACGCCTGATCCCGGCGCCGCGCTTCGTCTTCCTTGTATTCGGCGCCAAAAATATCTGAATGATTCGATGCGTCTGCTCGTCCAAAGAATCAAGCGGGCAACAGTTAGCGTCGACGGCGAGGTCGTCGGCGAGGCCGGCCCCGGTCTCTGCCTGTTTCTCGGTGTAGCCGCCGCAGATTTGTCCGCAGACGCAGATTATTTAGTCACGAAAACAGTCGATCTGAGGATCTTCGAAGACGCGAGCAGCAAGTTGAATCGCTCCGTCAGGGAAATCCACGGCGATGTATTGGTCGTTTCGGAATTTACCCTTTATGGCGATTGCGCCAAGGGGCGGCGGCCGTCGTTCAGCCGCGCTGCGCCGCCGGAGAAGGCCCGCGAGCTCTACGAATAC
>DATJFG010000058.1:0-2906 GCA_035495775.1 Verrucomicrobiia bacterium | reverse complement strand
ATGCGGTTGGCGTTCTCCGGCCCTCGCGCGGGAGTAAGCTCCAGCAGGATTTTGAATTTCGCCGGAAAGGTCGTCTCGAACGTCTTACGCAGTTCCACGCTCGCGGGAATGCCGACGACGAGCGTGCCTTCTTTGCGCGCGGAGGCGAGCGTTTTCTCCCATTCGGATTCGGCGAGGGCCGATTGCTGCCAACTGGAAAGCAGTATTAAGAAGAGCGCGAAAATTAATTTGACGCGCGCATTCATTCTTTTGTCTTCTATTCTCAAGATGAAGGCGTTGCCCGTTCGAAGAGGGCGCGCATCCGATACAGGCCAGAAAAGTAATCGCCACTCTATTGCGCGCCCTCGAAGAATGCGCGCGCCTTCATCATCTTCCTTTATCCCTTCGGGAACGGCACGATACCGGAAAATTTCTTCACCACCGCCTCGCGCAGCTCGCGGCTGGTCCGCGAGACCCTGGGGAACTTCTCGCGCCATTCGAAAGGCCGCACGGCATAAAAAACCGCACGGCTGTTCGTGTGATCTTTGGAGTCGCGCTTCGAGGGAGGCATGCGCGGGTCGAGCGGCGTCGACCAGCAGCCGTCGATCAAATCGATATTGGTGGCGGGGTCGACGCGCGTCATCATCGCCCACATGACTTCTTTGATGTTGCTCGGGTCTATGTCCTCGTCGACGACGACGACATACCGCCCGTTCCGCGCCGCGGCGGAGCAGGCGAGCGCCGCGAGTCCCGTTTGCTTGGCGTGCCCGGCGTAGCGCTGCTTGATCGCGACGACGCAGAGATAAGACGTGTGATTATAGACGCCGACGATATCCTGGATACCGGCGCTTTCTAATTGGTCCCAGAGAATCCCGGCGGCTGGATTGGCGTCGATCTTGACCGCACCGGGCCAGAGCGGCGCCTCGTCTTCGAGCATCGGATCGTTGCGATGGTAGATCGCCTTGACCTTGATGACCGGCTGAGGCTCGCCGGTGCCGATGGTGCCGCCGGAATAATAGCCTGGCCATTCGCCGAATGGCCCTTCGGCGCGTGATTCGACCTTCGGCGGCGGCACTTCGCCTTCGATCGCGATCTCGGAGCTCGCCGGGATCGGCAGACCCGTCAAAGGACCGCGCAGGATGTCGACGGGCGCACCGATCAATCCGCCGGCATGGTGCAGTTCCGACTGTCCCCAGGGGATCTTCGTGTGCGCGACGGCGAAGACCATCGGATGCATGCCGAAGGTGACGACGACCGGGCAGCTCTTTCCCTGCTCCCAGTACTTCATGCAGACGAGCCGGCCGTCCTGCCCGGGACTCATCCAGAGGCCGAGGAGATTTTTCTCGTGCAGCTGCATCCGGTAGGTGCCCATG
Source organism: Verrucomicrobiia bacterium (assembly GCA_035495775.1). Taxonomy (GTDB): domain Bacteria; phylum Desulfobacterota; class Binatia; order UBA9968; family UBA9968; genus JAJPJQ01. Next base: position 1,554 of record DATJFG010000058.1, on the reverse strand, counting down.
TTGATGAAGCTGCCCTCGATGTCGGCGTTGATGAGGCAGTCGCCGGTGCCGATGTAGCGTCCGCCGTCCTGCTCGTGGAAGCGCACCGCCGGAAATTTAAACAGGTCGACCTTGTCGCCCTCCATGACGTTTTCCATGAGGGGCGAGCTCTTCACCTCGCGCGGCGCGATCGGTTTGGCCGATTTGATCTTCCGCGCGATCGCCCGGACGAGCTCGAGCTTGCTCATCTCGGTCGAGAGCCCGAACGAAAGAGCGACGCGTTTGTAGGCGGCGTAGGGCAGGCTCAGCACGCGGTAGCCGGCCGGGTAGCCTTTGATGCGGTTGAAGATCAGCATCGGCGGCTGCGGCACCAGCTCGGCGGTCGATTCGACCAGCGCGCCGATCTCGCCGTCCCAATCGGCGCCCTCGATTTCGCGCCAGTCGCTGACTTTTTTAGCGGCTTCGACAAAACTCCTGAGATCGTGATACGCGAGCTGTTCCATTTACTTCTCCTTTATTCCTCGACGACCGACACCGCTTCTTTGATGCCGTTGCGTGCGAGCTCCGCCAGGTATTCCTGATGCACCTCCGGCGGCTCCTCGTCGAAAGGAAGCATGTCGTAGAGCCGCGGCCGGTAGCGGTCGAAGCTATGCCGAGGGCTCCGGCCGCGCATGGCGAAGTGGCGCATCGGTGTCGGTCCGGTATTGAAATGGCCGTGATACATGAGCTCGCCCGGCGAATAGATCGCGCCCGGGCCGATCTTGAAGCGCGTGCGCTCCTTATCTTCTTCGCGCCACACCATCGCGAAGCCGGTGCCCTGCGTGACGCAGACAATCGCGCCGGGGCCGTGGCGATGGAAAGTGCTGCGGCTGCCGACGGGAAATTCCTGAATGTGACAGCCGTAGACCGTTCCCGCGATGCCGAAGCGCATGATGCGGACACCTTTGCCCTTCATCGGGTATTCGTCGAGTGGAAAGGTGTTCACATCCGGAACGAGATTGGTCTCCCAGCCCCGGGTCATCAGCCGCTCGCTTTTGCGGAAAAAATCGGGATCGTTGTCGAAGCGGTCGGTGAACTCGAAAGGGTTGCGGAAGATGAAGTCCTCGTTGTGAAATAAATTCAGGAGATGCGGCAGATTCGTGCCGGCGAGGAATTTCACCGGCTCGTCTTTCGACACGTTGAAATGCTGATACGCGACGTTGAGCGGGATGGCGAAAATCGCTCCGGCGCTCCATTCGAAGCTCCGCTTCTGCTTTTCGTCGGTCCAGACCGTCGTCGCGCCGCGTCCGGTGACGATATAGATCAAAGTCTCGCAGAGGTGGCGCTGCGGCAGCGTCTGGCTCGCCGGCGGGATCTCGCAGACGTAGGCGTCGGTCTCCTGTTGATTGCCCATATTAAGGTAACAGCCGAGCGCGCCCATGCGCTTCCACGGCTTCACCTCGAGCTCTTTCAGATCCTCGACGAAATATCCTCTGACGACCGGAATCGCCTCGCGCTCCAAAAAGCGGTCGTAAGGCGACGGGCCCAAATCGATCGGGTCTCGATACGGTAGTTTCATTCTAAAAGACCTCCACA
>DATJFG010000057.1:0-5618 GCA_035495775.1 Verrucomicrobiia bacterium | reverse complement strand
GGGCGGCTTTGATGCCGCCGGCCTCGAGCGTTCCCGGCCCTTCGCCGCGCGTGAAGCCCTCGCCGATCGGCGGCATGAAAGGAATTTTCCCCAGCACCGGGGCGAACGGCAGAGTTTCGCCGAACGCTAGCAGCACCTGTTTGTGGTAGTGGCCCAGCACGCGGCCGTCCGCGCCTACGTGAAAGGCGCTGTTGAACGCTTTCGACCCGGGCGAGCCGGGTCGGCCGCGAAAACTCATCGCGCCGAAAATGAGCGAGCTTCCCTGCGGCAGCGCCGGCATTAGCTGCGGCGGCAGCCTTTCCGCGTCTTCGGGAACCCACGCCTCGATCGCGCTCTCGGGCCAGAGATAAAGTTTTGCGCCCGCTGTTTTACGCGTGAGATCGAGATACGGCTTCAGATTCGCTTCGATCCGCGCCGGATCCCATTTCATCGAGACATCGATGCTGCCCTGAACGGCGGCGATGTCGAGCTTCGGCGCGGCGGCCATCGCTTCGGCGATCTGCTTCATCCGCAGCCCGCCGTAGCCGACGTTTCCGATCAGCGCCAACGCGCAGAGCGCCGCACCCGCGAAGCGGCTTCCGCCGGTGAGCTCCCGAGCAAAGAGCAAGGCATAGACCGCCGCGCTCGTCCACGCGAGCAGAAAGCTCGCGCCATATGGGCCGAACATGTCGGCGGATTGAAGGAACGCGGGAAAGTCGAACTGGCTGTTGGCGAGATGCCAGGGAAAAAGCTGCGGCGCAAAGAACTCGATCGCAGTCCAAAGAATCGGCGGGAAGAGCTGGAGCGGCCCCAAGCCGCAGAGAAAAACCAGCAATCCGAAGAGCGCGATATGCAGCGAATTCAAGGCGGCGAAGCCCACCAGCACAACCTCGCTGAGGCCGATCGGGATGCCGCCGAAGACCCTCACCGTATGATCGACCCAGTAAAATCCGATCACGTGTGCGAGCGCTCCGGCAAGCCATGCCAGCAGAAAAGCTCTCCTCGGGCTGCCCGCGTTCAACATCGCCCAGTAAAGCGGAACGAAGGCGATCCAGCCGAGCGGAAAAAGCTCTGGCTGTAAAAAGGGCGCGGCGATAAAAATCGCGGCCGCAGCAATGGAGAAGAAATGAGCCCGAGAGACCGCCGCGTCCGCCGGCCGGGCCGCAGGAATTGCTTGTGCTTTGCCCGCAGCAAGGGTCATAAAGAATCAAGCTAACATATGCCGGAATTGGAAAACAGCGATGGTCTTTTTGGTTGACAGGAAGATCGTTGATATATAAAAGTTCAATGAGTAAACCATATTCGACAGCCTCGCGTTGAGAACTCCGCGCTAGGGTTACTCCGCGGAATTGTCAGGTAAAACCAGTGACAAGAAGTATTGGAACGATCATCGCCCTCGTGGGGTTTTTACTCGCGCTTTTTTCATCGCTCGGTGCGCAAACCTCAACCTCAAAGGCGGATTGGGACAAGACCGTCGAGCTCGCCAAAAAAGAGGCGAAGGTCGTGGTCTCGATCCCCGCCAGCGCCGAGATGAGAAAGCTCTTCGACGAAGGCTTCAAAAAGCGCTTCGCTGGGATCGAGCTAGAGCTTATTCCTGCGCGCGGCACCTCGATCACCCGAAGAATCGTCGACGAGTCCAAGGCCGGCGTGCGCAACTTCGACATCCACATCGGCGGCTCGAACTCGATGGTGAGCGGCCTGCTCGACGAAGGCGTGCTGGAAGTCTTTGAGCCTTACTTAATTCTTCCCGAGGTCAAGGACCCGAAGAATTGGTGGGGCGGCCACATGTGGGTCGATCGGGCGAAGCGGTACATCTACAGCTTTCAGGCTTATCTGACGGAGAGCACGTGGCGGAACGATACGTTGACGAAAGCCGAGGAGTTCAAAAGCTACGACGATCTCTTAAATCCCAAGTGGAAAAACAAGATCGGCATTCTCGATCCGCGCACGCCGGGCGCCGGCGATTCCAATTGGGCCTATCTCTGGCAGGTGAAGGGCGAAGATTATCTGAGGAAACTGGCCGCGCAAAACCTTTCGGTCGGCCGCGATCAGAGGGTCCTGGGGGAAAGCCTCGCCAAGGGGAAGATCGCGATTCTGATCGGCGTTACCTACTATTCGCTCCAGCCCTTCGTCAGCGCCGGCCTGCCGGTCAAGCCTCTGCCGCCAGTTAAAGAAGGCACTTTCGGCACGGGCGGCAGCGGCAACTTGGCCGTCATCAAGAATCCGCCGCACCCGAACGCGGCCAAAGTTTTTGTCAATTGGCTGCTCGGCAAGGAAGGGCAGGAGGTCACGACGAAAGCGCTCGGGCAGGCGACGCGCCGTCTCGACGTCGATACCAAATGGCTGCGCGAATTGGGCGTGATCCCGGCGAAAGACCAGCTCTCGATCAAGGATTACCTCGAAGCGGAAAACCAGTCCCAAGACAAGCTCGAGAAGGTGCGCGATCCGGCGGTCAAGTTCGCCAATAAACTGTTCGATTAACCCGGAGAGCGATTCATGTCGAAAACCTATTACGCCGATCTGCGCGATTTCCTGACCGCGCTCGAGAAGCGCGGCAAGCTTCACCGCTGGACGCGCCCCGTCAACAAAGACAGCGAATTGATGCCGCTCATGCGCCTGCAATACCGCGGCCGCAGCGACGACGCGCGTCAGGCGTTTCTCTTCGACAACGTCATCGACGCGAAGCAAAACCGCTACGCAATGAAAGTCGTGACCGGCATGTACGGCTCGTCGCGCACGATCGTCGGCCTCGGCATGGGCTGCGAAGACCCGCAGGGAATTTATGAGAAGTGGCACCACGCGGTGACCCATCCGATCGCGCCGGTCAAGGTCGAGCGCGCCGCGGTTCACGAAGAAGTTCACACTGGAGCGGAGCTGGAGCAGATCGGACTCACTATGTTGCCCGCGCCGGTCGAAGAGCCTGGCTTCAGCGGCGCGATCCGCGTCACCTCGCCTTTCATTACCCAGGATCCCGAGAGCGGCATGCGCAACGTCGGGATGTACAGCGGCCACTTCTATGGCCCTGATCGCTTTCTCGCCGGCATCGCGCGCGTGCACGACGCCATGCTCTATCATTTTCCCGTCGCGCGCCGGCGCACCGAGCCGCTGCCGGTGGCGGTCTGTCTCGGCGCCCTGCCGGACATTTCGTATGTCGCCGCGGCGAACATTCCCTATGGCATCGATGAGCTGTCCGTCGCCGGAGCGATCCGTGGCCGGCCGGTCGAGCTCGTGCGCTGCAAGACGATCCCGCTGGATGTCCCTGCGGAAGCCGAGATCATCATCGAGGGCGAACTTTCGACCGACGAGAGCGCGCGCGAGCGAGCCTTTAGCGATTATCCCGGCTACTTGATGGCGGAGCACGCCAATAAACAAATTGTCAAGGTGAAGGCGATCACCTGCCGCAGCAACGCGATCTTCCCGGCGATTCTCGTCGGCCTGCCGCCGAGCGAATCGAACGGCATCTCGCGCACCTGCCGCGAGATGATGCTCGACAATTATCTGAAATACGGCTGCGGCATTCCCGAGGTATTGGAAGTGAGCTGCCCCGAGATGGGCGGCGGCTGGAACTGGTGGGTCATCCGCATGAAAAAAACACATCCGAGCAAGCCGCAGCAGGTGCTCCACGCCGCGGCGAGCATGGGGACAACCAATAAAGTCATCATCGTCGTCGACGAGGATATCGATCCCAAAGATCCCGAGATGGTCATGTGGTCAATGAGCTTCGCGATGCAGCCGCACCGCGATGTGCAGATCACGACCGGCCGCGCGCCGCTGCTCGACCCCTCGGCGCATCCGCTCATGACCAAGCCGAGTGATCGGAATTTTCCGCCGCCGATCGGCTGCTCGGGGATGCTGATCGACGCGACGCGCAAAGGCCCCTACCCGCCGGTCGGCGTGCCGAAGAAGCGCTTCATGGAGCGCGCGCTGGAGATCTGGCGCGAAGAGCGCATGCCCGAATTGGCGTTGAGAACACCATGGTACGGCTATCCGCTCGGCATGTGGACCGACGAAGACGATGCCGTCGCCGAGGCGGTCGCCGCGGGAGACTATTTCTTCGGCAGAGACGGCCACAAAGAGTCCGGCAAAAAATGAAGCGCGACACCAGCTACGAAGCGTGGATGAAAAAACAGGCGATCCCCATCATCGAGGCCCACGGCGTCGAGGATGTCGGCGAGCTCCCGCTGAAGCCGTGGGCGCGCACCGGCGGCCGCGGCGCGTTCATCCAGCTGAAAGGCATGGAAGGCTTCACCGGCATGTATGTGAGCGAGATCCCGCCTGCCGGAGCGCTCGAAGCCGAGAAGCACCTCTACGAAGAGCTCGTCTACGTGCTCCGGGGCGCAGGCTCGACGGAGGTATGGAGCGCGGACGACGGCAACGCGAAGCTCCACTTCGAGTGGCAGGAGGGAAGCCTTTTCGCGGTGCCGCTCAACTGCTGGCACCGGCTCTACAACGGCAGCCGCGGACCGGCGCTATTGCTGTCGGTCACGAGCGCGCCGATCATGATCGATCTGCTGCACGACGAGGAGTTCGTCTTCGGCTGCGACTATCGCTTCGCCCAGAGATACGACGGCCGCGCCGACTACTTCACCGTCTCGGACAAGCGCGAGGAGCGCGGCGGCTTCATCTCGTGGGAAACCAACTTTATCGCCGATGCGCGCGGCGCGCTCGTCGACCCGTCCGAGGCGAAAGGCGCGGGCGTGCGCATCACCTCGTTCGATATGGGCGGGAGCACGCTCGTGGGCCATATCGCCGAATGGCCGGTCGGCCGCTATCACAAGGCGCACTTCCATCAGGGCGGCGCGATCCTTTTGATCCTGCGTTCGCAGGGCTACACGCTCATGTGGCCGCAGGAGGCGGGCGAGCGACCGTATAAGACCGGTCGAGCGAGCGACGTCGTCAAAATCGACTGGCGCGAGGGCAGCGTGCTGAGCCCGCCGACCGGCTGGTTCCATCAGCACTTCAACACTGGGAAAGAAAAAGCCCGCCAACTGGCGTTTCGCTACAGCGGGCAATCGGGCAAATATCTATTCGGCATCGGCAAGGCGCTTAACCGCGAAGGGGTGCGCACCAACACGCGCCAGGGCGGCACGCTGCTCGAATACGAGGACGAAGACCCGCAGATCCGGCGCGATTACGAAGCCGCGCTCGAGCAAACCGGCGTCGCCATGGAGATGCCGCCGCTCACCTACAGCAATCGGTCATGACGACGCCACGCATATTGTTTCTCGCCGTATTTTTTTTCGCGGCAGCCTCCGCGGGAGCGCCATGGGTATTGGCCCAGGCAAAGCCCGGCGAGTGGGAGCGTACGATCGAGCTCGCAAAAAAAGAAGGCAAGGTCGTCATCTCGATTCCGGCGACGAGCGAATTGCGCCAAGCGCTCGAGGACGGATTCAAGAAGCGCTTCGGCATCAATGTCGAATCGGTCCCCGCGCGCGGAACGACCGTGACGCGCCGGATCGTCGACGAGACTAAGGCGGGCATCAGCTATTTCGACGTTCACATCGGCGGCAGCGAATCGATCGTCACCGGCCTTCTGCCAGAAAACGTGCTCGATCCCGTCGAGCCGTACATGATGCTGCCGCAGGTGAAAGACCCGAAGCAATGGTGGGGCGGACACATCTGGATCGACAATGCGAAAA
>DATJFG010000056.1:0-61237 GCA_035495775.1 Verrucomicrobiia bacterium | reverse complement strand
CGCCTTTCGTGATCGCCGGGTCGACCCAGAGAAACTCCAACGCCGTGATAATGCCGTCGCGCCCGAAGACGGTGCTGAACCATGGCACGCCGGCGTAGGGATACGGGCCGTTCGGCGTCTCGCTCACCATCATGCGGAGGTCGGCGACGGATCGGTTGAGCCAATCGTTAAACTGATGGTTTGACGTTGTGATGCTGCAAGCCACATTGTCCGGCTCGTGCAGCCTCGCCTCGGCCTGCTGCAAACCGGTGTCGTAAGCGTACATGGGCGGCCGGGCGTTGCCCGCTTGACATGACAGCGTGAGGTAGATCTGCGTTTCTTTTTTCGGCTCGATCGTAAGATTGAAACTCAGATATGATCGGTAGAGCTCGTTCGGCGCGGGCGAGCATTCAAGGGTCGCCCGACGAATCAGGCCGTCGAGCCCTTCGTAAGCGAGCACGACGGAATCTTTACGCACCTGCTCCGGCAAATGACGCCCTTTCTTCGACCGGTGCACGCCGCGAACTTCGAAGATATCGGCGAAGTCCGCCGCGAAGCTCACCGAGAGCGAGATCTCGACCGGCGTCAATCCATGATTGAGAATTTGCAGTCGCTCGTAGCAGACCGCCTGCCAGAGAAACTTCGATCGGAAGATGTGCAGCGTGCCGCGCGGCACGGCGACCTGATCGCCGACTTTGATGTCTGGATTCGTGAGATCGACGGCGAGCAGCGTGTTGTCGTCCCTTACGGTCGAGCTTAAGAGCAGCGGCCGCGTGTGGCCGAGTCGCAGCTCGAGGCGCGAGAGAAACCGCGTGCCCTCGTGATAGATGCCCTCTTCGCCCAAGCCGACCGGACGGCTGTCGCCGTACCGGTCGAAAACGGCGAACGTCTCGCCGTGCTTGAGCACGCGCACGCGGTCTTCGGCCGCGGCGGCGGTGGCGAGGATGTAAAACTGGTCTTCGACCTGGATGATATCGTCCGGGGCTGCGCTAGGCTGCGCGCGCCGGACTTTCCGACTGGATTCGGCCATAAATGCTCAAATAGTCCCTGACCATCCGCGACGCGCTGAAGCGTTTCTCAAAGACCTGGCGACATTTTTTCCGGCTAATTTCCGGGATCCGCTTGAGGCTGTTGACCGCCTCCTCGATACTTTCCACGATGAATCCGGTGACTCCGTCATCGATGATTTCCGGCACTGAGCCGCAGCGAAACGCGACTGTCGGCGTGCCGCAGGCCATCGCCTCGATCATAACCAGGCCGAACGGCTCGGGCCAGTCGATCGGAAAGACCTGCGCGTAAGCGTTAGAGAGAAATTCCTGCTTTTCCTTTTCACCGATCTCACCGATGTATTCGATCAAAGGATCATCGAGCAGCGGTTTAATCGTGCTCTCGAAATACTCGAGGTCCGTTTTATCGATCTTCGCCGCGATCTTGAGTGGGATGCCGCTTCGTTTCGCGATCTCGATGGCGCGGTCGGCTCTCTTTTCGGGGGAAAATCGCCCGAGAAATGCGAGATATTTTCCAGGTTCCGTCCGGCCCTGAAAAAGATCTTCGGAAATGCCGTGATAGACGGTGCCCTGCCAATTGAGCCACGGCAGCGGCTCGCGCTGGTTATCGGAAATTGAAATCAACGGAATATCCGCATATTCGCGGTAAAGCGGCACGTATTCGGGCAAATCCATACGACCGTGACTCGTGGTGACATGCGCCGTTGTGAGTCGCCTGGCGATGGCGTAGTGCAAATAGGTCAAATGGAAATGGATAAAATCGAATTCGTCGGCGCGCTGCGCCGCGTGCTCGGCCGAAAGCATGTGATACAGAATATGATCGGTATACTTGGGATTGAGTCGCAGCCCCTCATCACAGACCGAAACCAGTTTTGCGGTAGTGATCGAATCGCCGCTCGCAAAAAGCGTCACGTCATGGCCTTGACGCACCAGCTCTTCAGTGAGACAAGATACGATCCGTTCGGTCCCTCCATAATACTTCGGCGGCACGCGTTCGTAGAGAGGGGCAACTTGCGCGATTCTCACAGACTACCTCAATGACATGGAATTTCGGCATGTTACGGGCCCGGAAAGATCGTTTGATGTCTGCTCGGGTCTGATCGATCAAAGCGCCGGAAACACTTCCGCTTACTCAGTATTTTCGCAGAATTATCGAATTCGGCAACCGGGAAAAAACCGGATAGGGATTAAGTTCGGTCCAAATACCGGCAGGCGGTGAAATCGGCGTGTCGAGACAACGTCTATCTACTATTTATTTATTTTATTTCTCTTTCTTCTCTTGAACCTTCTTCTCGAGATTTTCGACGCCTTGTTTCATGCCTTCGTACATTTTTCGCTCCGCGTCGGCTCCCTGCTGGAGGACCTTCTTCACTTCGGCGTCGCGTTCGGCGGAGCTTTTCTCGTCCTTGCCGCAGCCAACCGCCGAGATCAGCATCACGATAGCACAGGCAATGACCGCATGGCGCATGTTTATACCCTCCGTTTGTCATTCCAGCACGTATCCGATTACCGCCGATTATGCAATCGCTTTGTGCCGCCGGACCGGTCATAAAGCGCGACGCCGGAATGACGCATTTTTTTTGCGCGACGATTTTGTTATGATTTCGGTGCGCCGTCCCGACACTATGTTTGTTAAAAGACAAATCACGGTCGTTTCGCTTCTTCTCTTTTTCACGCTCGCCTGCCGCGTCTGGCCACAAGCCGCGCCCCGACCGCCGCACCTCAAAGCGAGCCCCGGCCTGACGGTCGTCGACATCGGGAGTTGGAAGGCCGTCTTCCAGGGCATCGAATTCCGCAGGATAACTCTCGAGCGCAGCGAGCCCTATCAGGTCATCCAACTGAAGATCGTCCGCTGCGATAACCGCTCGACGGAGCCGCGGGTGGTTCAGAGCTCCGACTACCATCTGAAAAGCAGCAATGTGCGGACGCTTGTCGAAAAGAGCGGCGCCCTCGCAATGATCAACGCCAATTACTTCGACGACCGCGGCGCGGCGCTAGGATTTCTCAAGGTCGGCGGCGACGTCAACCCGACGATCTCCAAAAGCGCGCTTTTCACGGGGATCTTCGCCATTAAAAACCGTATCGCTTTCATTGTCCATCGCGATGACTTCGATGCGCGGCAGGCCGACCAGGGCCTGCAGGCCGGACCATTGCTGTTGTCCAAGAGCGTCCCGCTCAACGTCACGCGCGGCGCCGAAAGACAATTTCGCCGTTCGGTCATCGGCATGGACGCAGCGCGGAGATTTGTGATCGCCGCCACCGACAACCTCTTCGGCGGGCTCACCTGGGTCGAGCTGCAGGAGCTTTTCGGCGCGCCCGAATGGCGTATCGAAACGGCCGATCTCATGAATCTCGACGGCGGCGGCTCGGCGCAGCTTCACGTCAAGACGCCGCGCTTCGAGGAATATGTCCCGGGAACCGCCGAAGTTCCTGTCGCCATCGGGTTTTTCGCCAAGAACGCGGCGCCATAACATTCCCATCGGCACCCGACTTCGAATTTTACCGCTGCCGCGGTTTGCAGTGGAAAGATTCGGAATGCTATAAAAGACTCATTCTAAAAGAGTTTGCCAAAACTATATGACGCTGCATCAGCTGCGCGTGTTCGTCAAAGTCGCCGAAGTGCAGAGCTTCACCGAAGCGGCGAAAGCGCTCGGGCTGACGCAGCCCTCGGTTTCATCTTTGATCCAGGGGCTCGTCGACGAGCTAGAGTACGAGCTCTTTGAGCGCCACGGCATCAAAATATCGCTCACCCCGGAAGGCGCCGTATTCGCCCGGCGCGCGCGCGACGCGCTCGCGATCATCGACGGCACCAAAAACGAGATCGACGAGCTCCACGGATTGAAAAAGGGCACCGTGGCGGTTGGCGGTTCGCCCATACCGGCCGCTTCCTTTCTGCCGAACGCAGTGCAGCAATTCAAAAAGGATCATCCCGGGATCCAGGTCGTGCTCAAGATCCAGAGCAACAACAGCCTCGAGCGTCAGCTCCTCGAGCGCGAAATCGATCTCGCGCTCTTGAGCGGCGCGCCGCACTCGCCGCTGTTGCGCTCGGAAGTTTATCTCGAAGAGCAGATCGTGGCGATCGCCCCGCCGCATCATCCGCTCGCGCGAAAACGCGGCGTCACGCTGCGAATGCTCGCCAAAGAGCCGTTGGTCGCCTCCGACTCCGGCATACAAACGCGCGATATGGTGGAGCAGCGATTCGCGCGCAAAGGCGTGGCGTTCACTGCGGCCATCGAGGTGAGCGGCCAAATCGGAGCGCGGGACGCGATTCGCAACGCCGTCGCGAACGGCCTCGGCATCGGCTTTATCGCCCATTGCCACGTCATCGGCGACGTCGAAGCGGGCCGGGTGAAAATCTTGAATGTCCCGGAGCTGAATCTGAAACGAGTGATCTATATCGTCACGCACAAGAACCGCCAGATCACGCCGCCGGTGCAGGCCTTCAAGGACTTCCTGCGCCGCCACAAAGAACCCGCTTAGGAGGGCGCGCCGAGCGCATTTCATCGACCATTTTGCTGTAATCTACAATTGCAGAAGCGGCGGCACAGCGCGACAGGGCCTTAGCGCAGTGCGGCGATGGACTTGAGGCTCGCGTCCAGAGCGGGCGCCGGAAAAATCCCGAGATAGACGGTCGCGATCGCGGCAACGATAATTCCCGCGTAGAGATAAGGGGCGCGGCTGAGAGTCTTCGCTTCCGCGTTGCCCTCTTCCATATACATCATGACGATGACGCGCAGGTAATAAAACACCGAGACCAGACTGTTCAGCGCGCCGATGACGGCAAGGTCGGTATGGCCGGCGGCGACGGCGGCGCGGAAAAGATAAAATTTTCCGGTAAATCCGGTCAGTGGCGGGAAGCCGGCGAGCGAGAGCATAAAAAGCGACATCGCCATCGCGAGGAACGGTCGCCTGAAGCCAAGACCGGCGAAGTCCTGGTAAGTCTCCGCGTCCGTTTCGCCTTCCTTGAGGGCGATGAGGACGCCGAAAGCGCCGAGCGTCATCGCGGCGTAGCTCACGACATAAAAAAGCAGTGCCTGTCCACCCTGCTCGCCGCCGGCGACGACGGCGATGAGCAGATAGCCGGCGTGCGCAATGCTCGAATAGGCGAGCATTCGCTTGACGCTCGACTGGGTGATGGCGAGCAGATTGCCGAGCGTCATCGTCAGGATCGCCAAGGCTTTGACGGCCGGAGCCCACGCGCCGCTCAGCGGCGACCATTGGTAGAGAAAGATCCTCGCCCAGCCGGCAAACGCCGCGGCTTTCACGCCGACGGCCATGAAGGCCGTCACCGGCGTCGGCGCGCCGTCGTAAACGTCCGGCACCCAGAAGTGAAACGGCACCGCCGCGACCTTGAAAGCGAGACCGACGAGCAAAAGAAAGACGCCGGCCGCGAACAGCAACGGCACGCTCCCGCCGCCGGCGGAGATCACGGCGGCGATGCCGGCGAACTGCGTCGAACCGGTCGTGCCATAGATCAACGCGATTCCATAGAGCAGAAAACCCGTGGCGAACGCGCCGATGAGAAAATATTTCATCGCCGCCTCCGACGCCGATGCGCGCGAGCGCCACATGCCCGTGAGAACATAAACGGCGATCGACATGGTCTCGAGACCGAGAAAGAAAAGAATCAGATCGTTTGCGGCGGCCATGACGATCATGCCGCAGACGCTTAAAAGAATGAGTACGTAAAATTCCCCTTCGCGAATGGCGGTTTCCCTGAGATATTCGACGGATGCGAGCATTGTCACCGCCGCGACGCCCAAAAAAACGACCGTGAAAAAGACGGCGAAGCGATCGAGCAGCAGCGTATCCTGAAACGCGCCTTCCTCGCCGCCGCGCAAATAGACGGCGATCCCGGCCGCGATGGCAAGTCCCGCGAGCCCCGTCCAGAGCAGCAGCCCCTTTTCCTCTTTGCCGGTGAGCAGATCCAAGACGAGCACCACGAGCGCCGTCACCAGCACCTCCGCGGCGGGGAGGAGCGGCAGGAAGTTACCGTCCACGGCGGCTCCCTTCGGCGCTCTCGCGCTCGATGCGGACGAGCGGCGCGCCCAAGTTTTGCGCCTCGACCCGTTCCAGCGCGAGCCGCGCCGATCCTTTGATGCGCGATAAAAAAGGCTGGGGATAAACGCCCATGAAAACCATCAAGGCGAGGATCGGGGCGAGCATCGCGATCTCGCGCGGACTCATGTCTTTGAGCAAGCGGTTCTCCGGCCGCGCCAGCGGCCCGAAGACGACGCGCCGAAACATCCACAGCATATACATCGCCCCCAGCACAACGCCCGACGCGGCGACCGCCGTCCACGCGGCGCTTCTCTGAAAGGCGCCGAGCAGGATCAGAAACTCGCCGACAAAGCCGTTGAGGCCGGGAAGCCCGATGGAGGAAAACATGACCACCAAGAAAACCGCCGACAACATCGGCACCTGCTTCCACAGGCCGCCGAAATCGGCGATCATGCGTGTATGACGCCGGTCATAGATCATGCCGACGATAAGAAAGAGCGCGCCCGTCGAAAGGCCGTGATTCAGCATCTGGTACACGCCGCCTTCGACGCCCTGAAGATTAAAGGCGAAGAGCCCCAGCATGACAAATCCCAGATGGCTCACGGAAGAATACGCGACGAGCTTTTTGAGATCGTCCTGCATCATCGCGACCATCGCACCGTAGACGATTCCGATGACCGCCAATGCGATGATATAAGGCGAGGCCGCAATCGCCGCCTCGGGAAAGAGAGGAATCGCGAAACGGATGAAGCCGTAAGTGCCCATCTTGAGAAGAATCGCCGCCAGGATCACCGATCCCGCGGTCGGCGCCTCGACGTGCGCGTCGGGGAGCCAGGTATGCAGCGGAAACAGCGGCACTTTGATCGCAAAGGAAAGCGCGAAAGCGAGAAAGAGCCACATCTGCTCGTTGAATGGCAGACGGAGATTGGCGAGCTGCAAATAATTAAAGGTGAGGGTCTGCGTCACCTGATAATTGCGCGTCGCCAGAAAAATAATCGCCACCAGCATGAGGAGGCTGCCGGTCATCGTGTAAATCACGAATTTGACCGCGGCGTAGATGCGCCGCTGCCCGCCCCAGACGCCGATCAGAAAATACATCGGCACCAGCATCAATTCCCAGAACACGTAAAACAAAAACAGGTCGAGGGCGACGAGCGTGCCGAGCATGCCGGTCTCGAGCAGCAGCATGAAGAAAAGGTATTCCTTCACCTTGTCGTGAATAGTCCACGAGGCGAGGATCGCGATCGGGACGATGAGGGCGGTGAGCAAAACGAGGAAGAGACTCAAGCCGTCGACGCCGACGATGTATTCGATCCCGTAGGAAGGAATCCAGGCGAGCCGCTCGACCATTTGCATGTCGGCGACGTTCGGATCGAACCGCCAGAAGATCAACAGCGAATCGACGAACGCGAGCAGGCTCACGCCGAGCGCGGCGTAAAACAATAGAGAAACGGCGCGGCGCGGAACCAACAGCAGCGCCGCAGCGCCGAGCGCGGGAAGAAACACGAGCAGGCTCAAACCCTTCACGTCCTCACCACCTCAGCCAGTAGACAAAAACCAGAATCGTCCCGATTAAAAAAGCGAAGAGATAATGCTGCACGTTGCCGCTTTGGAGCATCCGGCCCGAGCTGCTGACCGCGCGGACCAGGCCGGCGACGCCGTTGACGGCGCCGTCGATGAATCCGGGGTCGAATACCCGCGCGAACCAGTTTGCCGCTGCGGTGAACGGCCGCACGAAAACTCGATCGTAGAACTCGTCGATGTAGTACTTGTGTGCGAGCACGCGCCAAAGCGGACCGTCTTCGGCGGGGCGCCGCTCGCGGCCGTAGAGAAAATAGGCAAGCGCGATTCCCAGCAGGGCGAGTCCGACGGTGAGGACGACCAGCAGCATCTCGTTCGCGACTTCGCCCTGCTCGGCGGGATTGCTGCGGCCCAAAACCCCCTGCAGCCACGGATCCCACACGTCGCGCGATGGAAGCGCGAGCCAGCCGGCCGTGATCGATCCGAGGGCGAGCACGATCAGAGGGACGGTCATCGCCGGCGCCGATTCATGAACGTGCGCCTGCACGGATTCAGGGGCGCGGCTTTGACCGTGAAACACCATAAATAGCTGGCGGAACATATAGAACGCGGTGAGGCCGGCGGTGATCCAGCCGACGACCCATAAGGCAAACGAGCCATGCGCACTCGAATAGGCCTCCAGGAGAATCCGGTCCTTGGAAAAGAAACCCGCCGTCGGCGGAATGCCGGCAAGCGCAAGGCCGGCGATGAGATAAGTCCAGTAAGTTATCGGCAAACCGCGCCTGAGGCCGCCCATGTTGCGCATGTCCTGTTCGCCGCCCATCGCGTGGATCACGCTGCCGGCGCCCAAGAAGAGGCATGCCTTGAAGAAGGCGTGCGTGAAAAGATGAAAGACCGCCGCGCCGAAGGCGCCGACGCCCGCGGCCAGGAACATGTAGCCGAGTTGGCTGACGGTAGAGTATGCAAGCACCCGCTTGATGTCGTTCTGCGCGACGGCGATCGTCCCCGCCAAAAGCGCCGTGGCGGCGCCGACGATCGCGATGACGGACAGTGTCGCCGGCGCGAGGACGAAGAGGAAACTGAGCCGCGCGGTCATGTAGACGCCGGCGGTCACCATCGTCGCCGCATGGATCAGCGCGCTCACGGGAGTCGGGCCCTGCATCGCGTCTGGAAGCCAGACGTAGAGCGGGATTTGCGCCGATTTACCCGTCGCGCCGACGAAAAGCAGCAGCGTGATCAGAGTCACGCTCTCGGGCGGAATGCGCGAGGCGGCCTGTTTGAGAGAGGCGAAATCGAGGGTCGCGGCGCCGAGGCGGTTCATCTCCGAGAAAAGCAGCAGCACGCCCAATAAGAAACCGAAGTCGCCGATGCGGTTGACGATGAACGCCTTGTTGCCGGCGCTTGTGTTGGCGTGGTCTTCGAACCAGAAGCCGATCAGAAGATACGAGCAGAGGCCGACCCCCTCCCAGCCGACGAACAGCAGCAGCAGGTTGTCGGCGAGCACGAGGACCGACATGAAGAAGACGAAGAGATTCAAATAGGCGAAGAAACGCGCCTCGCCCTCGTCATGCGCCATGTAGCCCGTGGAATAGATATGAATCAAAAAGCCGATGCCGGTGACGACGAGCAGCATCACCGCCGTCAGCGCATCGGCCTGGAATGAGAGTTGCGCTTTAAACGGCTCGGAATCGATCCAGGTGAAAAGCGTGTCATGCAGGACGGTCGTCGGGGAAAGCAGCGCGAAGACTTGAAGCGACAGCGCAAATGAACCGAAGACGGCGGCCGAAGCCAATATCCCGGCCAATTTCTTGTCCCACCAGCGGCCGAAAAAAATATTCAGCACCGCGCCGATGAGCGGCAGCAGCGGAATCCAGCGGAGCAGGTTCGTCCCCATGTATTAGACTCTAAAATCCGCGGCTGAAGCTACCCTTTCAAAAGCTGCATGTCCCGGGGGTCGAGGCTTTCGCGATGGCGAAAGACGGAGATGATGATCGCCAGCCCTACCACGGCCTCCGCCGCAGCCACCGTCATGACAAAGAAAACGATCACCTGGCCCTGGAGCGAGCCCAAGAACCGCGCGAAGGCGATAAACGTGAGGTTCACGGCGTTGAGCATGAGCTCGATCGACATGAGAATGACGATCACGTCGCGCCGGATGATCACGCCGGCGACGCCGATCGCGAATAACAGCGCGCCGAGCATGAGGTAATATTCGAGTGGCGCTTGGGTCATCGTTGTCTCTGCGCCAAAACCACCGCGCCGATGATCGCGACCAGGAGCAGCACCGACGCGACCTCGAAAGGCAGCGTAAAATCGGTGAAGAGAGTTTGAGCGATGCTCTCCGGACCGCCGAATGAATCGGGTACCGCCGGCCCGGCCGACGGCAAGGGAACCCGCAACAGAAGCGCCGCGAACTGGAAGAAGAGCGCCGCCGCGGCGATCGAGCCGATCGTCCACCAGGCCGCGGGGCGCGCCTCGATCGCCGCCGGGTTCAGCAGCATGATGACGAACAGAATGAGAATCATGATCGCGCCGGCGTAGACGATGATCTGGAGGATTCCCAGCATCGGCGCGTCGAGCGTCAGAAAGAGGACGGCGAGGATAAAAAGCGTCGCCGCCAGCGCCATGGCGCAATGCACGACGTTGCGCTGCGCTACGATCAGCACCGAGAAAACAATCGAGGCGATCGCCAGGATGAAAAACACAATCATCGTCAAGTCGGCCGCTGCCGCAGCACAATCCACACCGCCGTGATGAAGACATTGACCAGCGCCGCCGGCAGCAGCATTTTCCAGCCGAGCCGCATCACCTGATCGTAGCGAAAACGCGGCAGCGTCCAGCGCAGCAAAATCTGCAGCCAGCAGAAAAAGACGACCTTCAAAGCGAAGGCGAGAACCTGGAGAATCGTCACGGCGAGCGGCGCGAGCGAGAGCACTCCGCCACCTGGGAAATGAAAGCCGTCGCGCAGCAGGTAAGGCACCTGCCAGCCGCCGAAGAAGAGCGTCGTGACGAGCCCGGCCGCGGTCACCACCTCCGCGAACTCGCCGGCGAAAAACATCAGGAACTTGCCGCCCGAATATTCGACGTGATAGCCGGCGACGATTTCGGACTCTCCCTCCGGAGCGTCGAAAGGCAGGCGCTTGGTTTCCGCCACTGCCGCCGTGAAAAAGAGCAGAAATCCTAGCGGCTGGAGGAAAACACCCCACGCCGGCAGCCATCCCCAAAGCAACTCCCCCTGCGCCCGCACCATCGCCTGCGGCTCGAGCGTGCCGTAAACGATGAGAACGCCGATGACCGATAGGCCCATGGCGATCTCATAAGAAACCATCTGCGCGGCGCCGCGTACGCCGCCGAGGAGTGAGAATTTGTTATTCGAGGCCCACGCGCCGATGACGATGCCGTAGACGCTTAAGGACGCCATGCCGAAGATATAGAGGATGCCGATGTTGAGGTTGGCGACCTGGAGGTTGATCTCTCGGCCGCCGACGATCAAGACGTCGCCGAAGGGAATGACGGCGAAGGTGACGAGCGCGGGAAACAGCGCCAGGCACGGCGCGAGCGTGTGCAGGAGCCGGTCGCCGCGCGCCGGGATAAAATCCTCCTTGGTGAGAAATTTGATCGGATCGGCGAGCAGCGTGTTGACGAGCCCCATGCCGGCGAAGCCGAAAATCGCCGCGCGGTTGGCGCCGATGCGGTCCTGAATCAGCGCGCTGGCCTTACGCTCGACCCAGCCCAAGACGCCGGCAAGGTTCAGCACCATGAAGATAACGA
The DNA here is from genome assembly GCA_035495775.1 of Verrucomicrobiia bacterium. Classification (GTDB taxonomy): domain Bacteria; phylum Desulfobacterota; class Binatia; order UBA9968; family UBA9968; genus JAJPJQ01. The sequence continues at coordinate 49,958 of DATJFG010000056.1, read as the reverse complement.
TAAAAGCCTTGACGGCGACGATACTGAGATCGACGATCATTGTTTTTGGGCTTCAATCATGGCGCCGAGCGTTCCGATCTTTTCATAGTTCAAACCGTCATAGGCGGAAACTTCGCGCGCGGCGGCTAAAAAGATCTCCTCCGGACCGGCATAATTTTCGCCCAACAATCGGGAAAAGATCTGCCAATCCTGAAGCGCGCCGGCGGGCGGGACAATCGCGGCGTTCAGCTTCTGAACGCGGCCGCGGCGATTCGTGTAAGTTCCATTCTTCTCGCCGAAATGGGTCGAGGGGAGGACAACATGCGCGAGCGCCGCGGTCGGCGTCATGCGCGTGTCCTGCACGACGAGGAATGAAAGCTTTGCGAGGGCGGACTTGAGATTTTCCCCGCGATCCGGCAGCGACGCGAGATCTTCGCCGACGATGTAAGACGAGTGGAACCCGCCCTCGATGATTTTTTTCAGCAACGGCTCGACGCCCGCCGCGGAGCCGACGCCCATAGAGCGCGCGCCGCGGAAATTGGGCGAGCGGTCGGGGCTCATCAAGACCTTTTCGACTTCCGTCAACTCGCGCTCGCGATAAAAGACCTCGAGCGCCGCGCCGGGAGATAATTTTTTCATCATGCGGCCGAAGAGATAGGCTTCCTCGTTCGTGTTGCGTCCGGAGAGCACGGCCGCCGTCGGGCCGTTCGCCGCAAGGCCGGATGCGACCGCTTGGAGAGCGGTGTCCCAGTCGACGGCAACCAGGCCGCCTTCCTGGCGGATCATCGGCGACGTCAGACGCTCGCCTTCGGTGAGCGAATGAAATACATAGCGCCCTTCGTCGCAGAGCCAGTGGCTATTGACCGCCTCGTTTACGCGCGGCTTAAATCGCGCGATGCGGTTTTGGTAGGTCTCGACCGATATGTTGCAGCCGGTGCTGCAGCCCGGGCAGACCGACGGGGTCTTCTTCAGATACCAGACGCGCACCTTAAAGCGGAAATCGCGGTCGGTGAGCGCGCCGACGGGGCAGATGTCGACGACGTTGACCGACAGCGCATTGTCCAGCGTTTGGCCCGGAAACAACGCGATCGTCGAATGGTCGCCGCGGTTGACGACGGTGAGCTCGTCGGTATGCGTGACCTCCTGGAGAAAGCGCACGCAGCGCGTGCACTTGATGCAGCGCTCGCCGTCAAAGACAACGTACGGGCCGAAGATCTCGCGCTTGCGCTCATGCTCCTTGCGCTCATCGAACCGGCTCGGCGTGAGGTCGTGTTTCATGTAGTAGTCTTGCAGCCAACATTCGCCAGCCTGATCGCAGATCGGACAATCGAGCGGGTGGTTGATGAGCAAAAACTCCATCACCGCGCGGCGCGCTTCCAGGACCTTCGGGCTCTGAGTCTTGACCGACATGCCCTCGGTCGCCTGCGTGTTACAGGCGATCTGGAGCTTGGGCATTTTCTCGATCTCGACCAAACACATCCGGCAGTTGCCCGCGATCGTGAGCTTCTCATGATAGCAGTAATGCGGGATATCGATGCCCGCCTCCGCCGCCGCTTGGATGACGGTCTTGCCCTTCGCGGTGACGATCTCGCGTCCGTCGACGGTGATTTTTACCGGATCCATTTCTTTCTTAAGCGGCTTTCTGATGGATCGTGCATCGCCCGGCGGCGATGTGCTCGTCGAATTCCGAGCGGTATTTTTTGATGAACGCGGCGGGCGGCCACGACGCGGCGTCGCCGAACGGGCAGATCGTGTTGCCGCCGATGTTGCCGCTGACGCTCAAAATCATCTCCAGATCGCCGGCCCTGCCGGCGCCGTGCTCGATGCGGTTGAGAATCTTCTCCATCCAGTGGCAGCCTTCGCGGCAGGGGCTGCACTGGCCGCACGATTCGTGCGCGAAAAACCGCGAGATGTTCCACGCCGCGCGCACCATGCACGTCGTCTCGTCCATGACGATGACGCCGCCGGAGCCGAGCAGTGTGCCGGCGGCCTGGAACGACTCGTAATCCATCGTGATGCCGTCGAGCTCTTCGGCGCGGAGCACCGGCATCGAGGCGCCGCCTGGGATAACGCCTTTGAGCTTTCTCCCGTTCGGGACTCCGCCGCAATCCTCCTCGAGAAATTTCTTGAACGGGTAGCCCATGTCGACTTCGTAGACGCCGGGCTTTTTAATGTGGCCGCTGACGGAGAAGAGCTTGGTGCCCTTGCTCTTCTCGGTGCCGATCGCGGCGTAGCGCGCCGCGCCGTTGTCGATAATCCACGGGAGGGCCGCCAGCGTCTCGACGTTGTTGACGACCGTGGGGCAGCCGAAAAGGCCGTGCGTTGCCGGAAAAGGCGGCTTCACTTTGGGCCAGCCCTTGCCGCCTTCGAGCGACGACAATAGTCCCGTCTCCTCGCCGCAGATGTAGGCGCCGGCTCCGCGGTGGAGGATCACATCGAGATCGTAGCCGGAGCCGAGAATGTTTGTTCCGAGATAGCCGGCAGCGGCGGCCTCATCGATGGCGCCCTGGAGCATATTCGCGCCGTACACCATCTCGCCGCGAATATAGATGAACGCCGTGTGCGAGCGGATCGCGTAGGCGGCGATCATCGTCCCTTCGACGATCGCGTGCGGGTCCTTCTCGATCAGCAGGCGGTCCTTGAATGTGCCGGGCTCGCTCTCGTCCGCGTTGCAGACGACGTACTTGGGCTTCGGATTATCCTTGGGGACGAAGCCCCACTTCATGCCGGTCGGAAATCCCGCGCCGCCGCGCCCGCGAAGCCCCGAGGCCTTGATCTCGTCGATGAGCTTCTCCGGCGTCATCTCGCGGAGAACTTTCTCGATCGCGCGGTAGCCGCCGCGAGAGCGGTAGCCGGCCAGCGTGTGCAAGTCGGGCGCGTCGACGTTGCGGAGCAGAAGCTTTTCCATATTACTTCAGCCGATCGAGAATCTCGCCGACGTTTTTATCCGTCAAATTTTCGTAATAGTCGTCGTTCACCTGCATCATCGGCGCAGTGCCGCACGAGGCGAGGCACTCGACCTCAGAAAGCGTGAAGCGGCCGTCAGCGGTGGTCTCGCCGACGCCGATGTGGAGCTTCGCCTTGATCGCCGCGGTGATGCGCTCGGAGCCCGCCAGCGCGCATGGAAGGGTTCGGCACACCTGGATATGATGGCGGCCGATCGGCTTCATGTTGAACATCGTATAGAACGTCACGACGCCATACACGCGCGCGACCGGGACACCCATAATTTCGGCCACGTACTCCATCACTTCCGCGCTGATATAGCCGAACTCTTTCTGCGCGAGATACAGGACCGGCAGCATCGCCGCATTTTTGTGCGGATAGCGGCCGACGATCTCCTGAAAAGCCTTTAACGATTCGTCTGAGAATTTAACCGCAGTCATTGGTTTACCGATCACACTCGCCGCCGATCATATTGATCATGCCGAACGTGGGCACGATGTCGGCGACCGTATACCCTCGGATCATCTCGCGAAAGGCACCCATGGCGATAAAGCAGGGCGGGCGCACGCGTACCCGATAGGGCTTGCCGCCGCCGTCGCTCACGACGTAAAACCCGAGCTCGCCGTTGCCGCCTTCAACCGCTTGATAGGCTTCTCCAGGAGGCACCTGTACGCCTTCCATGATGATCTTGAAATGATGCATCAGACCTTCGATGCTGTTGTAGACCTTTTCTTTTTCCGGCAGCACGATGCGTGGGTCTTCGATGGAGACCGGCCCCGTCGGCATCTTGGCGAGGGCCTGCTCGACGATTCGGATGCTCTGCTCGATCTCCTCGATGCGGACAATGAAGCGGTCGTAGTTGTCTCCGTGCGTTCCGAGCGGCACGGTAAAATCCATTTGGTCGTAAACGAGGTAGGGCTGCGACTTCCGCACATCGTAACTAACCCCGGTCGAGCGGAGGATCGGACCCGCGAGTCCGTAGCTCACGGCGGTCTCTTTGGAGATGACGCCGACGTTCGACATCCGGTCGATAAAAATTCGATTGCGCGAAAGAAGCTTGTCGCAGTCCTCCAGCAGTCGGCGCGTCGTGGCGAAGGCGGCGTGCACCTGCTCGGCGAAGCCGGCGGGGAGATCATGCTTGAGGCCGCCGATGCGAACATAGGAAACCGTGAGCCGCGCGCCGGTCAGTGTCTCGATGATGCGGGTCAGGAGCTCGCGCGCTTCGATCATGTAAAAGGCCGCGGTGACGGCGCCGAGTTCCGAGCAGGCCATGCCGCAGCACGTGAGATGGTCGGTGATGCGCGAGATCTCGCTCACGACGACCCGGATGAATTGGCAGCGCGGCGTCGTTTGAACCCCGAGCAGTTTTTCCACGGCGAGCGCGTAGCCGACGTTGTTGATGAGCGGCGAGACGTAATTCAGCCGGTCGGTGTAGGGAATCACTTGCGCCCAGGTCCCCTGCTCCGACATCTTGTCGAAGCCTCGGTGGAGATAGCCCACCTCAGTGTCGCAGTCGAGCACCTTCTCGCCTTCGAGCTTCAAATTGAACTTGATCGTACCGTGCGTGGCCGGATGGGAAGGTCCCATCTGCAGCTCCATGACATCCTGCGGCAGCTCTTTGACTTCGGCTTTCATCGCTTGGACGATTCGGCGGCGGCTTTTTTCTGCTGCAACTGCTGCTGCAGTTGCATGAGCTTGTTGTTCGACCTCGCGTCGACGAACGTGCCCGCCAGCGGCCTCTCGGGCACGAGCGGCTGGCGCTGATTAACGGGATAATCTTTCCGCAGCGGGTAGCCGCGGAACTCCTCGTAGAGGAGGATGCGTCGAAGATCGGGATGGCCGCGGAAGCGGATGCCGAACATATCCCACACCTCACGCTCCATCCAATCCGCAGCTCTCCAGAGCGGTGTCAGCGAATCGACTTCGGGCGAATCCTCAGGCACGGAAACTTTAACCCGAAGGCGGCGATGTCCGCCGAGGGAAAGCAGATGGTAAACGACCTCGAACCGCGGGTTCTTTTTACCCAGGTAATCGACGGCGGTTAGATCCGAGAGAAAATCGAAGGCTAGCGCGGTATCATCTCTCAGGACGCGAAACGTCTCCAAGAGGCCTTCGCTGCGCACCAGGATCGTGTCATCGCCGCGAAACGCGTGCGCATCGAGCACGGCGGCGCCGAGTTTTTCGCGGATGGTGTCGAGTTGCGGACGGTCTTCAGCCATCGGGAGTTCAGTCCAGGTCGAGCGCGCCTTTTTTCCAGGCGTAAACAAAGCCCAGGACGACGATGAAAAGAAAAACTGCCATCTCGACCAAGCCGAATATGCCTAGGCGGCGAAACGACACCGCCCAGGGGTAAAGAAATACCGTCTCCAGGTCGAAAATGAGAAACAGCATTGCCACGAGATAAAATTTGACGGGAAAGCGAATCCGGGCATCTCCTCTCGGCGGATTACCGGATTCGAAGGGTTCATCCTTGACCAGGCTTGGCCGCTTCGGCCCGACCGTCTGCGCGATGAGAAGCAGCGCGACGACGACGACCGCCGCGAAAGCGAACAGCACCAGAACGGGAAAAAAGGGGTGCGACATCCAGTTCCGTGTTTAAAAAAGAGCCACAGCCCCCGTTGCCGGGAAGGTGTGGGTAGAAGCTATGGGGCAGCCTCGGGAACAATTATTTTTCTATTGGAAAATCGCGACCATGTCAAGGAAATGGATCGATGGGTAAAGGTTGGAATTCTGTCCGGGAATTCTATAAGCATTGACTGGGAGGCGCCATGAAACGCAGCTACTGGGTTTCTGTTACCCTACTCTTCATTGGCATAGCCGGCGGCTTCGCGGCGGACCGGCTGCTCCTTGCCCAGCAAGAGCCGGTGAAGCGCACAATGCTGTTGCAAACCGATTTGGAAGATGCGCCGGGGAAGGAAGCGGACGTTTTTCTCATCGAGATGGCGCCCGGCGCGTCAACCGGTAAGCACTCGCATCCGGGAACTGAGATCGCCTACATCCTAGAAGGCAGCGCCGCCGTGGAAGTCGCGGGAAAGACCGTTCCCGTTACGCAGCGCCGCGGTACTGTCTCACAGCTCACTCCGAACGAGGTTCATAATGTCTCGAACCCGAGCCGGAGCGAACCGCTGAAGGCGATCGTTTTCGCGCTCTATGACAAGGGCAAGCCTAAAGTCACGCCGGCGAAATAAATCTTATCTAGCCGCTCGCCTCGTCCACCGGTTCGAGAACAGCGTTGACGCGGAACTGCTTGCCGTCGCGCAGCAAAGTGACGGTGACGTTGTCGCCGACGCGCTGCTGCTCCATCGCGAGGTAAAGGTCGTTGCCCGATTCGATCTTTTTTCCCTGCACCGCGACGATAACATCGCCGAGGCGGACGCGTCCCTGAGCGTCGCGCGTGGTCGGGCGGATTCCCGCCCGGGCCGCCGCGCTTTTCGCGGGAACGTCGACGACCAGCACCCCCTTGAGGCCGAGCTGCGCCGCGATCTGATCGTCGGCCGGCTGGAAGCCGAGGCCCGGCCGCACCACTTTGCCGTGGCGAATCAACTCGGGGACAACGCGGTTCACGGCATCGACGGGAATGGCAAAGCCGATGCCGGCGGACGCGCCCGAGGGGCTGTAGATAGCGGTATTCACGCCGATCAGTCTTCCGGCGCTGTCGAGGAGCGGCCCGCCGGAATTTCCGGGATTGACCGCGGCATCGGTCTGGATCACGCCCTGAATGGGCCGCCGGGTGACGGATTCGATTTCACGGCCGATCGCGCTCACCACGCCGGTCGTGAGCGTCTGATCGAGGCCGAAGGGGTTGCCGATGGCGAAGGCGCTTTGTCCGACCTGAAGATCCTTCGACGTGCCGACCGGAATCGGTCTCAAGCGATTCCTCGGCGCATCGATCTTCAACACCGCCAAATCTTTGTCCGGCGCGGCGCCGACGCGGCGCGCCTTCCAAGTCGAATGATCGGCGAGCGTCACCTGCGCCGCGTCGGCGTTTTGGATGACGTGGAAGTTGGTTACAACGTTGCCGTTCTCATCCCACACAAATCCCGATCCGCTGCCTTCGGGAATCTGGAGGAGATTCAGCGTAAAGAAGTCGCGGGCGACAGTGACCGTCGTAATGTGTACAACGGATGGCGATGCTTGGCGGAAGAGCGCAATCGTCGATTTTTCATCGGCCGCAAGGTCGCCGCGCGGCGTCACCGGACGCGGCGCCGCAGAGGGATCGAGCGCCGCGGCGCCGTGCGCCATGATTCGCCACGTGAGCAGCGCGCCGACACAAAGACCGACCAGGAGAAAAAGCCAAGCGCGGCTCAGCAGCCTGGACGGCTGAAGATCGATCATGGCCTCACGCGACCTTCACCTCGACCTTGCGCGGCTTCGCCTCTTCGGCTTTTGGAAGATGCAGTGTCAAGACGCCGTGCTTGAGCTCGGCCGAAATCTTTCCTTGATCGACTTTGTCGCTGAGCTCGAACTGACGGAAAAAGTTCACAAGCTCGAATTCGCGATAAATCGGCTCCCCCAGCGACGCATGGCTGGCGCGGCCGTGAAGCGTCAGAAGCCCGTTCTCCACCCTCACATCGATGCCGTCTTTGGCGACGCCGGGCAAATCCGCCATGACCACGAGGCCGTCCTGGGTCTCGTAAATATCGACCGGCGGAGCCAGATATCTTTCCCGGCTGCGCGTTTCTTCAGTCGTCGGCGCGGGCTGCTGTCTCGGCCTTGAAGCGACGGTTTTCTCCGCCATGATTTCCTCCTCTTGGTTGTTTACGACACCTTGACGCTGATCTCTTTGGGTTTGGCCTTTTCCGCCTTCGGCAGGCTCACGACGAGCACGCCGTTTTTATATTCGGCGGCCACGCCGTTTTCGTTGACCTCGACGGGAAGCTCGATGGCGCGGACGAATTTTCCGCTCGCGCGCTCGCTGCGATGAAACGCCTCCGACCGAACGTCCCCGTTGACGCGGCGCTTCTCACCCGAGATCGTAAGTTGATTCCTGACGACCGTAAGATTCAGCGAACCGGGGTCGACGCCGGGCGCGAGCGCTTCGATATAGAGACGGTCGTGATCCTCGTGCAGATTCACCAGCGGGTAGCGCCTGGGCCCACGGCCGGGCAGAAAGGCGGTCTGCGAATGGGCGCCCGCGGGGCCAAACTCGGCGAACGCCCGGTCGATCTCGCGCCGAAGCGCTTCCATATCCGCTATGGGATTCCACTCAGCCATAAGTTTTCAGCCCTCCTTTGGGTTTGTCGCAAAAAAAGTTAATCACCGCCGGGGAAGTGTCAAGACCGCCGAGAGGACACCTTGACAGCACCTATAACCGTGATTACCTTTTCCACGAATGGAGAAAACCGATTGATAAAAGGAGGATAAATTATGTTCGATTTAGCCCGATGGGAGCCGTTTGACGGCTTGAACTTGATCAACAATTTCCTCGAGGATACGTGGCAGCGTCCGCAGCAAGCGCAGCCGGCGGTATGGTACCCGCCTGTAGACATTCTCGAGAGCAAAGATTCCTATCTCATCCGCGCGGAGCTTCCGGGGATGAGCCGAGAGGACTTCAACCTCGAGCTGAAAGAGGGCGTCTTGACGCTCAGCGGCGAACGCAAGGCCGAGCAGCCCGCCGAAGGCGTGGAATACCACCGTTCCGAGCGGCTGGCGGGTAAGTTTTCGCGGTCCTTCCATTTGCCGCAGACGGTCGCTCAGGACGGCATCAAGGCGACCTATCGCGACGGCATTCTCGAGGTTTATGTCCCGAAGGCGGAAGAAGTCAAACCGAGGAAGATCACCGTCAACGTCAACTAATTCCCAAAAATATAAAAGGGGAGGAGAAATCCTCCCCTTTTTTTTATCCGCTCATCTCTGTTTTTTCTTGAGTTTTAGTCGCGCACGGCTTTCGTGGCGCCCGCCGCTCTCTAGTCGCCAGAAAATTTTGGGCAAAAAAAAGGAGGGCATCGCCCTCCTTTTTTTGCTTTTTTCGTTGAATTCCGACTTAGTAATCGTCGTGGCCGTGCGGCATCGCCGGAGCATCCTTCTTCTTCTCCGGCTTGTCCGCGATCATGGCCTCGGTCGTGATCATCAGGCCGGCCACCGACGCGGCGTTCTGCAGCGCGCTGCGGACCACCTTGGTGGGATCGACGATGCCCGCCTTGACAAGATCCTCGTACTCTTCCTTCGCGGCGTTGAAGCCGAACGCGCCCTTGCCGTTCCGCACTTTGTCCAGCACCACGGCGCCGTCCGCGCCCGCGTTATGGGCGATCCAGCGTAGCGGCTCTTCGAGGGCCTTTTGGATCACGCGCACGCCGATTTTCTCTTCGTCGCTTACTTTGAGATTTCCGAGCGAAGCGGAAGCGCGCACGAGCGCCACGCCGCCCCCGGGCACGATGCCTTCTTCGACCGCCGCACGCGTGGCGTGCAGCGCATCCTCCACGCGGGCCTTTTTCTCCTTCATCTCCACTTCCGTCGCGGCGCCGACTTTCACGACGGCGACGCCGCCGGCGAGCTTCGCGAGACGCTCTTGAAGCTTTTCACGATCATAATCCGAGGTCGTCTCATCGATCTGCGCGCGCAGCTGGTTGATGCGCGCCTCGATCGCCGACTTCTTGCCCGCGCCCTCGACGATCGTCGTGTTATCCTTGTCGACGATGATCCGTTTGGCGCGGCCGAGATCCTTCACCGTGATGTTTTCGAGCTTGATGCCGAGCTCCTCCGCGATCATGCGCCCGTCGGTCAGAATCGCGAGATCTTCGAGCATCGCTTTACGCCGATCGCCGAACCCCGGGGCCTTGACCGCCACCGTCTTGAGCGTGCCGCGGATTTTGTTGACGACCAGCGTCGCGAGCGCCTCGCCCTCGATGTCTTCGGCGATAATCAGCAGCGGCTTGCCGGTCTTGGCGACATTCTCCAGGATCGGCAGGAGGTCCTTCATGCTGGATATCTTCTTCTCGTTGATCAAAATCAAAGCGTCCTCGTACACCGTCTCCATACGCTCGGGATCGGTCACGAAGTAGGGCGAGAGATAGCCGCGGTCGAAGCGCATGCCCTCGACGAGATCGAGCGTCGTCTCGAGGCCTTTTGCCTCTTCGACGGTGATGACGCCTTCTTTGCCGACCTTGTCCATCGCCTCGGCGAGGATCTCGCCGATGGTGCGGTCATTGTTCGCCGAGATCGTTCCGACCTGGGCGATTTCGTCGCGGTCCCGCGTGGGCTTGGAAAGCGACTTGAGCTCCTCGACGACTTTGGCGACCGCCTTATCGATGCCCCGCTTGAGCGCCATCGGATCGTGTCCCGCAGCGACCATTTTCAGCCCCTCGCCGAATATCGCGCGCGAGAGGACTGTTGCGGTGGTCGTGCCGTCGCCGGCGATGTCGGAGGTTTTGCTTGCCACCTCTTTCACCATTTGTGCGCCCATGTTCTCGAACTTGTCTTCGAGCTGGATTTCCTTGGCGACCGTGACCCCGTCCTTGGTGACCGTCGGCGCGCCCCAGGATTTCTCCAGCACGACGTTGCGGCCCTTTGGCCCGAGGGTGACGGTAACAGTATCGGCTAGAATATTGACGCCGCGAAGGACCTTAGCTCTGGCCTCTTCGGCGAACCTTACTTCTTTCGCTGCCATTTCATTCCTCCTTATTCAACGATCCCTAAGATATCTTCTTCTCTGAGGATCAAGTGCTCCTCGCCATTGAGCTTGATCTCGGTGCCGGAATATTTGCCGAACAGGATCTTGTCGCCCGCCTTGACGTCCAGCGGCACGACTTTGCCGTCTTCATGCTTACCCGGACCGACCGCCACGACCCGCCCTTCTTGGGGCTTCTCCTTGGCCGTGTCAGGGATAATAATCCCGCCTCTGGTCTTTTCCTCTTCCGCTAACCTTTGCACAATGACTCGATCGTGCAACGGCCGAACTTTGAGCGCCATAGCAAAACCTCCAGAAAAATCGTGGATTTATGCACCGGCGGAATCGCCGATGGTCCAAATATAATTGCGCTTAGCTCAACGTCAAGGGCCTTAACGAAATTTTTTACTTCCCGCCGGCTTTATAGGGCGGGTTGGCGATGCTTCGGAGATAGGCGACGATATCCTGTATCTGCTTGTCTCGTAACGTGCCGCCCCAGGAAGGCATAAAGGAGGACTTCCCCGCGGCTTGCCCGCCCTTCGATATAATCTCGAAGAGTGTCTTATCGGTTATGGCATTCATGATTTTACCGTCCGTATGATTCGCCGGTTTGACCGGAAGCGAAGCCGCTGCCGGCCCGTCCCCCTTGCCGCTTTCGCCATGGCAGCCCGAGCAATAGGTAACGTATAGCTTTTTACCCTCCTCTTTATCTTGGGCGTAGACCGCTGTTGCGGTAAAAATCGCGGCAATCAATATGACACGAGCTATCCTTCGCACCATGCCTCCTCCAATGGCTCTCGACTATAAAAAGGTTGTTTCTATCAGATCGCAAAAGAAAGAGATAGAGCCGAGGCGCAGCATCTTGGCTTGCGAGTACACTTCGATTTCAAAGGGTGCTATGGACAACTCCCAGCGGAGGTAGTTATGACGGCAAAGATCAAGGTTTGGGGGCGGAACGATTCTTCCAACGTCCAGAAGGTCCTGTGGTGCTGCGGCGAGCTCGGCATCGATTTCGACCGCGTCGATATCGGCGGCAAATTCGGCGGCAATAAAGATCAACCCTATCTCAAGATGAATCCGAACGGTCTCGTGCCGACGATCGATGACGGCGGCTTGATTTTGTGGGAGTCGAACACGATCGTGCGCTATCTCACGGAAAAATACGGCGGCGGGAAGCTCATCGAAGCGACCCCTGAGGGGCGTGCGCAAGCGAGCCGCTGGATGGACTGGCAATTGACGACGCTCGGGCCGGCGATCGTGCCCGTCTTCTGGGGCTACGTGCGCACGCCGCCGGAAAAGCGCGACGCCGCGGCGATTCAAGCCCACATCGCGAAGAGCGCGGCGTGCTGGAAAATCGTCGACGACGAACTCGCGAAGCATGACTATCTCGCGGGGAGAAGTTTTTCGATCGGCGACATCCCGCTCGGCGTGTGGGCCTACCGCTGGTTCAACCTGCCGATCGAGCGGCCGAAGCTCGATCATCTGGCCAGATGGTACGGCGAGCTGCAAAAGCGCCCGGCGTATCAGAAGCACATCATGATTCCGATGACATGACGGCCATACCGATGTTAGACCCGTGAGATCCCGCAAACGCACTTAGAACATTGAAGGTGGTGGCAAAGACCAGAGCGCCGCTACTGAATCCGGCCTCTAGCAATCGGTTTCAAGCTGAGGCGCCTTGAGGTTGTGCTTTTCAATTCGATATCGCAGCGTTTCGCGCGAGAGGCCCAAGAGCTGCGCCGCCTTGGTGCGGTTCCAACCGGTCTTGGAGAGCACGCGCTCGATAATCGAGCGCTCGAGCTCTTCGAGCACGATGCCTTTGGAGAGATCGACCTCGAGCAATCCGTCTCTCGCATTGATGGACAGAGTCGGTGCGCCGTTGACGGTCGGCTCCAACGCGAGATCGCCGACGTCGATAGCTGGGCCGTTTTGCAGCAGTACGGCGCGCTCGATGACGTTGCCGAGCTCGCGGACGTTGCCGGGCCAGCGGTAGCGCGCGATCGCAGCCTTGGCCGAGTCGGTCAACTTTTTTTCGCCGCGGTTGTAACGCCGGCCGTGGACGGCGACAAAATGCTCTGCTAGCTCCACCGCGTCGCCGCCGCGGTCGCGCAGCGGCGGCAAGTGGAGCGTCAAGACTTTTAGACGGTAATACAGATCTTCTCGAAACGCGCGCTCGGCAATCGCGCGCTCCAGCGGCTGGTTCGTCGCGGCGATCAGCATGACATCGAAGCGGCGGCTGCGGATGCTGCCGAGCCGACGGACGGCCTTCTCTTCGATCGCCTTCAGGAGCTTGGCCTGCAGGCTCAAATCCATCGAGCCGATCTCGTCCAAAAAGAGCGTCCCGCCGTCGGCGGCCTCGAAAAGCCCTAGCTTCGCCGCCTTCGCATCGGTGAAGGCGCCCTTCTCGTAGCCGAAGAGCTCCGCTTCGAGCAGCGTCAAGGGAATGGCCGCGCAGTTGATCTCGACAAACGGTCCGGCGGCCCTGCGGCTCCGCGCATGAATCGCGCGCGAAACCAGCTCCTTGCCGGTGCCCGTCTCGCCCGTGATGAGAATCGCCGGCGCCTCGCGGCCCGACGACGCTTCGATCGAGGAGATCTGTTCGATCAGGCGCTTGACCTCGCGCATCACCTCGGAGCGGCCGATGATGTCGTGGGGGTTTTCCTTGTCGATTTGCGCCCGCAGGTAATCCAACTCGTTGCTCTTACGCTGCGACTCGAGCGCCTTTCCGGCCACGAGCCGAAGCTCCTCGAGATCGACCGGCTTGCTGATGTAGTCGTAAGCTCCGAGGCGCATCGCCTCGACGGCGTTCTCGACCGAGCCGTGCGCGGTCATCATGATGACTTCGATTTCGGGGTGGCTCTCTTTGATCTTGCGGAGAACCTGCAAACCGTCCATGCGCGGCAGGCGATAATCGAGCAGCACGAGATCCGGCGATTCGGCGTCCAAATTTTTGAGCGCTTGCTCACCCGAACCCGAGGTGCTCGTCGCATAGCCGTGGCGCGAGAGATAGTCGGCCATGGCGGCCGCCAGGACCTGCTCGTCGTCGACGATAAGAACGTTGCGTTGCATTGGTATTCCTTCAGTGAAGAATCGGGAACGTCAGCTCGATACGCGTGCCGCCGTCGGCGCCGTCGGCGATGGCGATGCTGCCGCCGTTTCGCTCGACGAACTTTTTCGCCAGCGCGAGGCCGATGCCGGTTCCCGTCGGCTTAGTCGTAAAGAACGGCTCGAAGACTCGCTCTCGATTCTCGGCGGGAATGCCCTCGCCCGTGTCCTCGAAGTCGATCGACAGGAGACGTCCTTTGCCGTTGTTGGGACGTATGGTTGTTCTGACGGTCACGCTGCCGCCGTGCGGCGTGGCTTCGAGTGCATTGGTCAGCAAGCCCTGAAAAACCTGCTCCATGTGATTGGCGTCTAAGTTCAGCTTGGGCAGATGCTCCTGTAATTCCAAATGCACGCCGACGCCCGCCTGCTCGTAACGCGGTCGCAGCACGTCGACGGAGTCATGCAGCAAGAGATCGATGTCGACCGGCGTCGCCTCCGGCTCGAGTGGGCGTACGAAGTTGAGCAGCCCGCGCATACGCCGTTGCACCCGATCGACCTGCTGCATGATGCCGTTGAGAGTGCTCACCGTCTTGTCTTGGAGCTTTTGCTCGCAGCAGTCTTTGCAGTCGAGCTTCGCGAGTTGGGCCGAGGCGCGGATGGAGGAGAGCGGGTTGCCAATGCCGTGCGCGACGGCAGCCGCCATTTCGCCGATCGCCGCCATGCGCTGAGAAGCCACCAGCTCCGTCTGCATCTGAATGAGATTTTGCTGTTGGTCTTCGATTTTCCGCGCCGCCTGGCGCACGAAGACAAAAAGCGAGACGTATAACAGCAGGCCGCCGACGGCGGATGCCGCCAGAATGGCGAGTTGAGCTCGATGGATGTCGCGATACAGCGTGTCGACGGATTTATAGCTTTCGATCACGCCGACGAGATCTTTGCCGTTTTCGGAGTAAATCGGCACGTAGACCTCGGCGAGGCGATTGTAGGAGGCGCGTTCGAAGATATTCTCCTGTTTTCCGATGCCGCTGATTTCCGTTACGACCTTGCCTTCGAGCGCCTCCTGGAGCTCGTCGTTGTCGGGGAAAGTGCTGCCGATCAGCCGCCTTTCGTCCGACCAGATGATGACCCCCGCGGCATTATAAATCTTGATGCGGGTAATGTCGGGCATCGCGGTGATGCGGCGGTGTAGGCTGTCGAATTTGTCCATCACGGTGTCGGGATCCGTCGCCTTGAATTCCGCGGAGCCGACGGTTCGGCGCGTCTCTGTGCGGATATACTGCGCCGTCGTCTCCCATTCCCGATCGAGCATCTCGTTGGCGAGATAGCGAGAAGCGAGCCAACAGAGCGCCGCCGCAAAAATGGCGATGCAGATGAAGCTTAGAACCGCGAAGCGCTTCGTGAGATCGAAACGCTTGGGGACATCCAAAAGTGAGATGGAAGCAGCCACGGGACAACCGCCGGGGGTGAAAACTCGCGGCAACGTTAACATTTGCATGTTAGAGAGTCAATGAAGCGCAGCGCGGCGAAGCTCGCCGCAGAGCTCGGAGCGGGAGGCGCTTGCCTCCCGCTCCCACCGCAACTTAAATGGCGCCGTGATCGTCGCCGACGTTGTCGTTGACTTCCGCCTCGACTTCGATCTCGTTCGCCACGAGTGTAACGTCATTGTATTCGGCTTTAACCGGATCGTTTATTTGAAGGTCGAAAATCGTCGCCGGCGCGTCGTTGCGCTCGATTCTCGTGCTGGCGTCGACGAACAGGGTGATCGGGTTTGCCAGCGCATCGGTAATCGTCACCGTGCCAGCCGCCGTGTCGATCGCCGTAATCAGGCCTTCGACTTCGGCATCCTCGACTTCATTTTCGGCCTCGATGCGGAAAGCGTTGAGCGTGGTTGGATCGTATTCCGCCTCCGCCGGAGAGCCGACGGCCAGAGCGGTTATCGCCACGGGGCTGCCGCTGACCGCGATCAGCGTGTCGGCGGTCACATTCACCGTCACATCGGCGCCGCCCGCCTTCGGAGTAATGGTGACAGTGGTGGCCCCGACGGCGGCGATCGTTCCGCGGACCTCCGCTTCCTCCGGCCCTTCGGCCTGAATATCGATCGCGTTGTCGTCGCCGATTTGCAGTTCCGATGAATGGCTGAGCGAGCTGCCGCGAACTACATGGGCGGTGATTTTGTCGAGAATCGTCAGCGCATTGAGCGACGTGACTTTGCCGTTGCGGACGACCCGCGTGCTGCTATCGGTGACGAAGCTTCCGTTTTCAAAATGGACTTCTCCCGTCCCCGAGTTGACGTCGTCGACGCCGCCGCTCACCGTCGACACGACAGGGCCGGATGCGCCGATTTGCTTGACGTTATTGGAGTTGTCGAAAACGATCTTCGCGTCGTCGCCGAGAACCAAGCCGCCGAGGGTGGTTTTTTTCTTGTTGCGGCTGATCTTGCTCTTGCGTGTGACGTTGACGGTCGTGAACGCGCCGCTCGAATTCTTGATGGTGATCGTGCCGCCCGCGTCGTCGATGACATAGATCGTTCCGCTGCCAGTCTTGGATTTGCCCGCCGCGTGAGCCCCGCCAACCAGCGCGAGGCTCGCGAGAATGATTACGACATAACAGAATCGGTTGAACATTTTTTTTTCCTCACTGTGAAATCGTTTCAAATTTTGGCGGCTCCGTTGTGAAAAATTTCGACGCCGCTATCGCTCCCCAGAGCTAAGACTGTGCCAAGTGACGGTCGGACTTATTTTCCTGCAGATCCAATAACATAGGATCTATAGCGGACGCTGACTGCTCTCTCTGCGGCTCATTTGCACCGGAAAATTTGCCCTCGATCTAGGGCATTTCAACACGAAGGCAAACGGGTGTACCGCGGCTTCTCCCAAGAAGGTGGAGCATATTTCGGCGGCAGTGCTTCAAATAACTTGCTAGCGCGGTATTTGAATCGCATAATAGGGGCTGCCTTTTTTATCTGGGAGGAGAACTCTTATGCGAGCTTGGGCGATGCTAACCGCGGCTCTCGCGCTTTTTTTTGCAGCGCCGGTCAGCGCTGCCGAAAAAGAAGAGTCCGAGGAGGACGTCGAGTTTTTTTATCCGCTCACGCTCAGGCGCCCTGTCATCGAGACCCTCTTCGATTTCACCGCCAGGCATCAAAAGGGTCATGACGGCCGCGAAACGGAGCTGGCGCCAGAGATCGAGTTGGCCGTATTCCCCTGGTGGAAAGTAGCGGTCGAACTTCCCGTGCTGATCCAAAATCCCGGCCATCGAACGACCTTGGGCGGCATCGGCGACATGGGCATCGAGAACAGCTTCATGCTGTTCAAGTCGCACGAGCATCAGATACAGCTTCTCGGAGGCTTCGAGCTTAAATTGCCGAGCGGAGCGAAAACCCTGGGCGGCGAAACGGCGATCGAGCCTTTTCTCGTGGGCGGCGTAAGGTTCGGACCGGTACATGTCATCGCCGATTACGGCTATGAATGGACTCTCCATTCGCCGGAATCCGGACCGCGCAGCCAGGAGCTGAGCGCTGGACTTGCGGCCGCTTACGAGCTAACGGAACGCTTTTTAACGCTTTTGGAGCTAAAGACCGTGCGCCTAGTGCGCGGCAGCGACCACGACCTCAAGGGAAAACAGCAGCTCTATCTGACTCCCGGTATCAATTTTAAATTCACCGACGAGGTGGTTCTGCGCTACGGCGTCGAGCTACCGGTGCGTAGCGTTCGCGAGTTCGATTACGCACTGAATCTGGGGCTGAGCTGGGAGTTTTAAAAAGAAAAAGCGGAGCGAGTCGCGCAGACTCGCTCCGCCCATAATCCGCCGAGGTTATCTTACTATTGAATCGGCGTCATCAGAAACAGCGCCGGTTGTCCGTTGTGCGTTCCGGATCCAACGATTTGTCCGAGATCGTTGATGCCGCTAACGCTCGAAATGACCCATTCAGCTGCTATTGCGGGATCGAGCAGCGACTGCAACTCGAAGACGCCGCCGTCGCGCCAGACAACGTAGCGGGCGGGGCCCACGTTCCACGTGCCGGGAACGTCATAGGCGCTCCATCCGATCACCTGGCCGAGGTTGTTGATCGCTGTGGCCGTTCCATAATTGTCGCCGGGCAGGAATGGAAGATCGACCGGCGTGTGCAGCGGATCGTTATTCCAAAGCACCGGGCGGTCGCCGAAGGGCGGATGGCTCTCGCCGACCGCTTGGCCGAGGTCGTTCACCGCCCACGCATAGCTGCTCCAGTCATCGGCAAAAGGCTGGAGAAGCGAAAGCGTGTGCTTGGCGTCGTTGTCCCAGAACGCGCCGCGCTGTCCGAAAAGCGAATTCTGCATCGAGCCGACGACTTGAAGGCTCTGGTTCGCTCCGTTGGCAAACTCGCAGCGCACCTTGCCGTCGCCGCCGGGATAGGGCTGGAGATCGAGACGCTTGAAAGTTCCGGGCTTGGTCGGGTCTTCGGTATAGATCGCCGCGACCCAGCTGTTGCACGTGCCGAAGCCTTTGAGCGCGTTGCCGACGATCACGCCGTTGTCATTAATGAAGATGGCGTACGCGTTGGCGGCGCTGGGATCGATATTGACGACTTTTCCGCCGCGGAAGAGCAGCGCCTTCGGCCGGCTGTCGCCGGTGTCGCCGTTGCCGACGACGATGCCGTGAGCATTGATCGAATCGGCGAGGCTGTAGGTCCCGTTGGGAAGCTTGCCGAGACTCGTCGGGACGCCGTTGTTCAAAACTGCCGCGACATTGTTGCACTGCCCCACCACCTGACCTGCGTCGCCGATGCCGGAAGCGGCGCATGAGGACGCGCCGAGATCGGTGATCGTGTAAGTCGTCTGCGCCAGCGCCGGTCCGCTTGAGAGCACCACGCTCCACGCGCAGAGCGCCAACCACTGGCGCACACGCGTTACCGGATAATGTGAAAAACTTTTCATTTACTTTCTCCTTCTTTTTTCCCTGAGGGAAATTTTTTACTGGTCGCGCAAAGCAATCGCTGTGCCACCTCGTTGATAGAGAAAGTTGACGACTCCGAACGATTGAAATTTCCAAAACTTACGGAAAATAATTTGAATTCAATCAGGACTGAGTTCAATTGCATGCAATTGCATACTGTGGATTTCGCCGGAGGATTTGCCCTCGCCACGGTCATATGAGCCGGTCAATCGCGCGCCGCTGACCGTGAAATTTGATCGAAGAAGACAATGGGGAAATTGCTAGAGTAAAAACGACACACGGGCTAAGCGACAAAGTTATCTTTGCTCGCTCAGCCCGTGCGGTGTTGAAAAAGGTCCGACGAGAACGGATGATTAGCGGCGAGTGCAACGGTTGTCACCGGGCTCGCACGCGCCGTGTCGAGCATGAGCGGGCGTCACGGTCGCCGCGAAGCTGAACAACGAGAGCAGCATCGCCACTGCGATAAACTTTTTCATTTCATTCACCTCCTCTTTAGTTAATTCTCTCGCACGTTGATTATCGTGGAGAGCAAGCGGTGTGCCGAATCTTGCGGAGAGTTCGAGGACTGAAATTCGTTGAAGATTATCGGCGGTTCTCGAAGAGAAGCGGCTCCGAAGCGCGAGGAGTTCTATAGGCCATGGGGAGTTGCCGCGGAAAATTTTCCGGCCGCGGGCATTTCACACGCAGAAAACAACCGAAGAGTTTAGAAGTAAAAGGTCGAAGAAATCGAAAGCCGCGGCGCGATCAGGCGCCGATGATGCGCAGCGCTTCGGCTTCGATGCGCTCGACGCTCGGAATCATCGCGTCGACGAGCGGCCCGCTGTGCGGCGGCGGGATCGGAGCGGCGCCGACGCGCGCGACCGGCCCTTTCAGATCGGAAAAGAGATGCTCCTGAATGACCGCGACGAGCTCCGCGACGAGGCCGCCGATGACCGGCCCCTCGTCGACGATCATCGCCCGCTTCGTTTTCGCCACCGAAGCGAGGATCGTCTCGGTATCGAGCGGCGCGAGCGAGCGGAGATCGACGATTTCCACCGCCACGCCTTTCTCCCCGAGCTTTTGCGCGACTTGGTCGACCGTGAGAACCATTCCGCCGCACGTCACGATCGTGAGATCTTTGCCGGGACGCCGGATCGCGGCTTTGCCGATCGGCACCGTATAATCGCCTTCGGGCACGGGCCCTTTGACTCCATATAACAGGTGGCCTTCGAAGCAGAGAACGGGATTTGGATCGCGAATGGCTGAGAGCAGCAGCCCTTTGGCGTCCGCGGGGGTCGTGGGCGCGATGATTTTCAGTCCGGGAAACGGGATGAATGCGCCGTGATTGCAGCTCGAATGGCTCGGGCCGCCGCCGGGGCGCGTGCCGTACTTGTTGCGCACGACGAGGGGCACGGAAATCCTTCCGCCGGTCATATAGTGATACCGCGCGGCGTGCGTGACGAGCTGATCCATGCACAGTGGCAGCAGATCGCAGAACTGGATTTCGACGACCGGCCGCAGGCCGTTGATCGCGGCGCCGGCGGCGAGTCCGACGATCGCGGCTTCGGAGATCGGCGTGTCGCGCACCCGCCCCTCGCCAAATTCTTGCAGCAGCCCGCGCGTGACGCCGTAGGCGCCGCCGAAAAGCGCGACGTCTTCGCCCATGACGAAAACGCGCGGGTCGCGCGCCATCTCGTAGCGCAGCGTTTCGCGGAGCGCCTCCTGCAGGCGCATTTCTTTAGTGTTCTGTCCGCTGGCTTCCATCTTTGAGACGCGTCATTCGCGCGCAAAAACGTCGTCGACCTCAGCTTTAGCCGCCGGCAGCGGCGACGCCACGGCTTTTGACGCCACTTCCTCCAGCTCGGCGTAGGCCGCTTTGCTCATCTTGTCGAAGTCGGCTTCGGTCAACTCATTGCCGGCGATCAACTTCTCTTTGAGCCGCCGGATCGGATCGCGCCCCTTCCATTGCTCGATTTCCTCCCGTTTCCGGTAAGCGGTACCGGGATCGCCGCCAAAATGGCCGTCCCAGCGATAAGTGAGGCATTCGAGCAGTGTCGGGCCTCCTCCGCGCCGGGCCTTGTCGGCCGCCTTGCTCGTCTCTTCGTACACGAGATCGGCGTCATTGCCGTCGATCGTCTTACCCTCGAAGCCGTAGCCGGCGGCGCGCTCGGCCAGATGCTTCACCGCGACGCTTTTCTCGAGACTCACGGTCATCGCATATAAGTTGTTTTCGACCACGTAAATGACCGGAAGCTTCCACAAGCCCGCCATGTTCATCGACTCGTGGACGACGCCCTGGTTCATCGCGCCGTCACCCATGAAGCTGATCGCGATTTCCCCGCTGCCGCGAATTTGCGCCGCGAGCGCGGCGCCGGTGGCGAATGGCACCGTGGCGCCGACCGTGCCGGTGTTGCCAAGAAAGCCGAACGAAAGATCGCCCATGTGCATCTTGCCGCCGCGTCCCTTGGAATACCCGTCGGCGCGGCCCATGCATTCGCAGAGAAGCTTGTAGAGGTCGGCTCCCTTGGCCACGAGGTGGCCCGTGCCGCGATGATAGCTGGCGATAAGGTCGCCGGGCGCGAGCGCGGCGCAGACGCCGGCGGCGATCGCCTCCTGACCGCGGTAGGAATGCGTGCTGCCGAACATGGCCTTATTCTGATAAAGGTCCGTCAGCTTTTCTTCGAACGCTCGCACCTTGATCATGGTGCGGAGCATCTCTTTGCGCTGGATGGGATCGAGCATGGCGATAGGAAGGTTTTCGCGAATCGCCTTACACTTATTTGTCGAGGCCGCGCTTGTCAAGCTCAGCGGGAACGATGAACTTAGGGAATGCGAATTGTTCCAGCGCGGCGGCGGTTGAATCAACCCGGAAAAGCAAAAAACGCACAGCCAAATAAAGAGGCCACATGGTCCTCAGTGGCCTCTTTTGATCGGATAGCGCGCGGCGTTCTATCGCCGAACTAGGCCGGATGCGCTGCCGCTTTCGCGCGTAGTTTATTTAACAGCTCGTCAACTGAGGCGCTGGCGAGGATGCGATTGAACTGCGAGCGGAAGTTCGCCGTGAGGCTGATATTATCCACGACCACGTCGTAAACTTTCCACTGGCCTTCGATCGAGTGGAGGCGATAACCGACGGGAACGGTCTCGGCGGAGCCGTAAACGATCTCAGTGTCGACCTGCGCCAGGTTCTGCTCGACGTGTTCGCCGAGGAAAAGAATCTTTTCGCCGCGATAGGACTCGAGCGTGCTCATGTACGAGCCTTCGACAAAAGCCGCGAATACGTTGATGAACTCAGCCTCGCGGCCGTCGAGCTGCTTCCAGCGATCGCCAAGCGAGCGCTTCGCCATCTCGGCGAAGTCGAAGCTCGGCAGAAGGATGTTGCGGATCTTCTCGACCGCCTCCTCTTTGTTCGCTCCGCGCGCCGCGGTCACTTCTTGAAGCACCTCTGAGACGCGCTCGATGGCCGTTTTGATCTGCTCGGTCGGTTGCTCGGCCAGCGAGAGGCGCACCGGCGCGACGCAGAAGACAGCCGAAATCACGACGGCGAGAGGGAAAGAAGCTTTTTTAATCATCATGGCGGCTCTCCTTCGCTAAGGCTCTCTAGCGACGGAGCAAGGGGGGTGCCACTCGCGGAAAGCTAAAATGCCTTGAGTTTACTCGATTTTTCCTGCGAACGACGGATGGCTTTAGGGGAAAATGCCGTGAATTGGGTAGAGAAGCCCAAAAAATGTGAACCGTCAGCCGCTTCGCTTACTGCGTGAAGAACTGGAGCGACCGGCTGGTAAAGGCGACGAGCGGGCCCCAATAGATGCCCAAGACGAGGGTCAACGCCGATAAAACCCCCAGGAGCGTAGCGGCGCCTGGGTTGAGCTCGATGCGGCCGTCGGAAGGCTCCGGGAAGTCGAGGAACATGACCTTGACGACGCGGGCATAATAATAAAGCGAGATCACGCTGTTGGCGACGGCGACGATCGCAAGCAGGTAGAACTGCTGCTTGATGACGGCGGCAAAAAGAAAGAATTTCCCGACGAAGCCCGCGAGCGGCGGCAGCCCGGTAAGAGAGAAGAGAAAGATCGCCATCGCGATCGCCGGCACGGCCGAGCCGCGCCATGCCAGGCCGCGGTAGCCCTCGATCTCTTCCTTGCCCGTCGCATTGGCGACGACCATGACGACGAGAAAAGCGCCGAGATTCATAATGAGGTAGACGACGATGTAAAACAGCATCGCCTGGAGGCCGTCGTTGTTGAGGACGACGGCACCCATCAAGATGTAGCCCGCATGCGCGATGCCCGAATAGGCGAGCATGCGCTTCAAGTTCTGCTGGCTGAGGGCCGATAAATTCCCCAGCGTCATCGTCACCATGCTGACGATCAGCAGGAACTGCGGCCATTCGACGCCGGAGAGAAAGCGCCAATTGCCGTCGGGGCCGAGCTGGGAAACCGCGGGGAAAAAAAAGCGCAGCAGAATCGCGACGCCCGCGGCGTTCGAGGCGACCGAGAGAAAAGCAGTGAACGGCGTCGGGGCGCCCTGATAAACGTCGGGAGACCACATGTGAAACGGCACGAAGACGATCTTGTAGCCGAAGCCGGCGAGGATAAGGACAAACGCGATGAAAAGCGCGAGATGGTTCGGTGTGCCCTGAAAGAGCGCGGCGTGAATCTGTCCGTAATCTAAGCTTCCCGTCATGCCGAAGATCCAGCTCATGCCGTAGATCATCGCGCCGGAAGCGACGCCGCCGTAGATGAGATATTTCAGCGCCGCCTCGCTCGAGCGGCGGTTCCGCGGCAGAAAGCCCGTCAGAATATAGGAAGTGATGCTCACCATCTCGAGCGATAGATAGGCCATCAGAAGATTCGTCGATGACGCCATGAAAAACATCCCGAGCGTCGAGCTGAGCAGTATCGTCGCGTACTCGCCTTGGTGCAGGGTCGCGACCTCGCGGCTGCCGAGCGACATCCAGAGGACGAGGATGGTCGCGGTGAGCGCGACGAGTTTGAAGAAGAGGCTGAATTGATCGAGCGCCATCATCCGGTGAAACATCAATCCGCCGGGGACGCCGTAGAGCTGCACGGTGGCGGCCAGAGACGCGAGACAGCCGACCATCGAGAGCAGGACGGGAACGCGCTTATTTTTGATCCCGAGATCGAGCAGAATCACGAGCAGAATCGTGCCGCCGAGGATCATCTCGGGATAGAAGTACTCGAGGCTCGCGAGGTTATCGAGATTCATCGCTTTAGCTGAGATGCGGAATCACCACTTGATTCAGCTGGTTCAACGACGCGCGCAGCAGATCGAGCACGACCGAAGGGTAAACGCCGACGATGATCACGATGATGCCGAGCGGGATCATCGTGAAGAGCTCGCGCGCGTTGATCTCCGGTATCAGCTTGTATTTCTCGTTCGTCACGCCGAGGTAAACCCGCTGAACGGTCCAGAGGAGATAGCCGGCGGTCAGAATGACGCCGGTCGCAGCGAAGACGGTCAGCACCGGGGAATTCTGCCAGGATCCCAGAAGCACGAGCACTTCGGAAATAAAACCGGATAAACCCGGCAGCCCCATCGAGGCGAAGATCGCGAGGGCGCTAATCGCAGTGTAAACGGGCATGACCGCCGCGAGGCCGCCGAAGCCTTCGATCTCGCGGTGGTGCGCGCGGTCGTAGATCACGCCGACCATGAGGAAGAGCATCCCGGTAATGATGCCATGGTTGAACATCTGGAGCACGGCGCCGTTGATGCCCTGCGGCGTGAAACTCGCCATGCCGAGCATCACGTAGCCCATGTGGCTCACGCTCGAATAGGCGACGAGCTTTTTAAAATCCTTCTGCGCCATGGCGCAGAGCGCGCCGTAGATGATGTTCCAGGTGCCGAGCACGGCCAAAAAGGCATAAGCGAGATCCGCCGTCGCCTGCGGCAGCATCGGGTAGTTAATGCGGAGAATGCCGTACGTGCCCATCTTAAGCAGGACGCCGGCGAGGATGACGGAGATCGCGGTCGGCGCCTCGACGTGCGCATCGGGAAGCCAGGTATGGAACGGAAACGCCGGAATCTTGATCGCAAAGCCGATGAACAGCGCCATCCATACGACGTGCTGGAAGCCCCAGCGGAGCTGGTCGAACGGCCAGATGCCGAGCGGCTTCGTGCTGTAATTGGCACTCTGCGCGATCAACTGCGTCATATCGAAGGTGTGCGGCTCGCTCGTGAAGTATAGCGCCAGAATCGCCAGCAGCATCAGCACGCTGCCGAAAAGCGTGTAAAGGAAGAACTTGATCGCGGCGTATTCGCGCCGCGGGCCGCCCCAGATGCCGATCAGAAAATACATCGGCAGCAGCATCACTTCCCAGAAAATATAGAAGAGAAAGAAATCGAGGGCGATGAAAACACCGACCATGCCGGTGTCGAGCAGGAGAAAAAGGGCGTAGTAGCCTTTGACGCCCTTCTCAATGTTCCACGAGGCGAAGATGCAGAGGAAGCTCAAGAGCGCGGTCAAGAGCACCATCGAGACGCTGATGCCGTCGGTGCCGACGTAATATTGGATGTTATACGAGGGAATCCACGCGAACTTCTCGACAAACTGCAGGCCCGGATTATTCGAATCGAAATGGCGGTAAAGCCAGACGCCGAGCAGGAGCGGGGGAACCGTGAAAACCACCGAGGTCCAGCGGATCAGGTTCGGTCGGCTGCTCGGCAGGAACAGCACGGCGACCGCGCCGGCGAGCGGGAAAAAGGCCATGTACGAAAGAACGTGATCTGTCATGTTTTCGATTCCCCCAGTAAAGAATCAGCTCGAAAAGCGCAGCTTGATGATGATCGCGACGACGACCGCGCCGAGAATGACATAGAGATAACCGTTGATGCTGCCTGTCTGGACCTTTTTGAATTTCGCGCCGCTCCAGAAAATGATGTCAGCGACGGCGTTGACGATCCCGTCGATGACGTAGTTGTCGAATAGACCCTCGAGCCACGAGATAAAAACCGTCAGACGGGCGCTGCCGTCGACGATGCCATCGATGATGTAGCGATCGATCCAGACGCCGATCGCGGCGAGCTTGAGCGTGCCGACGACGAAGAGCTTCTGGTAGAACTCATCGACATAATATTTGTTGAAAGAGAGCCGGTAGAAAAGCCCGCCGGCGAGCGAAGAAAAGCGCTCGGGGGAGAGCGTGCGGCGGTAATACATGAGGTATGCGATATAAAAGCCCGTCGCGGCGACGGCGACCGATATCGCCATCAACCCGTATTCCGCGCCCGCGGAATGTTCCGCCTCGCGCACCTCGGCGATCACCGGCTCCATCCAGCCGGCGAAAAGGTTCGGGCCAAATACGCCGGGGAGGCCGATGTAGCCCGCGACGATCGAGCCGACTGCGAGAATGATCAGCGGCAGCGTCATCGCCGGCGGCGATTCGTGCAGGTGTTCCTGCGTGTGATGATCCGCGCGCGACTCCCCGAAGAAGACCATGAACAGCTGCCGGAACATGTAGAAGGCGGTCAGACCGGCGCCGATGACGGCGACGAGCCAGAGCCAAACCGATCCGTGAGCGCTCGAGAACGCCTGCCAGAGGATCTCGTCCTTGGAGAAGAATCCCGCGGTGAACGGCGTGCCGGCGATCGCGAGGACCGCGATGGTGAAGGTCCAGAACGTCTTCGGCATATATTTTCTAAGGCCGCCCATCTTGCGCATGTCCTGCTCGCCGCCCATCGCGTGGATCACGCTGCCGGAGCCGAGGAACAGGCAGGCCTTGAAGAAGGCGTGCGTCATCAGATGAAAAACGGCGGGCGCGTAGGCGGCGACGCCGGCGGCGAGGAACATGTAGCCCAATTGGCTGATCGTCGAATAGGCGAGCACCCGCTTGATGTCCGTCTGCGTGAGGGCGATCGTCGCGGCGCCGAGCGCCGTCGCGACGCCGATCACGGCCACGACCGCTAGCGTCAACGGCGCCATCGAGAATAGGATGTTCAGACGGGCGATCATGTAAACGCCGGCGGTGACCATGGTCGCCGCATGGATCAGCGCGCTGACCGGCGTCGGCCCTTGCATCGCGTCGGGCAGCCAGACGTACAGCGGAATCTGCGCCGACTTTCCGGTCGCGCCGAGGAATAAAAACATCGTCGCGAGCGTCGCGACGGGCACGCCCCAGAGCATTTGGCCTTGGAAGAGCGAGGCGTTCCGCGCGATCTCGCGGAACACGACCGTGGCGTGCCCCTGCTTATCCAGCGTCCAGAAGATCAAAAAGATGCCGAGAATGAAGCCGAAGTCGCCGATGCGGTTGACGATGAACGCCTTGTTGCCCGCGCGCGTGTTGACGTGATCATGATACCAGAAACCGATCAGCGCGTAGGAGCAGAGGCCGACCCCCTCCCAGCCGATGAACATCAGCAGCATGCTGTCGGCGGTGACCAGCAGCAGCATCGAGAAGGTGAAAAGGTTCAAGAAAGCGAAATAGCGCCAGTACGACTTATCGTCGTGCATGTAGCCGGTGGAATAGATATGAATCAGCCCGCCGATGCCGGTGACGACGAGAATCATCACCGCCGAGAGCGGGTCCACCCATAAAGACACGTCGACGTTCAGCGAGCCGACCGAGAGCCACGAGTAGGCGTGGTCGATCA
Source organism: Verrucomicrobiia bacterium (assembly GCA_035495775.1). Classification (GTDB taxonomy): domain Bacteria; phylum Desulfobacterota; class Binatia; order UBA9968; family UBA9968; genus JAJPJQ01. Next base: position 22,861 of record DATJFG010000056.1, on the reverse strand, counting down.
GGAAGCGCTCTTCGGGCGCGAGCGCCTGGAGCTTCACGAACGCGGCGACCGAAAGACAGAAGGCCAGCAGCACGGTCGAGCAGGCGACGGCGCCGATCCACCACTTGCCAATGCGCTTTTGCAGCTGCGCGCCCAAGAGGCCGTTCAGCCCGGCGCCGATCAGCGGCAGGAGAACGATCCAGCGGAGGTAGTCCGTCTGAATAGGATGTTCCATATTTTAAAGTGAGTCGTGAGCAGTGAGCTTTGAGGAGTCCGCCCCACCGCCCACGAAATTTCCAGAGGTTTTTATTTTCTCACGCCTCACGCCGCACTCCTCACTCTTTCAACGTCTCCGTCGCCTCGACGTCGATCGTATGGAAAAGCTGGAAGATCGCGAGCACGATCGCCAGCCCGACCGCGGCTTCGGCAGCGGCCAGCATGATGACGAAGATCGCGTAAATCTGACCGTCCACTCCGCCGCTGCTGTAGTGCGCGAAAGCAATGTAGTTGATGTTCGCCGAGTTCAAGATCAGCTCGACGCCCATCAGCACGCTGATCGCGTTGCGGCGCGTGAGGACGGTATACAGCCCGAGACAGAAGACGATCGCGCCGAGCACGAGATAGTGTGTGAGCGTGATTTCCATCGCGTTCCGCTACCCTTTGATTTCCTTCCGGGCCAAAACAACGGCGCCGATCAGCGCCGCGAGCAGGACGACCGAGGCGAGCTCGAAAGGCAAAAGGTAACTCTGCAAAAAGAGGTCGCCGATTTTGGCCGATGTCGGCGCGTAGACGATTTCTTTCGCCTTCGCCCACGGCGTCTCACGGATCGTCTGCACGAGAAGCGCAAGGAAAATCGCCACGATGACGACGCCGGGAATGACGCCGGCGGCGCGGTTGGTGATCTCGACGTCGGTGATCCGGTGCGTCAGCATGACCGCGAAAAGAATCAGCACCAGGATGCCGCCGACGTAGATGAGCAACTGGACGGCGGCGACGAAATCCGCGCCCAAAAAGACGTAAATGCCGGCGACACCGGCAAAGGTGCCGAGCAGCGAAAACGCCGAGTAGATGATGTTATGCGAAAACGCGACCATCGCCGCCGATGCGACCACGAGCAGCGCGACGAGATAAAATACGACCGTGCCGACTTCCATGTTGGCGTTTCGTCCTAAAAAAAATCCCAAAAGGCGGCGGCCTTTTGGGTCATCAATGAAAGCTCGCGATAAAAAAAGAAATCCGTCGGGCTTCCGCCCCCTCGCTCATCAACTTTCCCCGGCGCCCGCGGTTCCCTCGGGCGTTGCAAATTCGTCTAAATACTTCTGGCCGATCTCGACCTTCTTCGCCATCGTCGGATCGGTCTCGCCGCCCTTCTTCGGTTTATACAGCGACACCGGTTTGGTGACGAAATGGCGCACGAGCCCCGACGGGCTGTAGCTCGCCCCCTCGAATTCCTGCGAGTGGCGGATCGATCCGGTCGGACAGGCCTCGGCGCACAGGCCGCAGTACATGCACTTGCAAATATCGATGTCGAAGTGGCCGAAGGTGCGCTGCTTGGTTTCTTTGTTCATGTCGATGCCGATCGTGATGCAGCTGATCGGGCAGACGCGCTCGCAGGCGAGGCAGCCGGTGCAGATGTCGAGATCGACTTCGAGAATGCCGCGGTAGCGGAGCGGCAGCGTCTCCTGGACCGGCTTCGCAAGGCGGTCGGGGTACTGGATCGTCATCGGACGGCGCACGAGGTGCGAGAGCGTGATCGCCAAGCCCTCGAAGATCGTGGTGACGGTCTCGAAGATGTTTTTGATGTAGCTGCCGAATCCGTTCATTTTCCTAGTGGATATTTCAGTCGCTATCGAAAGTCAAAGACGAATTAAATATACGGCCTCAAATAAAGCTCGGGCTTCGCATTACGAATCTGGTACTGAAGCCGCCGCACAAAGAGAACCAGGATCAAAACGCCGAGCCCGAACATGGCGAAGCTCGCCCAGCGGCTTCCGTGCGGAAAGACGACCATCCACGCCGCGGTGCCGATGACGCAGAGAAACGAGAGCGGCACCATGTATTTCCAGCAGAGCGCCATCAGCTGATCGACGCGCACGCGCGGCAGCGTCGCGCGCACCCACATCGCGACGAAGACCCAGAGATACGCCTTCACGAAGAAGACCATGAACTGGAGCGCGCCTTCGATAAATCCGCCCCCTACCGCCGGCACCTGCCAGCCGCCCAAAAACAGCACCGTCGCGACGGCGCCGATGACGTAGAGATTGCCCCACTCGGCGAAGAAGAAGAACAAGAAGCGCATGCCGCTGTATTCGGTGACATAGCCGGCGACGAGTTCCGACTCCGCCTCGGGAATGTCGAACGGCGTCCGATTACCCTCGGCGAGAGCGGCGGTGAAATAGAGAAAGAAAGCGATGAACGTGAATGGATTATAGAACAGATACCAATCCCAGGGCGCCCAGCCCTGATTTTTGATGATCCCCTGCGTGCTCATCGTGCCGGCGACGAAGATGATCGTGAGCACGGCGAGGCCGGCAGGGATCTCATAGCTCACGATCTGCGCCGCCGAGCGCATGCCGCCGAGCAGCGACCATTTGTTGTTCGACGACCAGCCCGCCATGAGGATGCCGACGACGACGATCGAGGTGACGGCGAGGAGATAGAGGATGCCGATGTTCAAATCGGCGACGATCAGGTGGCCGCCGAACGGAATCACGACAAACGTGCAAAGAAAGCCGATGAAGACGATGTACGGTGCGAGCGGAAAGAGGAGCTTGTCGGCCGCCGAGGGAATCAAATCTTCCTTCAGCAGGTTCTTGATCCCGTCGGCGAGCCACTGAAGAACTCCCTGTGGACCGACGCGGTTGGGGCCGACGCGCGACTGCATGCGCGCCCAGACGCGCCGCTCAAGCCAGCTCGTCACCCCGGCCAGCGGAGCGACGAAGACAGAGAGAACCACCAACGCGGCCACAATCATCGCGATCGCGTACACGATCTGGGTCGGGACTCCCGAAAAGTAGCCTTGCTGAATCAGACTGTCGACGAACTGTTTCATAAATCAGCGATCGATCTCCGGCGCGTCGACGTCGAGGCTGGCGATAAGGGCGATCAAGTCCGCGACCATGATGCCGCGACTGAGCTTATCGATGATCGCCATCGCGGTGAACGAGCCGGTGCGGATGCGCACGCGATAGGCATATTCGGTGCCGTCGCTCACCACGTAATAGCCCATGTCGCCGCGCGGCGCCTCGACGCGCACGTAGACTTCGCCCGCCGGTGGTTTGAACTTGCGCGGAACTTTGGAGATCGCCGGCCCTTTGGGCATCATCTTGAGGCACTGGCGCAAGATCTTGCTCGACTCCTGCAGCTCCTGAATGCGCACCCAGTATCTGTCATAGCAATCGCCGAGCGTCCCCTTCTCGCCGTGGCCGACGGGAACCTCGAATTCGAGCTCAGGATAAACGGAGTAGGGGATATCCCTGCGGATGTCCCACTTGACGCCCGACGCGCGCAGGTTCGGGCCGACGAGATTGTACTGCAGCGCGTCCTCTTTGGTGATCGCGGCCACGTTCGCAAGCCGCTCGATGTAAATCTTGTTGTAGGAGAGGAGCCGGTTGTACTCGTCGATGATAGGGTCGAAGTGATCGAGGAAAACCAGGATCTTGTCGCAGGTTTGCGGGGTGATGTCGTACCCGACGCCGCCGATGCGGATGTAGTTGTACGTCAGCCGCGCGCCGCAGATCTCTTCCATGAGATCGTTGATGGTCTCGCGCTCCCGGAGCGCGTGGAGAAACGGCGTGATGGCGCCGATGTCCTGGCCGAACGTGCCGACCGAGATCAAGTGGCTCGCGATGCGATTGAGCTCGCAGGCGATGACGCGGCAGAACTCCCCCCGGCGCGTGACTTCGGTCGCGCCCAGCTTTTCCGCCGCCATGCAGAAGCCCTGGTTGGCGAACATCGCGGCGAGATAGTCGGCGCGGTCGGTATAAGGCACGTAGCCGTGGTACGTGCACTTCTCGCCGATCTTTTCGATCGAACGGTGGAGATAGCCGACGTCGGGGAGGGCCTCGCTGATCACCTCGCCGTCGGTGCGCACCACGAAGCGCAAAACGCCGTGCGTGCTCGGGTGCTGCGGACCGACGCTGATCGTCATGTCCTCGGTATGAAAGACTTCGCTCTCGGGATAAACCGCTTCGCTCATTTTATTTCAATAGTTTGTCGACCAGCGGCGCCCGCTGCGTGCTGATGCCGTCGTATTCCTCCTGCTCAACGTAATCTTTCCGCAGCGGATGGCCGACCCAGTCCTCGGGGAGCATGATGCGCCGCAAGTCGCTGTGGCCCGCGAAGTCGACCCCGAACAGGTCGAACACCTCGCGCTCGAACCAGTTGGCCGCCTTCCAAATGCCTTCGACGGTGGCGATGCGCGGCGCCTCGCGCGGCAGATCGACTTTGAGCACGATCTGGTGGCGCTTGGCGTAGGAGAAAAGGTGGTAGACGACCTGGATCTTCTCGTCGTCTTTCTTGGTCCAGTCGATGGCGGTCAAGTCGGATAAGACTTCGAAAGCCGTCTCCGCGTCGTCGCGCAGGTAGCGGCAGACATCCACGATCGCGCCCGCGTCGACATTGAGGTGCGGGTCGAAAACGTCGCCGCGAAACAGTCCGACTTTGCCGGGAAACTGCTTTTCGATCTTGTTGTAGATCTCCTGGGCCTGCACCTAGGTTCCTACCCGTTCCTCTTTCGCCGCAGGAGCCTTCACCAACCACCGCTCGCGCATCATCTTGTCCTGAACCCTGAGCAGCCCTTCGGTCAGCGCCTCGGGGCGAGGCGGGCAGCCCGGGACATAGACGTCTACCGGAACGATCTTGTCCACGCCTTTGCAAACCGAATAGGCGATCTGGAACAGACCGCCGCAGTTCGAGCAGCTCCCCATCGAGATGACATACTTGGGATCGGGCATCTGGTCGTAGAGCAGCTTGGTCCGTTTGGCCATTTTATAGGTCAGCGTCCCGGCGACGATCATGAGATCGGATTGCCGCGGCGTCGCGCGCGGCACGCAGCCGAAGCGGTCGAGGTCGGCTCGCGGCCCGCCCGTCTGCATGAGCTCGATCGCGCAGCAGGCGAGACCAAAGAGCATATACCACTGCGAGGACGCCCTGCCCCAGTTGAGCAGCTCGTCCACTTTAGTGGTGAAGACGGTTTCCGGTAAAGAATTCAATAGCGGCTGCATTGTAAGTACCTCTTAAGATTCGATTTTTTTGACCCATTCGAGGTCGCCCTTGACCCAGGCATAAACCAGGCCGAGCATTAGGATGGCGACGAAGATGAGAATCTCGATAAACGCGAAGCCGCCCTGCCCGTTTTCGACCCAGCGGCGGAATGTCGTCGCGACGGGGAAAACGAAGGCGATCTCGACTTCGAAAACGATAAATATCAGCGCGACGATGTAAAAGCGGATATTGAAATTGACCCAGGCGCTGCCGGTCGCGGGCTCGCCGCATTCATACGTCGATAATTTGCGCTCTTGAGGATTATTCGGGCGCAGGAACTTACCGATGAGCAAGTTGACGCCGACGAATCCAGCGCCTAGCGCCGTAAAAACCAAGACATTGGCGAAGTCGAAAAGCATCAAATTATCGGCTGAAACTTATCGATTTAAAAGGCGGATCAGCTAAAAATACTATAGGCATAAATTGTCCTTAGGGTCAACTTCTCTCGGCTTCGGCGGCATTGCCATCGCGGCAGATTTTGACTAGAGTTTAGCGCCTTCGAACCAATGATGAAAATCGCCCCATTGCTTTTAGCCGGAGCATTCGTTTGGCTGCCGCCGACGGCCGTAGCGCAAATGCGGCCCGTCAAGGTCGCCTACAGCGCGATCTCCGCGGGCATCGGCGGCCTGTGGCTGACGCACGAGCAGGGCATTTTCAAAAAACACGGCCTCGATTCGTCGCTGATCTATTTCCGCAGCGGCACGGTCGCCGCGCAGGCGCTTTTAGCCGGCGAAATCCAGTTCGGCCACCTAGCCCCAGGGCCGATCATGGCCGCATGGGCGCAGGGCGCCGACTTCGCCTGGATCGGTACGACGACCCATAAGATGGTCTTTTCGCTGATCGCCGAGCCGGCGATCACGCGTGGCGAAGCGCTCAAGGGCAAGAAAGTCGGCATCACGCGCATCGGCTCCGCCGCCGACCTGGCGGCGCGCGCGGCGCTCGAGCATCTCGGTCTTACGACCAAGGATGTCGCGCTCATCAGCATGGGCGGCATCCCGGAGATTCTCACCGGGCTGAGAGCCGGGGCCGTGCAGGCGGGGATTCTTTCGCCGCCGTTCTCCACCTCCGCTCTCGAAGCGGGCTACCGCCGGCTCGTCTTCATCCCCGACCTCGGCAAGGAATTCACGTTTTCCGGTATCGCCGTCAAACGCGACTATATCAAAGCGAACCCCGGTGTTGCGGAGGCGTTCATGGCGGCGCTCACCGAAGGCGCGAAGATTTACAAGGAAGATTCCAAGGCGGCGCTTCGGGTCTTGAAGAAATACGTCCAGGTGGAAAAGGAATCGATCCTGCAAGCCGGCTATCGCGAGTACGATACCGCGCTTACGAGCCCGCCTTATCCGTCGCTCAAAGGGCTCGAGGCGGTGCGCGAGAGCATGGTGGAAACGGCGCCGCTGCTGAAAAGCGCGGACTTGAGAAAATTCGTCGACGACAGATTTGTCAGATCGAAATAGAAAGGAGCACATCATGCGAGTCGAAACCGAGCGGAAGATGAAGCGCTGGCGCGAGCAGCGGTGGCTGCTCGATCAAGTGGTGCAGACGCGCGGCCTCGATTGGGACCAGGGGCGGACCGGGAAAATCCTCCGCAACTGCGGCGCCGGCGTGGAAGCGGACCTGCGCGAGATCAGCCGGCGCGTGCAGAAATTCACCGATATCCCGCGCGAGTTCTCGCGCGCGGCGGCGCGCCGGGAGGAGCTCGGACGCGAAGCCGAAACGGCCGGCCACGAAGTGGAGGCGCGCGAGCATTACTACGTCGCGGCGACGTTCTACAGCAACGCGATGTGGGCCGTCTACGAAGACAACAACCCCAAGCGGATCGCCTGGGGCGAGAAGAAGCGCGCTTGCTACGATAAGTTCATCCGTTTCGCCGGCCGGCCGATCGAGCGCGTCGAGCTGCCGTACGAGGGGAAGAACATCGCCGGCCTGCTGCATCTGCCGCCCGGACTGAAGCCGGGCGAGAAAGTCCCCTGTGTTCTCTACATCCCGGGCATGGACGGGGTGAAGGAAGACAACCCGCTCTATGGCGACCCATTTATCGAGCGCCGCATCGCGATGCTCGCGATCGACGGCCCGGGGCAGGGGGAGACCCGCGCGCGCGGCATCAAGTGCACGGCGTCGAATTATGAAGACGCCGGCAGGCTCGCGGCCGACTACCTTTGCAAGCGGCCGGAGATCGACCCGAACCATCTCGCCATCATGGGCTCGAGCATGGGGTCATACTGGGGGCCGCGCGTCGCCGCTGCCGAGCCGCGCTTCAAGGCATGCGCGGTAAGCGGCGTCTGCGTCGAGCCCGGGCAGTACACGATCTTCAACACGGCTTCGCCGACGTTCAAGCTCAACTACATGTACATGTCGGGCTACGACGACGAGGCGGCGTTCGACGAGTTCGCCAAGACGCTGACGCTCAAGCGCGTCGCCGCGAAGATCAACTGTCCGTACCTGATCGTCGCGGGCGAGGACGACGAGCTCTGTCCGATCGAGTTCGTCTACGACTTCATGGAAGAGGTGCGCGGCCCCAAAGTCCTGGTGGTTTACGAGGGCGAGAAGCATTCGATCCGCAATCCGCGCTCGCGCACGCTGATCGTCGATTGGCTGACCGATCGGCTGCAAGGCAAGCCGGTGAAAGCGGAGAAAATTTACGTCGAGATGAGCGGCAAAGAGATCCGCACGCCTTGGTAAACTTACGACGATGCGCATCGTCTACGGCGATCTGATCGGCGGCGCCAGCGGCGACATGTTCGCCGCGGCGCTGCTCGATCTCGGTCTGCCGCTCGATGTCCTCAAAGCCGAGCTCAAGAAAATTCCCGGCCTCAAATATCGCTTGGAGGTGGGGAGCAAAAAGCTCGGCACTATTCGCGCGATGCGTTTCAGCGTCCGGACGAGCAAAAATGAGCCGGAGCGCTCCTGGGGCGCTATCCGGCGCATGATCCAACAAAGCGCGCTGGAAAATCCCGTCAAGGAGCGCGCCATGGACATCTTCGCCCGCCTCGCAGAGGCCGAAGCGAAAGTCCACGGCGTCGCGCCCGGGCGCGTCCATTTTCATGAAGTCGGCGCGACGGATTCGATCGTCGACATCGTCTCGGCGGCGATCGGGGCGCATCATCTGAGCGTCGATGAGTTCCATTTCTCGCGCATCCCGCTGGGGCGCGGCATGACGCCCTCGCGCCACGGCGCGCTGCCTCTGCCGGGGCCGGCGACGCTGGAGCTGCTGAAGGGTCTGCCGGTCGAGTGGATCGATCTGAAGGCCGAGACCGTGACGCCGACAGGAGCCGCGATCATCGCGGCGCTGGGAAAAAATTTCGGCGCGGCGCCCGAGATGACGATCGAAAAAATCGCCTACGGCGCCGGCGAAAAGGAATTTCCCGATCGTCCGAACGTGCTGCGCCTCGTCAGCGGACGGCCGGAGACGGGCTTGGGGCACGACGACATGCTCGTCATCGAGACCAACATCGACGACATGAGCCCGGAATTTTACGATTATCTTTTCGAGCGGCTGTTCGCCGCCGGCGCGCGCGATGTTTTTTTAACGCCCGTCCAGATGAAAAAAAACCGGCCCGGGACGCTCCTGACCGTTCTCGCCGAGCCGGGTCTGCGCGAGAAAATGACCGGGCTCATTTTCACCGAGACCTCGACCATCGGCCTGCGTTATTATCCCGTGACGCGCGCCGTCCTGAAGCGCGAGGTGGTTCGCGTGAAGACGAAATACGGGACCGTAAAAGTCAAAGTCGTCGAGCAGCCGGACGGAGCGCGCAGGGCCGCGCCGGAATACGACGACGTCAAGCGCATCGCCGCGCTCAAAAAAGTCCCGCTGAAAGCCGTGTACGACGAGGCCGTGAGGAATTTCAGTTCCTAGGCAGCTTCCTTGCGTTATATGCCATGAAAGATCCCGTGGAGAATCCCGCAGAGCGCTCGCCTTCGGTGCCGTGGGCGTCGCTCCGCTACCGTGATTTCAGCCTGTTGTTCATCGGCTCGTTTTTCATCACGACGGCGCAGCAGATGCGCCAGACCCAGAATCTTTACCAGGTCTACGAGCTCTCCGGCTCCGCCTTCCTGCTCGGCATGACCGGGCTCGCGCAGGCCGTGCCGCTGTTCGTCGTCGGGCTGTTCGGCGGCAGCCTTGCCGACCTGATGGACCGCCGCACGCTTTCCTGCCTTACGATGCTCGGCAATTTCCTCGTCGCGGTTTCTCTCGGCGTGCTCACGCTCGCGGGCTTGATCCAGGTCTGGCACATCCTGGTCGCGACCGCGCTCACCTCGGCTCTCAATATTATCCTGTACCCCGCGCGCATGGCGATGATATCCGCGCTCGTGCCGCGCTCGCATCTTACGAACGCGGCGGCGCTCAACTCCAGCGTCGCGCAGGGCGCGCATTTCATCGGCCCGATGTTCGCGGGCGTCGCGCTCGCGGCGGCAAGCGCCGGCAACGCCTATCTGCTGAACGCCCTCGCTTACGCGCCGGCCGCCGCGGCTTTTTTGATGATCAAAAGCTCCGCGGAGTCGGATCGCGTCAAGGCCGCTCTGTCGCTCCGCGGGCTGCTCGACGGCGTTCGCTTCCTGTGGCTCCAGCGGTTCGTCTTTGCGCTCGTCATCATGGATTTCGTCATTATGAGCATCGGCTACTACCGGCCGCTGCTGCCCGTCTTCGCCAAGGATATTTTTCACGTCGGACCGGCCGGGTTCGGCATGCTCGCCTCGGCGCCCGCGATCGGCGGCACGCTCGGCACGATCGCTGTCCTCATCATGGGCGACGTCAGGCGAAAAGGCATTCTGGCGCTGTGGGCCTTCTTGATGTTCAGCCTGTGCCTGGGCGTGTTCGCGCTGACGCGGAGCTTTTGGGTTGCATTGGTGCTCGTCGCCGGACTCGGACTGACGAATTCCTTGCAGGCAGTGATGCGCCAGACCTCCTTTCACCTGCTGACGCCCGATCACCTGCGCGGCCGCGCGTTCTCGGTCTTCAATATGTTCTCCCAGGGCGCCAACGCGGTCGGCGCGATGGTGGTGGGCTTTCTCGCGGCGCTCGTGGGCGCGCCCGGCGCGCTGCTTACGGGCAGCGGCGTCGGCGTCGCGCTGACACTTTTGACGTGGGCGCTGTGGCCGGAGGTTAAGAAATTCCAAGCGGCGCCGGCGATCGATAAAATTATCGTCGCGTAAAGAGCGTCTCGACCGACCGGCCAAGCTGCCGCTCGAACAAATCGGCCAGTGAAGCACGGCTAAAGTCGCCGCCCTCGATGAAAGGAATCTCTCCCAGACAGGGAATCGCCGTGAGAAGACGAATCGTTTCCGGATTCGTTTCCGCCGCGAGAGACGGCTCGCTCGCAAGATGGTTCCAAACGTACCCCAAAACGGTGAGGCCGCGGCTCCCGGCATTTTCGAGCGTAAGCAGCAGGTGGCTGATCGCGCCGAGGCGGTTGGCGGCGACGACGATGACCGGCAGCTTTAGAAGCTTCGCGAGGTCGGCATACGTATAGTGCGGCAGCAGCGGCACGAGCAGGCCGCCCGCGCCTTCGACGATGGTGAGATCGTTTCTGGCGGCGATTTCGCCGTAAAGGGTCCGGATGCGATCGATATCGATCGCGGCTCCCGCGCGCTCGGCGGCGACGCTCGGAGCGAGCGGATCTCTGAAGCGATACGGGCAGATTTTCTCCACCGGCTCGTCGGAAGCCGAGGCCTCTTTCAGACGCGCGGCGTCCTCGGGAAAAAGCGCGCCGTCTTTCTCCGCGCAGCCGGTCTCGGCCGGCTTCATCACTCCGACGCGATAGCCGGAGGCTTTGAATAGCGCCGCGAGGCCGCAGGCGACGAGCGTCTTGCCGACCCCGGTGTCCGTGCCGGTGATAAAAATGCCGGCGCCCATTATCGGCCCGTCACCGCGTCGATCGATTCGCAGACGGCGTCCAACAGTATTTTGAGTTCCCCTTCCGCCGTCGACAGCGGCGGCATCAGGATGATGACGTCGCCGAGCGGCCGGATGATGACGCCGCGGCTCCGCGCTTCGAGAATCACCTTGTGGCCGATCCGTTTTTCCACGGGATAGCCGCGGCGGTTTTCCTTATCTTCGGCCAGTTCGATCCCGATCATGAAGCCCCATTGGCGAATATCGGCGACATGATCGAGCGGCAGAAATTCTTTCGTCAACCGGCGACGAAGATATTCGATGTTCGGCTGCATCCGTTCGAGAATCTGTTCCGACGCGAAGAGTTTCAGGCTCGCCATCGCCGCCGCGCAGCCGAGCGGATTTCCCGTGTATGTGTGGCCGTGAAAGAACGATTTGAACTCTTTGTATTCGCCGAGAAAGGCCGAGAAAATCTCCTCGGTTGCGAACGTCGCCGCAAGCGGCAGATAGCCGCCGGTAATTCCTTTGGCGACGCAGAGCAGGTCGGGACTCACCCCGGCATGCTCGCAGGCGAACATCCTGCCGGTGCGGCCGAAGCCGGTGGCGACCTCGTCGGCGATGAAAACAATGCCGTGCTTGCGGCAGATGTCGCGGAGCGCTTGCAGGTATTCGACCGGATGCGCCCACATGCCGGCGGCGCCCTGCATCAACGGCTCGACGATGAGCGCCGCGAGCGCATCTTTTTCGCGCGTGAGCTTCTCTTCGGCCTCCGATATCGCGCGCTGAAGCGCGAGTTCGCCACTCATCCGCTGGTAGTAGCGAAAAATATGCGGCGGATTGAGGCGCAAGACGGGAAAGAGCAACGAACGATAGAAGCGGTGAAACGTCTCCGCGTAGCCCACGCTCATCGAGCCGACGGTGTCGCCGTGATAGGCCTCGGCGAGCGACGCGATGCGCGTGCGACTACCTTCTCCTTTCAACTGCCAATACTGGACGGCGATTTTGAGCGCCGCCTCGACCGCAGTCGCGCCGTCGTCGGAGTAGAATACGCGCTTGAGCCCCGCCGGCGCGATCCGGACCAGCTTCTCCGCCAGCTCGATGCCGGGAACGTGGGACAGACCCAGAAAAGTCGAATGCGCGATCCTATCGAGCTGGTCTTTGATCGCCTCATCCAGCTCACGCCGTCGATGGCCGTGCACGTTGCACCAGAGCGACGAGACGCCGTCGAGATATTTTTTACCGTCGATGTCGATGAGATAGTGCCCCTCGCCGCGCTCGATAATGCACGGCTCGTCGCCCATCCAGTCGCGCATCTGTGTGAACGGATGCCATAAATACGTATGATCGAGGCGTTTGAGCTCTTCGTAGCGTGACATGTCAAATCCGCAATTCGCCTTTGACTTCCTCGAACGTCTTTAATGCGCGGCGCAAATGCTCGTGCGTATGCGTCGCCATCGCCGTGACGCGGAGGCGCGACGTTCCTTCCGGCACGGTCGGCGGCCGGATGCCCTGGACAAACACGCCTTTTTCGAGCAGCCGCTCGGAAAAAGCCATGCACTTTGCCGCATCGCCGATGACGAGCGGCAGAATCTGACTCTCGCTCGCGCCGATGGAAAATCCCAGCGCTCGCAAGCCTTCGCGGAGCGCGCGGATATTATGCCAGAGCGCGAGGCGGCGCTGCGGGTCGTTGTATAATAGATCGACGGCGGCGCTCGCCGCGGCCAGCACGGGCGGCGGCAGCGCGGTCGTGAAGATAAAGCTCCGGCAGCGGTTGACGAGAAATTCGCGCAGCGGCCGGCCGCAGGCGATGTAGGCGCCGAAGCCGCCCAGCGCCTTACCGAGCGTCCCCATTTGGACGGCGATGCGTTCGGCGAGGCCGTATTGCGCCGCGACGCCGGCGCCGTTCGGCCCGAACACACCGGTCGCGTGCGCCTCGTCGATCATGATCATTGCGCCGTATCGCTCGCCGAGCTCGACGATCGCGGCAAGCGGCGCTTCGTCGCCGTCCATGCTGAAGATGGTCTCGGTCACGATCAGCTTGCGGCCGCGCGCCGGCGCGTTCTTCAGCGCCTGTTCGAGAAATGAAATGTCGCAGTGCGGGTACACGACGGTCTCTGCCCGTGACAGGCGGCAGCCGTCGATAATGCTCGCGTGGTTGAGCGCATCGCTGAAGATCGCGTCCCCTTCGCCGGCGAGCGCCGGGATGATCCCCGTGTTCGCCTGGTACCCCGAGTTAAAGACGAGCGCCGCCTCGGCGCTTTTGAGCCTCGCGATCTTTTCTTCGAGCTCCTCGAAAAGCGCCATGTCGCCCGAGATGAGCCGCGAGGCGCCCGAGCCGCAGCCGTAACGCTCGATCGCCTCTTGGGCCGCTTTTTTCAGCTCCGGATGGTTCGCGAGGCCGAGATAGTTGTTCGATGAAAAATTTAAGGCCGCGCGTCCGTCGATAAAAATCTCGGCGCCTTGCGCCCCTTCGACAGGGCGGAGCCTGCGATAGAGTCCCCGGCGCATGAGCAGATCGATTTCTTCCGTAAAATCCTGGGACATCGAGCGAATAGATTTATTATACGGTGACAGACAGCGCAAACCGGCGCCGCGGCTTGACCGTCGAATTCACCGGGTGATAGACATGAAACGTTCTTCAGGAGGTGCTTCATGGCCGAGCGTGTCTGGGATCGTTTTTTGACCGAGCAGGATAAGGCGCACGTCGCGATGAAGCCCCCGCGGCCGATCGGCTTCGGCAAAAAGCCGGCGCTGCTGTTGATCGACCTGTATCGCTGGGTCTTCGGCGACAAGCCTCAGCCGGTTTTGGAATCGATCAAGGATTGGCCGGGGAGCTGCGGCATGGCGGGCTGGAACGCGATCCCGCACATTCAGACGCTGCTCGGCACGGCGCGCGAAGCGCGCATCCCGATCATCCATGTCACCGGCCTCGGCGGCGCGGGAGTCGACGAGTGGTCTTTCCGCCGCGGCGACGGCAAGAAAGCGCCGACGCCGGAAATGCAGGATCGCCAGCGCCGGAAGTTCGATATCATCGATGAGGTCGAGCCGCTTCCAGGCGAGGCGGTTTTAAAAAAATTATCCCCCAGCGCTTTCTGGGGCACGCCGCTCGTCGCCCATCTGAACCAGCTCGGCGTCGATACGATTATCGCCTGCGGCGAGAGCACGAGCGGCTGCGTCCGCGCGAGCGTCGTCGACGGCACGACCTACCGGTTCCGCATGATCGTGGCGGAAGAATGCGTCTTCGACCGCCACGAGGCCTGCCACGCGATCAACCTGTTCGACATGAATCAGAAATACGCCGACGTGCTGCCGCTCGCCGATATCGTGCAATACATCCGCTCCTGGCGCGCCGAGCAGCCGGCGGGCGCATAGTTCCCGGGCGAACGTCTGCGCGAAAACTTCCATGCGCATCGCCGTCCCCGACCTGATCTCCAACTCCTATTTTCCCGCCATCGCCGCCGCCGAATTGGGCTTGTTCAAATCCGAAGGGCTCGACATCGAAAAGGTCGAGCTGCTCTTTCCCGTGCCGAAGCTGATGGAGGCGCTCCGCGATGGGACGATCGATTTCGTCGCCGGCTCGGCGCACGCGACGCTGATGGCGTTCAAAGACTGGCGCGGCGCGAAGCTTCTCGCCGCGCTCGCGCAGCACATGTACTGGCTGCTGGTGCTCCGCGCCGACATCGACGCGCAGCGTGGCGATGTCGCGGCGGTGAAAGGCCTCCGCATCGGCGCGGCCCCGGGAGTCGACTACGGCCTCAAACGATTGCTCATGGAGGCCGGCATCGATCCGGCGCGCGACCGCGTCGATATCGCGCCGGTCCCCGGCGCGACCGGCGCGACGGTCTCCTTCGGACTCACCGCGGCGAAGGCGCTCGAAGAGGGAAAGATCGACGGCTTCTGGGCCAACGCCATGGGCGCCGAGATCGCGGTCAGAAGGGGCGTCGGCAAAATCGTTCTCGACGTGCGCCGCGGGATATGTCCCGAGGCGGCGCGCCACTACACCTTTCCCGCGCTGGTTACGACCGAGGCGCGCATCGAGCGCGAGCCGGAGAGCGCCGCCGCCGCCGTGCGCGCGCTCGTCCGAGCCCAGAAGGCGCTCCGCGAAGACCCCGCGCGCGCCACCGACGTCGGTCGAAAAGTCTTTCCGCCGGCCGAAGCGGAGCTCATCGCGGAGCTGATCGAACGCGATCTGCCCTACTATGACCCGACCATCTCCGAAGAGACCGTCCGCAGGATGAATCGTTTCGCGCTCGACATGGGGCTGCTCTCTCGCGATGTCGCGTACGATCAGGTCGTCGCGCCCGAGTTTCGCCATCTCTGGCAGCACTAAACGAAAGATTTATGGCCAAAGCCCGCGTCGTCTTCTCGTGCCAGAACTGCGGCTCGCAGTCGCCGAAGTGGCTCGGCAAATGCCCTGACTGCAACCAGTGGAACACCATGGTCGAGGAGAGGTTCGAGCGCAACGTCAACCCGCGCGATACGCTCGGCTTCGGCGGACATGAAGACTCGACGGCGATCGCCGACATCTCCACGGCCGAAGAGGGGCGGGTGCTCTCCGGCATCGGCGAGTTCGATCGCGTTCTCGGCGGCGGCTTGGTGCACGGATCGGTGACGCTGATCGGCGGCGACCCCGGCATCGGTAAATCGACCCTTCTGATTCAGGCGTTCGCCGCCCTCGGACACAGCGGCCTCACCTGTCTATACGTTTCCGGCGAGGAATCGCCGCGGCAGATCAAGATGCGCGCCGAGCGGCTCGGCATCGACGCGCCCAAGCTCTTCATCTTGAGCGAGACGGCGCTCGACAAGATTTTGGAGCAGATCAAAAAAATCCGCCCGCAGGTGCTGGTCGTCGATTCGATCCAGACGATCTTCTCCTCCGCTTTGCCCTCGGCGCCCGGAAGCATCGGCCAGGTGCGGGAATGCTCGGGCGCGATCATCACGCTGGCGAAAAAAAGCGGCCTCAGCACGTTTCTCATAGGCCACGTGACGAAGGACGGCGCGCTCGCGGGGCCGCGCGTGCTCGAGCACATGGTCGATACCGTCCTCTACTTCGAAGGCGACGGCGGCCACAATTTCAGAATCCTGCGCGCGGTCAAGAATCGCTTCGGCTCGACCAACGAGATCGGCGTTTTCGAGATGAAGGAAGGCGGCCTGCAAGAGGTCGCCAATCCATCGGAGCTCTTCCTTATGGAGCGTCCGCTCAAGGCGCCCGGGTCCGCGGTGATCTGCAGCATGGAGGGAACGCGCCCGATCCTGGTCGAGCTCCAGGCGCTGGTGAGCCCGTCATTTCTCGCCGTGCCGCGGCGCACGACGATCGGCGTCGATCACAATCGCGTCGCGCTGTTGGTGGCGGTGTTGGAAAAGAAAATGGGGATCAGGCTCTTTAATCAAGACATCTTCGTCAACGTCGCCGGCGGCGTGCAGGTGGACGAGCCGGCGGTCGATCTCGGCATCGTCGCCGCCGTCGGATCGAGCTACCAAGAAAAACCCATCGATGCCCGCACGGTGATCTTCGGCGAAGTCGGTCTGGCCGGCGAGATCCGCGCCATCGCGCAGGCCGAGGCGCGGCTCAAAGAGGCCGGGAAGCTCGGCTTCGAGCGCGCGGTCCTGCCTAAAAGCAACGCCGCGCAGCTCCGGCATTTGAAGTCGCCCGAACTGCACGGCGTCGCATCGCTCTCGGAGTGCTGGGAAATACTTTTCTAAACCGTGTGGCGCTACGCCGCCGGACGGATGGCGGCATTGCTTGCGAACCACTGGTTCGCCGCGTCCCAATTAATGTTCGCGCAGAACGCCTCGATGTACTTGCTCCGCTCCGACGGTTTGTAATCGAGCAGAAACGCGTGCTCCCACACGTCCATCACCAAGACCGGCTTGAAACCCGACGGCACGCCGACCTCGTGCAGCTCGATCCAGTGATTCGACAGCTTGCCGGTTACGGGATCCTGGTAGAGGACCGACCAACCGACCCCGCGCATCCCGCCGACGGCGACGAAATCCGCTTTCCATGCATCGAACCCGCCGAAGCTTTCGTCCAGCGAGCGCTTGAGCTCGCTCGACGGGCTGCCTTTTCCCTTCGCCGCGAGATTGCCGAAATAATATTCGTGCAGCACCATGCCGCCGAATTCAAAGCCTAGGTGCCGCTTGATCTCTGTGAACGACGGATTGGTCGGCGAAGCCTTTTTGTTGCGGCTTATCTCCAGCAGCTGCTCGGTCAGAAGGTTCGTATTTTTGACGTAACCTTCGTAGAGGCCGAAATGCATCTCGAGCGTCTTGTCTGAAATGCCCTGCAGCCCGGATAAATTGAATTTCTTCGGCTTATAGACGTTCTTTTCCATTGAGCTTACCTCCTGCACTAAAATTCATTTGAAGGACGAGCCTGCAGGGTGATCAATCAACGACCAGGTAAACTTCGCGTTTCGGGGAACGGGTGAGCAGGCTCGACATCTTTTTCGTCCATATCTGAAACTCGGCGTTGTCGGTCAGCTTGTTGATCTGCTTCTCGAGCGTGGCGAGATCGGCCGCCTCCTGCTCGAACACGATGTCGGGAGCGCCCGGAGAAGCGAAGTGCGTGTGCAAAATCTTCGGCCGTGCCCCGCCGGCGCTCACGACGAGGTCGCGCAGTTTTCTGAGCTCGTGTTCCAGCTCGCCGGTTTTGCCGGGAACGGCGGAAAAACTGAATCGCGATAGACAGGTCATGGAAATCTCCGCTGATACGAATCAGGCGACGAGAAAAAAACAGGGGGATCAACGGCCTCGGCGCCGGCGGGCAAAGACATTCGAGGTGCGCCCGCCGGCGCCTGAGAGTTTTTAGTTATCCGCGCTGTGAAGCAATCTGCAGGTTGTTGATGACTTTCTTTACGCCGTCAGTGTTGCGCGCGAGCTCTTCGGCCTTCGCCTTCTGCTGCGCGTCCGGCACAACGCCATTCAGGTAAACGATGCCGTTATTCGTGTCCACGTCGATGCGCGTGAAGTTAGCCGCCTTGTCCCCCACGAGCTTGGTCTTTACCTTCGCGGTCAGCGTCGAATCGTCGACGTTCGCCCCCGCGCTCTTGCCCGTCATCGACTGGCAGCCCGCGAGCGAAACCACGAACAACACCGCAGCCAAACTATTCAATATCTTTCTCATCACAACACCCCCTTTCGACTAAGCTTTAACCCCCTTTACAACTATAACTCCGATGAGAAGACCGACAATCAAAAATTACCTGAATTTGGGCGCGGGGATGACCCGAGAGCAGTTAATGACGGGCATGAAAAAGACCATTATACTTCACGCGTTGACGCAACGGCGGCGGTGCGTTATCAAATAAACTCGGCCGGTGTGGCGGAACGGCAGACGCGTCGGACTCAAAATCCGATGGAGGCAACTCCGTGGGGGTTCAAGTCCCTTCACCGGCACCAAATCTGTTTTACATCTCTCGGTAATCCGCCCGAAGCTTTTCTCTTCATCTTTCTCTCCTGGGTGCTAGCCCTATAAGTAGGGGAAAGGAGGGCAAGTATTATGGCTCGCCCAATGAGAGCATATACGTCGGATGTGCCGGAGCGGGAGATGCATCCCGGCGTAGTGTCCACCGATTCACCGGCTTATCAGGCGTACGCGATTTTGCTTTTCGGCTTTACCGTGGCGCCGATCATCGCCGGCGCGGATAAATTTTTCGGCATCCTGACGGACTGGACGCAGTACCTCGCGCCCATTTTTCCGAGCACGCTCGGAATCGATGCGGCGACGTTCATGATGATCGTCGGCGCGATCGAGATCGTCGCCGGCATCATCGTGTTCTTAAAACCGAGCATCGGCGGTTTCATCGTCTCCGCCTGGCTGCTGGGAATCATCGTAAACTTACTGCTGTTGCACAACTTCTATGACATCGCGCTCCGCGATTTGGGCCTTTTGCTCGGCGGCTTGGCGCTGGCGCGGCTCGGCAGCCACTTCGGCAGGTGAAGTTATCAGGTGAAGTTATAAAGACGTCGGCGCTGAAGCGGGAAAAATAAGCGATTTGATCACCACCGGCACGGCGCCGGAGGACGGGATCAGGGCGCCGATATCGATGTAATCGAACTCGCTCAGCGCGACGCCGTCGATCGAGACGACGGCGTGAGCCACCTTCATCTCTTCCTTAAAGTGAAGACCGAGGGTGCCGCCCACGTCGCCGTCGTTGACGAGGATCAGAGGAAAGCCGGCGGCGAGAATTTTTTTGAGTCCCCGCTCGACGCCCGAGCAGAAGGCCTGCAGGCGCGCGAAAGTGGCCGAGCCGTCCCAGCGGTAGCCGACCGCGACCGGCCGCTTGCCGTCGGCCAGATCGAGGCGGCGAAGCGCCCGCTCGATCGTCTCCTCGATCAGCCCGGTATCGACCTCATCATCGCTCAACGCAAATTCCGGCGCGACGACGGGAATGTTGCGCACGGGCACCGTGTCGATCGGATCGACGAAGATGGTTCCGCCGCTCAACTGGATCGTATACTGCGACGCGCCGATGACCGTGGCGCGAATTTTCGCCGCGGGAACGCGCAAGGCAATGTCGAGGCGTTCGGCGCGGCGCTTGACCTCGGCCGCTAGCAGCGCCCCCAGATCGCCGAACTCCCCCGGGTTTTCGCCGTAGATGAATTCCGACACACCGCCGGAAAATGTCAGCGAATCGATTCTCCCGCGATAGGAGAGCGGCGGCAAACGAAACAATTTCGCGCCGTCTCCCGCCGGATTTTTTAAGCTAATGATTTCGAACAGCCGGTCGGCCATGAGCGCCGCCATCGACGGCAGCTTCGAGCGGTCGACTTTTTTTCCGACGGCGAGTTCCGTACCCGCCGCTTGGCCGAAGAACTTTCCCGCCTCTTCGAGGCGCGTAACGATGCCGTCACGATCAGTAACGATCAGACGCGCGCCGACGTCGAGCGCGGTCACCTCGCGCACCCTTCCGTCGATACAAATAGCGATCTTGCTCGTCCCGCCGCCGATATCGACGTTCATGCAAACGGTGCCGCTGCGTCCCGATTCGGCCGCGGCACCGGAACCGTGCGCCGCCATCGTGCTCTCCAGGCTGTCGCCGGCGCTGACGGCGACGAAGCGGCCGGCCTCGGCGGCGAAGAGGTCGGCGATCGCGCGCGCGTTGCGCCGCCGGACGGCGACTCCCGTCAAAATCAGCGCGCCGGTATCGATCTCGTCGCGCTTGAGTCCCGCGCGCATGTATTGCCGTTCGATGAATTTGCCGAGCGCGTCGACGTCGATGGTGAGGTCGTCGCGATAAGGCGTCAAAAGAATTTCCGATTCGCTCAAGATCTCGCGCCGCGTAACGACGTAGCGCATCCCCTGCTGGCGCATCTCCAGCCGGGAGAAGACGAGATGCGATGTGGACGAGCCGATGTCGACGCCCACGCTCGTGAGCTTGATGTCGTCCTCTTCGACGATGTGGCGGCCGGCGTTGGTAAAACTTTGCATGATCGACCTTCAAGAAAACGTAGGGGCAGGTGTGGCCTGCCCCTACGTACAATGAAATGAAGGAGAAGTAAAACCGCTAGGGCTTTTGATACAGCGAATCTTCCATGCGCGATTTGACGCCTTCTTTGGCGAGTGTCTCGACGTATTCTTTGCGCAGGTACGGATCTTCGTCGTAGTAGGGAACCGCGGTGCCGCCGTCCTTGATATCGATGGCACCGTAGTCGATGTGCTGGTCACCGGGACGGCCGCGCTCGCGGCCCGGCGCGTTCGGACCGAACCAGGCCGAAAGGCGCAGCGGCTCCTTGCTCGTGCCGAAGTGCGCGTGGAACCAGTTGCCGCCCATGGGCGCGGCGCTCACGAGGCCGACGGGCTCGTAGTCCTGCCGTTTGACCTGATCGCCCTTGCCGCTCTCCCACGGCCGCTGCCCGAGGTGGGCCGGCCAGGTGTAGGTGTAGCCCTTGCCCGTCAAGCAGACGAGCACCGCCGCCGATCCGTGCGCATGGGCCTTGGAATAGCGCCCGTTCTGGTGCTCGCCGATCCAGAGATAAAAGCTGTTGCCCGTCATGTGCGGCTCGATACGCCGATAACCGGGCGAGCGCCGGTTGTCGAGCGGCAGCTCGCAACCGATGATATCGGGAATGATGTTGGTCTGGCGCATCGCGAGGCCGCGAACCGGGTCGGGAGTCACGTCTTCCTTGTATTTGTAATAGTCATCCGAGGCGTCGAAGCGGTCCTTAAAGCTGTAAGGGCAGTTGAAGATGAAATCGTTGTTCGACACCATGTTGATCATGTTCGGCGCCGTCGTTCCGGCGAGCAGGAGCGCCGGGCTGGACGTCGCGTTCACGATGCGGTGCGAGGCGTTGAGCGGAATCGAAAACAGCGAGCCGCGCTGCCATTCGAACGTGAGCTTCTTGCCGTTGCCCTCGCTCCAGACCTCCGTCGTCCCGCGCCCCTCGACGACGAGATACATCTCCTCGTAAAGATGCTTCTCCGGATTGAGCGCGCCCGCCCCCGGGACCTCGACGACGTAGCAGCCCCACAAGCCCTCGGTGCCGAGAAGCTGGATGTAGGTACCGTTGCCGCCGAGCCGCTTCCACGGCTTGCGCGGCAGGTCCTGGACGCGGCGCACGCCGATCTCGCGATAAATCGGAATTCCCTCCGATTCCATGAACAGATCGTAAGCCGACTTCGGACGAAGAAAGTGACCGTAGCCAGCCTTGGTCTTCTCGTCCGTCGGCGCCTGAAATTTTCCCGTCGTCGGTCCGTGGTCCATATTGTCCTCCCTATGAACCTCGTCTATGCCATTTGCCGTAGAAATTCAACGTTTCGGGTAAGTCACGCTCTCGCCGTCGACGGCTGCGAACGGCGTCAACTGGTGAATCTGCTGTCTTCCGCTCGAGAGGATATGCCGCACCTGCCAGCCGCGGACCGTGAGCGCGTCTGCAACCAGCGACCGGTGGCAGCGCCACGGCACTGCCTCGGCGCACATGATGGCGCTTTTCTGTTGGGCCGCCAGTTCTTCGAGCTCCTCCAATCCGTGGTGAAAATCCTCCGACTGCATATGATCCGCGTAGCCGCGAAAACTCAAATTCCGCCAGCCTAAATTGATCGATTCCTTGGCGGGTTTTCTGAGACCCCCCAGGGTTTTCAAATGCCGGTATTCGATTTTTTTATGGTCGAGCGAGCGCGCGAGCTTGCCCGAATTGAAATGGGGTACGTGGCGCGAGCGGGGCACGGTGCGAATGTCGATGAGGAGCGCGACGCCGAAATCTTCGAGCAGCTCCTCGAAAGCTTCCAGCGTTCGCGTCGAATGTCCGATGGTGTAAATGGCCCGCGGCATCGCTAGATGGGAAGCTCATAACTCTTTGCGAAGCTCGCGCGCGACCGCGGCCAGCAGCCGCACCTTCGCCAGCGCCAAATCGCGGTCGATCGTCATGAGCCCGCAGTCCGGCGCGAGCCACAGCCGCTCGGGCTCGACCGCATCGAGCGCCTTGCGGACGCGGGCCGCGACTTTTTCGACCGGTTCGGGCGGCGTGTCGCCGGGATCGACGCAGCCAAAGACAACGGTGCGGCCGGCGCAAATCTTGAGCACGGCGGGATCGAAACCGCTGCGCGCGAATTCAACGGAGAAGCCGCCGATGCGGCTCTGCATGAGCATCTCCAGCAGCTCGGGATATTCGTATTCGTGCTGGCGCTTGCCGCCGCCCGGATAACCGTAGCAGAGATGGACGATCGTCGGCAGCGTCACACCTTCGAGACAGCGATTGAGTGCCTTCAAACCGTAAGCTTTGACCTTCTCGTGGTAACGCGTCATCGCCGGCTCATCGATCTGCGCCACGTCGCATCCCGCGGCT
>DATJFG010000055.1:0-20774 GCA_035495775.1 Verrucomicrobiia bacterium | reverse complement strand
GGCGTTCTGGAGTTCATCAACTTCGCCCACAGCGAGATCTTCGTCCTCGGGGCGTTCGTCGGCGCCGAGCTCCTGCTCGGATTAGAAAGCTCCGGCGCGCTCGCCGTGCTCCATCCCGCGCTCGTCATTATTTTTATCGTTCTCGCCGGCATGCTCGCGAGCGGCCTCGCTGCCGCGGCGCTCGAGCGTGTCGCCTATCGGCCGCTCCGCGGCGCGCCGCGCCTGGTGCCGCTCATCTCGGCCATCGGCGCGTCGTTTTTCCTGCAGGATTTCATCCGTCTCATCGAGAGCCTGTGGCGCAACGCTTTTTACCTCAACTACCCGACACTCGATCTTCTCGATCAGAACGTGCCGCTGGGCGCGGCGGTGGAGGTGCCGGTCAAGTCGCTTCTCGTGGTCGCCACGGCGCTTGTGATGCTCGCGGCTCTATATCTCTTCGTCAACCGGACAAAGCTGGGCACGGCGATCCGCGCGGTGGCGCAGGACCCCGATGCCGCGGCGCTCATGGGCATCCCCGTCGACCGCATCATCTCGCTCACCTTTTTTGTCGGCGGCGCGATGGGCGGCGCGGCGGGCGTTTTGTTCGGCCTCCACTACAGCCTGATCAACCCGTACAGCGGCTTCGGTCCGGGCCTGAAGGCCTTCACCGCGGCCGTTCTCGGCGGCATCGGCAATATTCCCGGCGCGGTCCTCGGCGGCCTCGTCCTCGGCATTATGGAGGCGTTCGCAGCATCGTATCTGTCACTGCTCACCAACGGCGCCTTCGGCGCGGAATACAAGGACGTCTTTGCTTTCGCCGTGCTCATATTGATTTTGATTTTTCGTCCGAAAGGTTTGCTCGGCGAGAAGGTCAGGGAAGAGGGCGCGTAATGGACGGCGAGCAGCGGAAAATCCTTCTCATCAACCTGGGACTCGCCGCTTACATCGCGCTCACGAGCCTGCTCGTCTACTCCTTTCCCCGTTCGGTGTCGGCGTTTCTCCTTTTCGAAGCCTCGCTGCTGCTGATCTACTACGCGCCGGTCAACCGCGCCGCGAAATTCATCTTCAGCGCGGCCGTGCTGATCGTCCTCATGCCGTTCTTGGGCGCGATCGAAGGCTACTACCTCGAGGTCGCGATTCAGATCGGCATCTTCGTCGCGCTGGCGCTCGGCCTCAACATCGTGGTCGGCTTCGTCGGGCTGCTGAACCTCGGCTTCGTCGCGTTTTACGCGATCGGCGCCTATCTCTGGGCGATCTTCGGCTCGCCGCAGGCGAATGCGTTTATCTCCGGCGGCCACTTCCCGCTCGCCGCCGGCTGGTTCTTCGCTTTTCTCCTGGCGAGCATCGCGGTCGGCGCGGTCACCGGCGTGCTTCTCGGCCTGCCGGTGCTCAGGCTCCGCGGCGATTATCTCGCGATCGTGACGCTGGGCTTCGCCGAGGTCGTGCGCGCGCTCGTCAACAACCTCGACAAGCCCGTGAACCTCACCAACGGCCCGCGCGGCATCACGCCGATCGAGCGGCCGCCGCTGTTTTTTCAGCCGCTCCTCGAGCTTCTCGGAATCCACCGCGAGGCGTCGGCGCTCTACCCGATTTACTTTTATTTTCTCGTGCTCGCGCTGCTTCTAGCGATCGTTTTCGTCACCCGGCGGCTGGAGGATTCGCCGATCGGCCGCGCGTGGAAGGCGATCCGCGAGGACGAGATCGCCGCGATCGCGATGGGCGTGCCGATCGTGCGCATGAAGCTGCTCGCGTTCGCCGTCGGCGCGTCGTTCGCCGCCGCGATCGGGGTCCTTTTCTCCGCCAAGCAGGGGTTCGTCAACCCGGAGAGCTTCACCTTCATGGAGTCGATCGGCGTGCTCGCGATGGTGATCCTGGGCGGCATGGGCTCGATTCCCGGCGCAATGCTCGGCGCGACGATCGTGACGATTTTAAACCTCCAGCTCCTGAAGGGGCTGTCGCTGTGGCTGAACGCGCTGCGCCAATCGGGGCGCGTTTTCGTGCTGCCGCTTCTCGGCAGCTTCGATTTGAGCCAGATCCCTGCGCAGCTCGAGCCGGCGAAGTACGAGCGCATGGTGTTCGGCCTCATCCTGATCCTCATGATGATCTTTCGGCCGCAGGGCTTTTTGCCGCCGACCCAGGGGCCGACGAAGCTCACCGCGCGCAAAAGGGATGGTTCGACTCAGCTCACCACGGGCGATAAATAGATGGCGCTCCTCGAAGTCCATCGCGTGACGAAAAAGTTCGGGGGCCTCGTGGCGGTCAAAAACGTCGATCTTGCGATCGAGGACAACACGATCGCCGCGCTCATCGGCCCCAACGGCGCGGGCAAGACGACCCTCTTCAACGTCCTCACCGGCCTCTATCGTCCGGAGGAGGGCGAGATCCGCTTCGAGCGGCGGCCGCTTCGGCACGCGACCCCCGACAAGATCACCCGCGCCGGCATCTGCCGCACGTTTCAGAATATACGCCTGTTCGGCGAGATGACTGTGCTGGACAACGTGCTCGTCGGGATGCACGCGCGCATCCCGCTCACGCTCGCCGACGTGCTCCTGCGCCCGCTGCGGAAGCACGCCGAGGAGGAGCGGGCGCGCGAGCGCGCGATGGAATTGCTCGGGCTCGTAGGCCTTTTCGGTGTGGAGGATATCTGGGCGCGGCGGCTCTCCTACGGCGACCAGCGCCGGCTCGAGATCGCGCGCGCCCTGGCGGCGCAGCCCAAGCTGCTGCTGCTCGACGAGCCGACCGCCGGGATGAATCCGTCGGAGGCGCACACATTGATGTCGTTGCTGAAAAAGCTGGTCGGGGCCGAGGTGCGCTCGATCCTTTTGATCGAACACAACATGCGCGTCGTCATGGGCATCTCCGACCGCGTCGCGGTGCTCGATCACGGCGAGAAGATCGCCGACGGCGCGCCCGACGATGTCCGTCACGACGCGCGCGTCATCGAGGCCTACCTCGGCAAGGGGAAGTGGGCGGGCGATGCTCCGAGTTGACGGTCTCCACGTCTATTACGACGCGATCCACGCGCTGCAGGGAGTTTCGTTCAACGTCGAGCGCGGCGAGATGGTGACGCTCCTCGGAGCGAACGGAGCGGGCAAGAGCACGACGCTGAAAACCATCTCCGGCTTGCTCCGCGCGCGCACCGGCACGATCGGGCTCGAGGGCGAGCGGCTCGAATCTTTGCCGGCGCACGAGATCGTCCGCCGCGGCGTGGCTCACGTTCCGGAAGGCCGGCGCGTCTTCCCGCGCCTCTCGGTCCTGGAGAATCTACACACCGGTGCTTACAGCCGTCGCGGCGGCGCCAGCGCCGACGATCTCGACCGAGTGTTCACGTTGTTCCCGCGCTTGAAGGAACGGATACGGCAAAAGGCCGGCACGCTTTCCGGCGGCGAGCAGCAGATGCTCGCGATCGGCCGCGGTTTGATGGCGCAACCGAAAGTCTTGCTCCTGGACGAGCCGTCGATGGGGCTCGCGCCGATTCTCGTCGAGCAGATCTTCGCGATCGTGCAGGCGATCAATAAAGAAGGCGTGACCGTTTTACTGGTCGAGCAGAACGCGGCGATGGCGCTCGCGATCTGCCACCGCGGCTACGTGCTGGAGACCGGGAAAATCATCCTCGAAGGCACCGCGGCCGAGCTTTCCGGCAACGACCGCGTGCGCGAGGCGTATCTGGGCGGATAATAGGCGGCACTCATCGGAAATATTTAAGTAGACAAATCAAAGGCGATTCTAGTATATTCCGTCACGCGTGCTTCCCTTTGCCGTTCGCTTCAAAAGCGGCTCTCCCGTTCATGAACAGGTCCTGCTCGCTGTCAGACGCGCCATTGTTGGCGGTCGGCTGGTTCCAGGCGATCGATTCCCGTCGGTCCGCACTTTGAGCCAGGAACTCCGCATCAGCCCTGCGACCGCTCATAAGGTCATTTCGACCCTCACCGAAGAAGGTGTGCTGTCTATTGAGCCTGGCGTCGGTGCTATCATCCGGCAGAAGAGGCCGACAACGGCCGAACAGCGAGAAGCCTTACTGGAAGAGGAGGTCGAGCGTCTCGTTGTCGGCGCACGCCTTGTCGCACTGAAACTCGAAGACGTGTTACGGGCCGTGCGCCGGGCTTGGAATCGCCTGGTGAAGGAATAGTGTGAACCACGTCATCGAAACCAAAAATCTCGGCAAGTCATTTAAAAAGAAAGTCGCCGTTCACGGATTGAATCTTGCCGTTCCCGACGGCGCCGTGTACGCATTTCTTGGCCCGAACGGAGCGGGAAAAACGACAACAATCAAAATGCTAATGAACATTGTGCGGCCTTCGAGCGGGGAAGCGTCAGTCCTCGGCACTCAGACCACACGGCTCGCGTCGAAGAATTTCGCTCAGATCGGCTATGTATCGGAGAACCAGGAAGTGCCGGAGTGGATGACGGTCGGACGCCTTCTCAGTTATTGCAAGGCCTTTTATCCGACTTGGGACAACGCTTTCTGCGCTAGGTTGGTCAAAGATTTCCAGCTCCCGGTCGATCAGGTACTCAAGAGCCTTTCGCGTGGAATGAAAATGAAGGCTACGCTCGTTTCTTCTCTCGCGTACAGGCCTCGCCTGCTGATTTTGGACGAACCTTTTAGCGGTCTCGATGTGCTCGTGAGAGACGAGTTCATCCGCGGCGTCTTGGAACTGTCCGAGCAGGAGCATTGGACCGTTTTGATATCTTCACATGACATCGACGAGGTGGAGCGGCTCGCCGACTGGGTAGGCATTATGAAAGACGGTGAGCTTCAATTATCTGAGCCAGTAGCCTCGCTCCAAGCCAGATTTCGCAGAATAGAGGCAGCGATTCCAACCGGTACTGACGTACGCGATAAGCTTCCTTCGAGCTGGTTGCTTCCGGAACAAGCCGGCCAGCGGCTGACGGTCGTCGAAAGCCGGTACGAGACTGGGGCTACGGAAAATCAGCTGCGCACGCTGCTGCCAGGCTGCGAACAAATGGAATCCTCGCCGATGTCGTTGCGAGATATTTTTTTAACGCTGGCCCGCACGTACCGACTGTGAACTTGACTTTTCATCAGTTGCGGAAAGATTTAATACGATTGCGGTTGCCCGTCGCACTCTGGTTGCTGCTCATCCTTCTTCAAGCCGCACTGATTATCCCCGGAATAGCAGAAGCCGGGGAAGACTTGACCTTGCAGGCGATAACCAACGTGTTGCGGACTCTCGTGCCAATTCTACAACTGTTGCTGCCGATCGTTATTATACCGATCCTGATTCACGAGGAGCCGCTGGTCGGCACCACGGCCTTTTGGTTTACGCGTCCGCTCGATGGAGGGACGCTGCTAAAAAGCAAAATGTTGTTCCTCGGCTCTATCCTCATCCTACCGCCGCTCGTAACCGAACTCGTTATTCTCGCTACGCATGGCGCGTCGGCGCGCCAGCTTTGGCTCGCCGCGCCGGAGATCTTCCTCGAGCAATTGAAATTCCTCGCTTATATCATGGTCCTGGCGGCGCTGACGCAGAGCTTCGCGCGGTTCGCCTTGTTGGGCGCGTCCTTTTTTATCGGTTATTATCTCCTGATCTTGGTCTATATGACTGTCGTTTGGTACACCGGCACGCCATCCTTCTTGAAAGGACCAAGCAAGCCTCACCTGGAAGACTCGCGGTATGTCGTAACCACGCTGGCAACTCTGGCGATCAGCGCCTATTTGCTGATTGGCCTGTACCGCGCGAGGGAAGCACGCCGCGCCTGGCTCAGCATTGGGCTGGCGGTTGTTTTTGTTTCTCTGCTCAATCATTTTTGGAGTTGGGATTTTTTAGGACGTAGCAATGAGGAGCAAAGGGCGGCGATCGATACCGCTGCCGTAAATGTGGCGGTCGTACCAGATCCGCGAGCGCGGCGCGTGAGCGACGAACTGCGACGGCGACCCCAAGACAATGCCAAGAAAAATATTTCGGCACCTTTACAGATTTCCGGCCTGCCGGCGGGCTATGCGGTTGAGCCCAGGAACATCCAAGCTTCTTTGACGTTTCCGGACGGACGAACTTTAGAGCACAAGGGTTACGTTTCGAATTTTGACCCATCCGCCAAATTAAACGCCAGGGTCATTCAAGAAATCTTGGGACCGATAAAAATTCTCAATGCGGAGAAGACGCGTTCCAATATGGCGACGCTCTTTTCCGTTAGCGACGAAGATTTTTCAAAATTCGCCACAATTCCAGGAAAGTTATCAGCCGTGATCGACTTCGTCGTGAAACGATATGAACTGACGGGCAAAATACCGGTCCGAGCGAAGGCGCGCTACGATCATGGATCGGAGCGCGCCGTCATTACACAGGTTCTTAAGCAGACCGGAGGCAGCAACATCTTGTTGCGGGAGTCGAAAATATCGCTGTTCTTCGACGCTGGGCGGTCCTCTTACGGAGCCTTCGCCGATTTTGTTATGCGCCCGATCACTTATATATTGTTAAACGACAAACGAAACGAAGCTTTATGGCCGGACGAGCGGCCAGGGCCGGGATTTGAATTTTTTGATGTGCTCTTCCAGAAGCGCCTGATCACTTTTCCGCTGGCCCTGCACTATACGGCTTTGACGGAGCAGGGCGGCAAGTTAACCGAATTCAACGACGCTTGGCTTGCCCAAGGTGCGCTTGCGCGTATCGAGACGAAGGAAGTCGGCCATTTCACCAAAGACATCCAAGTCGATGACTTTATCATGGGCGCACAATAGCTACGTGCTCGAGACCGGAAAGACGATCCTCGAAGGCAGCGCGGCCGAGCTTTCCGGCAACGACCGCGTGCGCGAGGCGTACCTGGGCGGCTGACGACTACACCGATCCTCGCGAAAAGGTGTCACATAGACTCATGTCGCCGCCTTCGAGGCCGCGGCGAAACCAGCGCACGCGCTGCTCGGCGCTGCCGTGAGTGAAGCCCTCCGGGACGACGTAGCCCTGCGCGCGCTTCTGCAGTCGATCGTCGCCGATCTGGGCGGCGGCGTTCAAGCCCTCATCCACGTCGCCTTCCTCTAAAATCTTGCGCTCGCGGTTGGCGGTCGCCGCCCAAACGCCGGCGAGACAATCGGCCTGGAGCTCCACGCGCACCGAGATCGCGTTGGCGTCGGCGCGTCCGGCGCGGCTCTCGGCCGCGTGCGCCTTGCCGAGTGTGCCGAGGAGGTTCTGTACATGATGTCCGACCTCGTGGGCGATGACATAGGCCTGAGCGAAGTCGCCCGGCGCGTGGAAGCGCTCGCGCAGCTCGCGGTAGAAATCGAGATCGATATAAACCTTGCGGTCGTCGGGGCAGTAGAACGGGCCGGAAGCGGTTCGTGCGAAACCGCACGCCGACTCCACCGCCTCGGTGAAGAGCACGAGCTTCGGCGGCTCGTAGCGCCGGCCGTTTTGCTCGAAGATCTCGCTCCAGGTGCGCTCCGTGCTCGCGAGCACATGCGAGACGAAGGTGCGCATCTCGTCGGGCGCGCCGGCCTCGCGCGCCGGCGGCGCGCTCGTGTCGACCCTCGTTTGCAGCAGCGCGCTCGGATCAATGCCGAGATACAGGCCGATCAGCACGATGACGATCGTGCCGATGCCGCCGCCCGCGATTCCCGGAGAGACACGAAATCCTCGTCGGTCCTCGATGTTGCCGCTTTCGCCTTCTTGGTCGAGCCGCATATCACCTCCTGCGCGTTTTCGCGCCCATTAAAGTATAAAGGACGATCTGGAGTTTTGAAGAGGCTGCCGCCGTTGACTTCCGCCGGACTTATGCTACTTTCGCGCCGCGTAAGAACGGCTGACGGGAGGGCACATCGATGCGATTTATTCTTCGATTCATGATCGCCGCGCTATTTTACGCGGCGTCGATCGCCGACGCCGGCGCGGCGGAGCGGATCGCGCTGCGCTACGGCCAAAACGCCGCCTCGGCCGGAAGCTTGTCTTCATTGCCGCTCACCGTCGCCGAGCGCAAGGGATTTTTCGTCCGCGAAGGCATCGATCTCGTCGTCGTTCCCATTCCCGGCGGCACCGATCGGATCGTCGCGGCGCTGGATAAGGGCGAGGTCGACGCCGGCAGGAATGCGACGCCCTATCTGATCCAGGCGGTGCTCAAGGGATCGCCGTCGGTCGCGATCGCCGCGCAAACGCTGAATCCGGTTTACAGCCTGATCGTCCGCAGCGAGATAAAAAGTTACGCCGATCTCAAGGGGAAAGTCGTGGGCTTATCGACCCCCGGCGATACGATTACCCTCTCGACGCTGAGACTGCTCGCGCATCACGGCATCAAGCCTGCGGATTTCCACACCAAGGCCGTCGTCGGGACGTCCGCGCGATTCGACTGCTTGAAGGCCGGCGAATGCGCCGCGGTGCCGATGGGGCAGCCGGACGACATCGCGGCGATTAAAGAGGGATACCGCAGGCTCGGCTTCAACTACGAGGCGGGTGCCGATCTCATTTTCAACGTCGACATGACGCGGCGCGAATGGGGCGAGAAGAACCAGGATGCGCTCGTCCGCTTCGTGCGCGCGTTCGCCGCCGCCTATCAATTCATCAACGATGCGAAAAACCGCCCCGACGTCGAGAACATTATCGCCGGATCGCTGAAGACCTCGCCCGAAATCGCGGGCGAGATCTTTGCGCCCTACCACGAGCCTGGAAAAAACGTTTTGCCGAAAAAAGGCGAAATCGACCTGCAAGCATTCAATCGGGTGCTCGCGCTGATGAGCGAGGCAGGCGTCATCCCGACGCCCGCCCCGCCCGCGGAGCGGTTTATCGACTTAAGATATTTGAAGGCGGCGGGGATTCAGTAGCTCAATTATCGGCGATAGATCTAATCGTCGTAATTCCGCGGCGAAGCTCGCAGCGACTTTTTCTCCCCCTGGCGGCGCTTGGCTTCGAGCATCTTCTGCTTGGCGCGGCGCGAGCGCCGGCGCTTCTGCCGCCGGATGCGCGCGATCTCCTGCGCGGCGGCCGTTTGCGCGCCTTTCACCTTCGCCTCGATCTTGTCGACGAGCAGCCGCCGCGCGAGAAAGCGGTTGAGCGCCTGCGAGCGCTCCTGCTGGCATTTGACCCGGACGCCCGTCGGCCGGTGATGGAGCACGACGCAGGAGGAAGTTTTGTTCACCTTCTGGCCGCCGGCGCCCGAGGAGCGGACGAACTGCTCCTCGATGTCCTCTTCGCGCACGCCGAGCGCCCGCATGCGCTCGGCCAGCGATTTTTCTTTTCCCGGCGAGACGATATTGAGGGCCACGGTTATTCCTGTACCATAATAGCCGTCTTAGGACGACAGGCGATGACGCTCGCGATCGACGGCAAAATTAAATTGAACGACGGCCATCTGATCCCGCAGCTGGGCTTCGGAGTCTGGCAGGTGCGATCCGGACGGACGTGCGAGGCGGCGGTCGTCACCGCGCTGGAAGCGGGATATCGCCACATCGACACCGCGGCGGGCTACGGCAACGAAGCGAGCGTCGGCGCCGCGATCCGCGCGAGCGGACTCGGCCGCGAGCAGGTTTTCGTCACAACGAAATTATGGAACGACGACCATGACGACCCCGAAGCTGCCCTCGACGACAGTCTGAGAAAGCTCAAAATAGATTACGTCGATCTCTACTTGATCCATTTTCCCGTGCGCCTGCGTCACCAGAGCTGGAAAGTTTTCGAACGGCTTCGCAACAAGGGGAAGGCGCGCTCGATCGGCGTCAGCAACTACACGATCCGCCATATGACGGAGCTTCTCGGCGAGAGCGAGACGCTGCCGGCGGTGAACCAGATCGAGATCCATCCTTATTTGTATCAGCGCGAGCTGATCGATTTTTGCGCCGCGCGCGGCGTCGTTATCGAAGCCTACAGCCCGCTCACGCACGGAAGACGGCTGAATGACCCCAAGCTCGTCGCGATCGCGAAAAAATATTCCAAAGACGGCGCCCCCGCGCCGGTCTGGGCTCGCCTGCCGCTGCTGGAGAGCTTCTCGCGCCCCGGCGGCGTCAAGACGACAGCACAGGTGCTGATCCGCTGGGGTCTTCAGAAGGGTTTCGTCGTTATCCCGAAATCTTCCAAGCCGCGCCGCATCGTCGAGAACGCCGATGTTTTCGACTTCGAGCTTTCCGCGGCGGACATGCGCGTCCTCGACAGCTTCGACGAGAACCTGCGCACCTGCTGGGACCCGACCGACGCGCCGTAAGTTCTAGAACTTAATCATATCGCTGCGTGTGACCGTCGTCGCCCCTGTAACGATCGCCGGACCGCCTTTAGCCATGTGAAAGGCGGCGTACTGCTCCATGTAAGGGTCTTCCGACGACATGCAATCGACCGGCGCAATCACTTTGTAGCCGCGCTGCGCCAAGCCGCTGCCGGTGCCGATGACGACGCCCTGCGCCGACGTGCCGCAGACGATGACGGTCTTGGCGCCGCGCGCCTTGAGCTTCTCGTCGAGCCCGGAGCCCATGAATTTGTCCGGTCCGCGGACGCGGGCCCATTCCCCGTCGCGCGGCGCCAGGCCAGTGTCGACGATATTTCCTGGCGTGGGATCATCGCTGACGAGCGAGTAGAAAATCATCATGCCGGCGGCGCGCGCCTGATCGTGCAATTTTTTGACGCTGGGCACAGTGGCAAGGCAGCGGGGACGCTGCGCGCAGTTCGACTTCATCATGTCGAGGATGAGCAGCGCCGTCGTCTTTGTATCCAGCGTCACGGGCTTGAGCACCGGCGGCGGCGGCGCCTTGACGCTCGACCACTCGACGATGATGTCCGCCGCCCGCAATGCGTCGCCGCGCCGAGCGCCATGAGCAGCGCGCAGCAGGCTGAAAAAATTTTAATCGTCATCGCTGTTCTCCTTTTCACTGGAAGCGGGCGTTGATCCATTTCTGCGTGTAATCGAACATGTTCTTCACGGTGTTGGAATACTGCCCCGGCGTCGTCTCGCAGGCCTTGCACGGGCGGATGCCGTGCGAGGCGCCTTCGATGATGACGTATTCCTTGTCGCGGCTCGCGGCGGCCTCGTAGTGGATCTCGTTGTCGCGGAGAAAATAGTGGCCGCCCATGCCGAAGATCAGGATCGGCACGCTGATCTTCTCGAGATGGCACGGCGTCGAATTGTTGTTCGAGCAGTAGTCTATTCCGTCGTAGGACTCGCGCGCGCGGATCGCGCGCGTGCCGAGGAACGATTTTACCGTTAGCAGCTTCGCGCTGTCCTGGAACGAGCGCATCCGTTGCGCGGCGTCTTTCGCCGGCACGCGCACGCTCTTGACGACCTCCGTGACGAGCGTGCCGTCGTTCTTAAGCAGCTTCTGCGGCTTCTGGGTCGCGCCGTCGACGGAAATATCCATCTCGGCCAGGCGCGCGCCGTCGCTGCCGTAAACGACGAACGCGTCGTCATCGCCGTACGGATATTTTCCCGCCTCCATCGCGCGCAGCTTCGCGACCGCGGCGTCGACGAGGCGGTTCATGCGCGCGGCCTGCGCCTTGAAGTAGCGCTGCTTGAACTCCTTCGAGTAGTATGACTCGCCGGAGGCGTTGTAGCCGTTCTTCGGATTGAACGGATCGAGCGCCGCATTCCTGCGACCCGGCTGATCGTCGCGCTCGATCGCGGGGTTGAGCGAGCGGAGCGTGTTCACCGCCGTGCCCGGATGGGCGTCGCGCATGATGATGCCATCCGCCGGCGGCAGGCCGGCCAGATCGCTCTTGCACGGGATCAGCTTTTCTTTCCCCTGGCAGACCGATGGGCCGTTCTGCGCGACGTTCTGGTAGAAGGTCATCAGCGGGCCGCCGCCGCTCCCGGCATAGAGGAGAATCTTGGTCGCCTTGACGGTGTCTTTCAAATATTTCATGCCGGTCGCGATATCGAGCGGCAGGTCGTTCCAGAAATCGAGCGCCTCGTTGTTATCCGAGCGGCCGTTCATGCACAGCACGTAAATGCCGCGCTTGACGAGCTCGGTGCAGGCGATGTCTTCCAGACGGTTGCCGTCCTCGTGCATGTTGACGACCGCCACGCGCGACGCGCCGCTCTGCGCGGGCGAGTAGAGCACTGCTTTAACCGTGGGACTCAGCTGTAGATACGTTGTTTGCTGGGCTGCGGCATCGCGTGCGAAGAGCGCGCAGCAACCGGCGATGAACAGGACGCGGGAAATGTTTACACGCATCGATGACCTCCTTCTACAAAGAACGGGTCGGAGATTAGCCGTGCGCTAGGAAGCTTGTCAAGCAAGCTGAAAGAATCAAAGAGTGCTTCGACAAGCTCAGCACGAACGGAATTATCTCTTATTTTCAACTGCACTGGTTCTCCGTTCGCCCTGAGCCTGCCTGTCCTCAGCGCCGTCGAAGGATCGAGGGGCTCCGAATCCGCTGTTTTGCTTCGCGACGTCCAAATGGACTACAATTCCTATATGGCTCGCCGACGCCTGCAGGAATCCTGTCCGATCTGTTACATGAATCGGATTTTTTGCATCTGCGACGCGATACCGATGCTCACGCTGAAGACCCGCGTCTGCCTCGTGGTCCATACGAACGAACTGAAGAAGAGCAGCAACACCGGGCGCCTTGCGCTCCGCGCGCTCACGAACAGCGAGATGCGCGTGCGCGGCGAGTTGGGCGAGACGCTGGATCTGAGCGATCTCCTGAGCGAGCGCTACCGCACGTTTTTATTTTATCCGTCGAAAGACGCCGTCGAGCTGAGCGGCGATTTGCTGCGGCAGGACGCCCGGCCGATTCAACTGATCGTTCCTGACGGGAGTTGGCGCCAGGCCGGCAAGATGCTCTACCGCCATCCGGAATTAAAGGACGTGCCGCGCGTGAAACTCGACGCGGCGAACGCGCCGAAATATTACCTGCGCGCGCAGCACCGGCCCGAAGGCATGGCGACGCTGCAGGCGATCGCCCACGCCCTCGGCGCCATCGAGGGGACGGCGGTCGAGACGGCGTTGATGAAGCTGTATGATGCGAAGATCGAGCGGACGCTCACGGCGAAGGGTATTTTGCATCCGTCGGCCCTTGCAAAACGCCCGACGGCAGTCTAATAGCTTTACGAACGTCCGTTCTATTAGATATTCATATTAATAATAATGGGCTGCCGGCGCGCAGCTGGGGAGTGGGCAATGTTCGTTAAGAAAACACGGCTCGAGAATTTCGATGACTGGGTGGATTACTTTCATGCGTGGCACGACGACATCGGCTATCCAATGGAGCTCATCGGGAACGATTACCACTTCGAGACGAAGCTCGCCGAGATCGAGAGCAACGAGATCGAATTCGGCGATTATGCCGGGCGGCCCAAATGGGAGAAGCTGACCGATGTTCCCGACCAGCGCATTCGCGACGCGCTCGGGCATCTGATCGAGTTCCAGGGCGACACCGAGTTCGCCTCGGTCGAGCAGCAGAGAAATCTGATCGAGCGCGCGCCGACCGACGTCGACCTTAAAAATTTGATCCGCATCAACCGCGAGGAGATGCGCCACGGCTGGCAGATGGCCTATGTGCTGATGACTCACTTCGGCGACAGCGGCAAGCGCCAGGCGCAGAACCTGCTCGAGCGGCGCGCGTCGGAGAACAGCCGGCTGCTCGATTCCTTCAATCAGCCGGTGCGGAACTGGCTCGACTTCTTCACCTATACGAGCTTCATCGACCGCGACGGGAAATATCAGCTGAACATGCTGAGCCGCTCGGCCTTCGCCCCGCTCGGCCGCA
The DNA here is from genome assembly GCA_035495775.1 of Verrucomicrobiia bacterium. GTDB lineage: Bacteria > Desulfobacterota > Binatia > UBA9968 > UBA9968 > JAJPJQ01. Next base: position 7,158 of record DATJFG010000055.1, on the reverse strand, counting down.
GCTGCCTGCCGATGCTCCAGGAGGAGGCGTATCATCTCGCGCAAGGCAACATCGGCCTCGTGCGCATCGTCAAGGCGGGAAAAATTCCCATGGCGATCATCCAGAAGTATTTCAACAAGTGGGTCTCGACCGCCTATGACCTCTTCGGTCAGGACGAATCGAGCTCGGCGCATTGGGCGTACGTCTGGGGCTTGAAGGGGCGCTACGACGAGCAGCTCTACGACGCGCCCGCCGACATGGATAAGCTGAACGAGCTCTCGCGCACGACGTTCTTCAAGGAAGTCAGCGCGCTGGTCGATGCGCTGAACCACTACATCGCCAAAGACACTCCCAGGCTCACGATCCCGAGCGATAAGTTTCGCCGCTACATCGGGCAATATGCGGGGAAGCCGTACAGCGTTACCGGCGAATTATTGTCGCAGGAGGCCTACGACAAGCATCTTAAAGAGGTGATGCCGTCGGACGACGATGACAATTTCGTCATCAACATCGAAAAGGAGAAGGGCTGGATCCTCGATCCGCAGCCCGGCAGGTAATCTAAATTAATCGCTCAAGAAAAAGCCCTGGGCGGAAAATCCGCTCAGGGCTTTTTTGCGTCCAGGCCGTAGGCGCGCGCGAGGATCTCGATCGGATGGACCGGCTTTTTGCCGGTCGCCTGCTCCACCTGGATGGCCGACAGCGGGCAGTCGGTCGCGGTGCAGGCGTCGTCGTTCTTCATGAACTTGAAAAGCGGTTTGCCGACCTTCATCGACGCATCGAAGTTTTCTTTCTTCACGCTCCAGCTGCCGTCGTGGCCACTGCAGCACTGCATGCGCGCGACCTCGGAGCCGGGGATCAGCGATAAGAGCTCCTGCGCCTTGAAGCCGATATTCTGCGCCTTCAAGTGGCAGGGCTGATGGTAGCGGATCTTGCCGAGGTTATCCGAAAAGTTGAGGTCGAGCTTGCCGCGCTCGTTCACCTTGACGAGATATTCCGAGAGGTCGTAGGTGTTCTGGGAGACGAGCTTCGCGTCTTCGTTCGGCAAAAAGCGCGGGTAATCCTGCTTCAGCATGTAGCTGCAGCTCGCGCTCGGCGCGACGATCTTGTAGCCCTGGCGCACGGCTTTGGCGAGCGAAGCGGCGTTCGCCTCCATCTTTTCCAGCGCGCGCTCCATCTGCCCCACGTCGAGAAATGGGAGGCCGCAGCACTGCTGCTCGGGCACGGTACATTCGATGCCGTTTTTCTCCAAGACGGCCACAGCCGCCTTGCCGATGTCCGGCTCGTTGTAGTTGACGGTGCAGGTGTAGAACAGCGCGATCTTCTCGTCGTCTTTGGCTTTCTGCGCCGGACGCTTGCGAAACCATTTGGCGAAGGTCTCGCCGTGATAGGTCGGCAGCAGCCGGTCGCGGTGGATACCGAGATATTTCTCCATCCAGCCGCGCATGGTCGGATTTTTGTTCGCCCAGTTGACGAGCGGCGCGAACCAGCTGGAGATCGTGCCGACGAGATCGGTGTCGCCGAAGAGCCGATCGGCGAGACTGATGCCGGTTTGCTTCGCGCGCACGAGGTCGGAGCGCATCATCGTGCGCGGAAAATCGATCAGCCACTCGTGCGGCGGCACGTACGGGCAGATCGGGTAGCAGAGCTTGCACTGATAGCATTGATCGACGACGTGCTTGATCTGCTGATCGTTGATGCGATCGGCTTCGCCGAAGTTCTCGTCCATCATTTGAAACAGGCTCACGAACGACGGGCAGAGCGTGTGGCACAGCGTGCAGCCGTAGCAGATATCGAAAACGCGCAGCACTTCTTTGCGGGTTTCTTGCGGGTCCCAGAACTCTTTCGATTTAGGATCGAAGTTGAACATCAAAATTCCTTCGCGGTGAATTACGCGACACCATATCCGCGGCGAGCGGAGAATGCAATTTCAGTTTGAACGATGAGGCAAAGGATCAACGCTCATGAAGCAGTTCGGCGCGCAGATCGGCTTCCCATACGCGGCCGCCGTCGGCCTGCCATTCGCAGGAGAGGGAGCGAATTTCACCGCAATCCACGAACCGGGGAAATTCAACGATCGCCTTGCGCAGGACCTCGACGTTGCGCGGGCGGTCGTGTGGCGTGCCGAAAGTTCTGCCCACGGGGTGATCGACGAAAGCGCCGCGGGGCGGCGCGACTTGCGACATGATGTCGAGCGCCGTGCCGATCACAAGAGTGGGGATGCCGCTGGCTTCGACGACATGGGCTATGAGACCGACGGTCTCGTGACAAAAGGGTCAGTAGGGGACGAGCAGGGCCGCGTCGACTCCGGCGCGTTTTAATTCGCTCGCGATGGCGGGAGCGAGCTCCGTTTCGACTTCTTGATGACATTTGAGGCCGCCCATGAAAGAGACGTGGAAAGGTGACACGGCGCCGATCACGCCTTCGTTCGCCAATGCCGCGACCGCTGTACGCGGAAAGACGATCTCCGGGTCCTGCCGTGGGACTCGGCCAATTCCCGAATGATGGTCGATGACGATTGCGCCGGCCGACGGATCGGATGGCACCAGGCGGTAACTCGTATCGTCGCGAGGTATGAACGGCTTCTGGCCATCCAGCCGCAGCGCCGCGCTCGTCAAGAGCGCGACTCGCGATTGGGCAAGCGGTTTCTTAATCGGACACCAGGCGGTCTTGGATGGTGTCGCGAGCACCCGCAGGGGTTTGGGCGCCCCGGCGCGAGCCATAACAGGAAGATATTCGAAGGCCAAGGATTCTTTTCTCCGAAGTCAGTCCAGCCAGTCTTTTTCTACCTGGAGGAAATGGAGAATGCAATTTCTTAAATGCGGTCGCGTATTCCTTAAACGAAAATCGGCGGCAGGCCTTCAGCTTCGAGGCGGTAGCGCTTGAATATCCCATCATGCGTGACTAGACGTAGCTCCTCGGTGACTGCCTGCGCGATAAGCATCCTATCGAATGGATCGCGGTGTATGGCGGGTAATTGTCCCGCTTTAATCGCATGACTCGCGACGATCGGTAGTGCATCAAAGCCGCTTTCCGCTATTCCGTTCTCCAAATGCTCTAAATCGATCTCGATTTTTTTTAAAGACACTTTGATAGCGATCTCCCAAACCGTGGCCGCGCTGACCGCAACTTGATTGCCCGGGTCCGCGATCATGCTGCGAGCCTCTTTACCGAGCTTGGAGTCGTCCGCAAGCCACCACAAGAGGACGTGAGTGTCGAGGAGCAGTCGCACAACTCAGGAACGGCCTTCGAACGCGGCGAGGATCTCTTCAGGCAGAGGATTGTCGAAGCTTTTCTTGATGCGGATTTTTCCACGCATGGCGCCGGGCCGGCGCGGTATTTTCTCCGTCACGAAAGGAACCAGACGGGCCACGGGTTTCCCCGACTTGGCGATGACGATCTCCTCGCCGCCGGCCGCGCGTTCGACCAGTTTCGAGAATTGCGTTTTAGCTGCGTGAATGTTGAAACGACGCATGACTAGACTAAGTTTAGTCCAGCTGGAGCGGTGTGTCAAGCGGGAACCTCGCTTTGACGCCGCGGTCGGGCGGCGTCTGGAGATCGTGGAACAGGGGTCGCGGATCTAACCGCGTCTCAACTCAGCCGGTCTTTCTCTTTCAGCTTCCGCGGCAGGTAGGTCTTCCTGAGATATTGAAACATTCTTGTTGTCAGACTTTCTAGACCGCAACGGACCCTGGAGTTACAAATTGGATTGGGGTGACGGGAACTCGACGGTGGGCAACACGTCGAATACCGGAGCGATCTCGGGCATCGGACCGCACGTTTACTTCAAGAGCGGAAGCTTTAAAACCAAACTCACCGTCACCGACAGTAAAGGAGCGGCCGGAAGCTCGAACGCGATCACCGTGAAAGTGCGGTAGGCGGTATTGTTGCCGGCGGTGACTTGCTTAATCCAACCATCCCTTCTCTTTTCCGCTCATTGTTCGCGAGCGCGTCGAGAGCGTACTTGAGTTCGCTCGCGGGCCCCACCTGACGATCGCCCGTCAATGTTTCTTCTTGACTGTTGGCTATCTTTATCCTATTTGTCGAGCCGTCCCGAAATCCTGTCGGGATCTGCCACGTCTTTGAAGTTCGGGACGGATCGAGCCTGCGATGATGAATCGACGCGTGTGGAGAAAGCGACGTTATTCGCGGCGCAGCATGCGCCGATCGTCTGCTTCTTGCGCCGTAAGACTCTTCATCGCCATGTGGGCGACGTCGCTGGCCGGCTGCGCCACGACCGTGGACGTCGGGCAGCTCAGCGGGATGATCCAGCTAAGCCCTGCCCCTCAGCCCGTCCTCGTTTTCCTTAACGGAACTTCGGTCGTCGCCGGTGACGACGTCGTCGCGACCAATACCGCCAACGTGACTCAGGTGGCGACGACGAGCTACACCTTCGGCGGCGGGATAACGCCCCCCGCTCTGGCGCAGTACACTATCAATCCCAACGTCGACGCAGCCGGATCGCAGTTTGCGATGCAAGTGAAGAAAGTGAATTTCCAAAACGGGGCGTCTTACCGGTTCGGAACTATCCAGCCGACATCTCCAGGGGCGCTTATTTCGCCCAATCTGCTTCCTTCGGCGCAAGCGACCTTCGATCTCGTGGAATGCCCCGCGTTGACGAACGTCAGCGTTCGGGCGACCGGTCCGGCGCAGGATCTGGACGCGCTCGACCTGCCCGCCGTCTGCACGGCCGCGGCCGCCGTGAGGGAGAATGCCGCCGGGACGCAATTCCAGCCGCAGGCTGTGTCAGCGCCGATAGCGACGCTTGTGTCGACGCTGCGCAACGAGGGAGTATCGATTCCCATCTTGACGCGGGCGGGACAACGCGTGCAGGTGGGCGTGGGCTGCGTCTTTACGACGAGTCAGTCGGGTTTTCCGCAGGATCCCAATCTTCCGGAGGGAACCGTCGCTTTCGGCGGAGCCGCCAGCCCGCTCGACGTCGCATGCGGCGACGCGCCGCAGCTTCAGGTCGACGTTCAGGTACAGCGCTCCGCCGGAATCGTGAAAGGGCTCGTCGACGTCGTCGGCCATACGGAGTCGCGCATCCGCGTCGAGCTAGGGCCGATCGGCTTCACGTTCGACGACCCCAACGTCAGCGGTAACACTCCGCCGCACGCGTGGCAGTTCGACGCGGTTCCGCCGGGGCAGTTCACCGTTACCGCGCGCGCGCTGCTCGACGACGGAAGCGCAGTGCTGCGCTTTCCCCAGCTCACGGGCCCACAGAGCGTTAACGTGACGCAAGGCGGGACGACCGATCTAGGCTCGACGTTCATCGCCATTCCGTTCACGCTGCGTCAAAGCCTTACCTTGCGCGATCCCCGCCCCGGCACTCGACTCGGCCAGCTGGTGATCAGTCCGTTCACGTCGGTTTTCGATCCCAGCGCTACATCTTTTGTGAAAGCCGATGGCGACCCCAATTTCTTTTTTGACGATCAGGGCAATCCCGGCGCCAACGGGACGGGAGCGCGTTCGTTTTCGAAGCTCGACGGGAGCTTCGATTCGACGGCGCAGCAGTGGGATCTTACCAGCGCTCTGCCGCTGGTGGGGCTGAGCCGCGCCAACGGATCACAAGCCGGCAATGACACCTTGCCGGCACCGTGGAGGGAAACTTCGTTTCGCGTGCAATTGTCGGACTCAAACGTCTTTCAGGAATCGCTCGATGTCCTATTAAACACGGGCAACACCCTTCCCTCGGTCCCGAATCAAGAGACGACGCTTCCGGCTGTGAACGCCTGCTTCGGAGAGTTCGCGTTGACTTTACTGGCGCCTCCCAATTTCAGTCTCTTCGCTCCGAAGCTGAACATCACGAGCGCTGCGCTGCAACAGCAGCAAGATGAGAACGGCGCGTTCCTCCGCTACGATGGAGCGACCGGAAGCTCCCTAGCGGCGCCGTTCGCGGGGGCGGACGCCGCTTCCTCGGCCGATGCCAGCATGGTTTTGCCGGCCTTCATGCAATATCAGCTGCAGCCCACTGTGAGCCTGCGCAGCAATGCGACGTCGCAGGTCACCGACCTGACGCTGGCGACCCAAAGCGTTCCATCGACCGGCATGCTCCAATGCGGAGAATTGTCCGGAGTCTGCGCGCAGCTCGGCGGCAGCGGCATCGATTCCACCTTGCGCGCAGACATCGTGTCGCCGGAAGCGAGCTGCGATCCAAACAATGTGAACCTTACGGTCACCGCCGAATCGACGGGCGGCACATTGCAGTCGGTCGAGGTCAAGGTCGACGATCAGGCTCCCATCGCCGTTTGCGGCGGCGCCACGCCGTGTGCGAATCCGCTTCAGCAAAACGTCCCGCTCGGCGCCGTCGCTCCCGGACAATACTTTGTGACCGTCAGCGCGACGGACAGCTTGAGCTGCAGCGTGGCATCGCAAAAACCCGTGACCGTCTTCGGGCGGCCGCAGCTCGTATGCCCGCAGCCGCTCGTCGTGCAGGTTTTCCCGGGAGACACCGAGGTTCCATTCGATCAAATCGCGAATCGTCTGCAGGCTACCTGGAACGGTGGCTGCCCCGCGGGTCCCTTGCCGCCGATCCAAGACGATCATCCCGCGGCTTTTCAGCGCGGGACCACGACCACCGTGCACTTCTTTTCGGGCCCGAACAACACGCCGGCGGGCGAGCAGCAATGCGAGACGACGGTTACGGTCTTGCCTGCCGACGCGTGCAACGACTTCCAATCTCTGCCGCTTGGTCAGTTGACTGGGCCACGAACCATCGGCGATGTCGAATATCGGCCGCTCCCCGGGCCACCGTCGCGGGTTACGGATCAGTTTCCAGTCGGGCAGCCGGACGGCAACCGCGAGCTGGAGATCGGCGGGGTCGAGGCACGATTACCGTTCGGCGCGCGTTGGATTCGACTGCAATACGTCAAGGCGCACTCGATGCCCATTCGGATGGATGGCTTCGACGATTCGGGTCAGCTTGTTCAGACGTGGCAGAGTCCCGGTGGAGGTCCCGGTGGCGAGCCTGAGCGGCAGCGGCTTACCCGCGTCATTACGGGGCCGCCCAGACGGACACTGCAGATCAGCGCCCAGGGCGGCGAGGATTTGCTTCTCTCGCTTTGTTATTCCCTTAACTTGCCGCCCGGACCGCGGCCGGGCGACCTGATCCTCGTGCCTCAACCGTAAGACCGACCAGGGCTAATCCAGCCAGTCCTTCTCTTTCAATTTCCGCGGCAGGTA
>DATJFG010000054.1:0-3534 GCA_035495775.1 Verrucomicrobiia bacterium | reverse complement strand
TCTCGAGCGTGCGGGTAAACTCCGGCGCACAATTGCCCTTCAGCTTTATGCTGACGTTGCGAGTATACATTTCAACCTCCTTGGTTGTACCGTCGAGAGGGGCTATTGGGGGCTTACTTGAAGAATTTCAGGTAACCGAGGAGTCGAACCCTATGCCTGGCTTCCGTCTTTCCCGTCTATCGTCGTCGGGCGCTTTTTCGATCCATGATGTCTTCGCTGCCCGACTCGCAAATTCAGTATCAACCTTATTCGGAAGAAAGATAGGGGCGGATCAAAATAAATGGACGGGCTTAAATTACTGTTTCCACCATCGATTCTGATCAGCTATATTTGTCCCGGAGACGAAACACAGACGGCCTGACAAGGTCAACAGTAGATCCGAAAGGAGAGATTTATGAATCCCATCTTTATCGTCGCCATCCCTTTAGTGTTTGTGATCGCGGGCATGGTGTTGAACAGCGTCGGGCTTTCCTTCGATCAACCGCCAAGTTCAATGGAACTGGATCCGGCAAAGAAAGCGGCGGCGGAAAAGGAAGATTACCGCCATTTCTTTGATTCACAGCGGAGCCGCGCTGTGACGAGGCAGAAAAGGGTCGGCCAATACGCCTGGCTGCTGATCGCCGCCATCATCGGCTCTTTCATCTGGCTGTATATGGCTACGGTGAAAACAACGACCCTCGCGACTCAAGTTGCCGCGTTGCAAACCTTGGCGACGGAAGAGGGGAAAGAAGCGGTTCTCTCGATCACTCTGAAGGATGGAAGCAACGTCAAATACCTGATCAAAACACCCCCAGCCGACGCAGTGGCAGCCGCCAGAAAAGAAGGAATTTCAAATGGAAAAGTCTCATCCTACGAGATTTCACAACTAGGCGCGGCCTTGAGTGTTGGTGAGAGTCCATTGCCTGTCGGCGTCGCAGTGAAGATCTCCCAATGACGGGAACATGCAGCTTAAGTGGCGCGGTTTAATCGGGCAAAGATTGTCAGGAATGGAAAGCCTGACCCCAGGCACCGTTCCCAGCCACCGTTGGAATATTTCAACCGACAGCCTTATTCTCAAAATGCTGTCGGACTTTTGCCGCAATCTGGCCATCCGTCATTTTGTCGACTGTTTCGATGCCGACGATGCGCCCGCTGAGACCTTTTTTGGCGAGACGTTTTTCGAGCTCGCCCTTCGCCTCACCGGGGCCGAATATAAGAATCGCCTCGACATCGCCGATATGCGAGATCACTTCGTCAAAGTATTTGTTCAGATGGCCGGTAAATTTTTTATCTCGCTGGTCGTCCGCCCTCCCTTGCTCCGATCTGCCGCCTCCGGAAAATCGGACGTGCTTCTCCATGCCCGATTCGATTAGCCTCGTTTCCTCGCCTCCGTCTCCGACAAGCACAACGACCGCCTTTCGATGGTCGATCCACAAACCCGCTGCTTTTTGCATGTAATTCTCCCGAGCTTGTTAATGTGCCGCAGAGCTATCGGCACACTTCGACGATCTTATGCAGGCGCAGTTGAGGAGAGATCGACGGCTGAGCGCCGCAATGCCGGCACGGGATGACTTGCGGCGGGAGGGCAAAACTGTCGATCGTGACTTTGCTCACTGCGAAGCTGCGCTGACAGCGGAAACAGCGCAGAACCACTGTCCATCTCTTTTGCGGCAGCGAGCGCGGAGCGTTCGCCGGCGATGCAATGCCGGTACGCATAAACGGAAACCGTGAAAGTTCAAGCTTTCTCAACCGGTATTCGACCGAGCGCTGTAAATTATGGGAAAGCCGCTGTCGATCGCGTGCCGGCGCACCCAGGACCACCGAGACCTTACGCCGGGGTTATTTTCCGCGCACCGTTGAGCGCGCGGCGGATTTCCCACTCGATGTAGCCCCGCATGCCGTCGTCGAACCATATGTGCGGCAAGTCGGCATGGACCTCTTTGGCATCATCCACCTTGCCGAAAATGCAGGCATCGTCGAGATCGTCATCGCTGTTAGGCTTTTTGACCAGCCAGCCCGCCTCGATGCTATCGAGGTGGTGCTGGATAATTTTGCGGCGGTAACTGAACATCGCGGGCCCTTCCCGGTACGCCGCGCGAGTTGATCGATGGCGGCGCAGACCTTGCACAAAGAAACATAGACCAATAATAGAGTGGCCGAACACGGATATAAATTTCTGTCTAATAGTGAACGTTTGCCGAAAAAGATTTGCTGGTTTTAGAATGAGGTTTTAGTGTCGAAGAGGGGGCACGAAGCTACTCGGCCCCCTTGCTGCGCGCGCGCCCGGGCTTGGGTTTGCTCTAGCCCGCGAGATTGAGCGCCGACGCCGCGCGGATGAGATCCTTCAAGGCGTCCTCGTCGACCTTCTCAGGTCTTGCAATCACACATTGCTGTCGTAAAGCAAGACCTGAGCCGTCCGAACTTCTTGACCCTGGCCGAACATCTAGCTTTTTGACGCGGAGCGGAGAAGCTGGTCGACCCATTTGCGGCCCATTGTGATGCCGTATTCCAACGCGTCGGCCTTTCTAAGACGAATTTTCCAGGGCGCCGAGAGGCTATGAATTGAAACGTCAGAGGTCGGATTCTTCGACCGGTCGAAGATTTCCACCGAGACAGTATAACCGTCGCCGCCGGCTGGATGAAGCCCCTCGTAAGCTTCGATGACATAGCCGCGGTAAGAGATCTGCTTCATTTATTTGGCGGTGAGACGGCCACTGGTAATGAGTTCTCGAATCCAGCGAGCCTCCCCGCCGATATTTGATCGCAAGCGCTAGTAGAGCTCGGTCTTCAGGCGCTCGGCGTATTTCTCGTCATACTCCCGCGCATAGGCGGCATCCTTGCCGTCGCGGGCGGCGGCGAAGTCGCCGTGGGTCGGCGCGGCGCTCGGCCGCTCGGCGGCATCCCACAGCTTGGCCCTGACGAGCGCTTTGGGACAGTGATTGAAGGCTTCCTCGACGGCGACGACGATGACGACGCGCGGCGGCCGGCCGCCGACCTCGAATCGCTTCATAAGCTCCGGGTCCGTGCTGATCTTCGCGCGGCCGTTGACGCGGTAGGTTCCGTTCCTTCCCGGAACGAGAAAAATAAGGCCGACCTTGGGATTCGCGAGCAGGTTCTTCATGCCGTCGAGGCGGTTGTTGCCCGGCCGGTCGGGGATCAGCAGGGTGCGGTCGTCGAGGAGCTGAACGAAGCCCGGCGCGTCGCCCTTGGGCGAGCAGTCCATCGTGGTTCCGTTCGAGGTCGCAAGGATGAGGAACGGCGACGCCGCGATGAAGGCGTGCCCGGTCTCGGTGATGTAGTCGGTTTCCTTGGTGGCCGTACGGGGCAGCGGCTTGGCATAAATCTTCGCGAGGTCATCCAGCGAAGTCACGGTGTAGGCATCGGTCCGTTCTATCGTATCCATGTCATGTCTCCTCTTTGGGGCCGCTGAAAACCAGCGCGCCCGTTTGAGCCTCACGGTTTCCAGGTATCCCAGAAAATAACATATGGTATTCTGGGCACACAATACCCGATTAACCCGCAACGGATAGGAGAATGACGATGATCGGCACGATC
>DATJFG010000053.1:0-3825 GCA_035495775.1 Verrucomicrobiia bacterium | reverse complement strand
GGGAGGATCACCGCAAGGTGAAGGAGCTTTTTCGGCAATTCGAGGAGGCCGAGGACGACAGCACGAAAAAAGAGATCGCCCAGACAGCGATAAAGGAGCTTAAAGTTCACACCGCGTTGGAGGAGGAGTTGTTTTATCCGGCCGTGCGACGCGAAATCGACGAGGAGGAGAAGATCGACGAGGCGCTGGAAGAACACCACGTCGCCAAGCTTCTGATCGCCGAGCTATCGCGTATGAAGCCGAGCGACGAGCATTTTGACGCGAAATTCAAAGTTCTCGCCGAGAGCGTCAAGCATCATATTGAGGAAGAAGAAGGCGAAATGCTCCCCGAGGTCGAGGGCGAGATCGACGCCGACGGCTTGGGCAAGCAGATGGCCGAGCGCAAGCAGAAGCTCGAGGGCCGTATGAACGGCATGTCGACGGGCCGGGGCGGCGCGAGAAAGTCAACCCGCGGCCGGCGTGGAAGCAGCAGCAAGCGCCGCCGAGGCGCGAAAATGAAACGGCGGTAGCCGTTGGTAGAAAAGCAACGAACCAAAGGATCGAGGAGGTAAAAGCAATGGAGAAAATCGAAAAATCGGTCGAGGTCGATTGCCCGATCAATACCGTTTACAACCAATGGACGCAGTTCGAAGAGTTCCCGCGCTTCATGGAAGGCGTGAAATCCGTGAGGCAGCTCGACGACAAACGGCTCCATTGGGTCGCCGAGATCGGCGGCAAGCAGAAAGAGTGGAACGCGCGCATCACCGAGCAAGTCCCCGACCGTAAGATCGCTTGGAAAAGCGAGGGAGGCGAGTACACTTCCGGGGCGGTGAGCTTCCAGCCCGTCGGCAACAGCCGCACAAAGATCAATCTCGAGCTCAGCTACGATCCGAAAGGCTTTGTCGAAAACACGGGCGACGCCCTCGGCTTCGTTTCGGGACGCGTCGAGAACGATCTCGAGCGGTTTAAAAAGTTCATCGAGCACCGCGGCCAGGAAACCGGCGCCTGGCGCGGCACGATCAAATCATAACCGGTCAACATCAAACAAAGGAGGCAGATTTCCATGTCAAAAATAGGCGTAAAATTTCTGGCGGTGGCCGTCGCCCTGCTCTTCGGAGCGAGTCTGGCGGCCGCGGCGGATAAGCTGTCGATGGGTGAAAGCCGATTCGTCAAAGACACCGCGAACGGCGGCTTGTTGGAAGTCGAGCTCGGCAAGCTGGCGCAGCAGAAGGCCGCAAGCCAGCAGGTGAAGGACTTCGGCAAGAAAATGGAGCAGGATCACAGCAAGGCGAACACGGACCTCAAGCAGATCGCTTCGAGCAAGGACGTGCAGATCTCGGACAAGCTCGAAGGCAAGCATAAATCGACGTACGACCGCCTCGCCAAGCTCTCGGGCGAGAAGTTCGACCGCGAGTACATGAAAACGATGATCGACGACCATAAGTCGGAGGTTGATAAGTTCAAGAAAGAGGCCGAAAGCGCCAAGGACCCGGACGTGAAGCAGTTCGCCTCCAAGACGCTGCCGACGCTCGAAAAACACCTCGAGCTGGCCCAATCGACGGGTCAACAGGTCGGAGCAGCCTCGCAGGATCGCGGCATCCTTAACCGGAAGTAACCTAATAGCCGCGTCCTTGAACTCAGGGCCGTGGGTGCGCATCCTTGATTGCGCCGCCCACGGCCCTTTTTTAATAGCGCGCCCGGTGTACGGCCTGAACGCGATCGACGAATCTAAAGGCACCTTTTTTCTTCTGGTAATGCCTTCTTTTTTTGGCTATGTATATCTGCCGCGGGAAAAGGCTCCGCAGCCATAATGGCATTTCTTTTCGATCCGGAATTCTGGGCTCGCTGGCTCGGCATCGTCGTGCTGGACTTGAGCCTCGGTGGGGATAACGCACTTGTCATCGCAATGGCGGTGCGAACGCTTCCGGCGCGCGAGCAATTCTTCGGACGATTGGGAGGGACCGTGGGCGCGGTGGCGCTCCGGTTCGCCTTCATCGCCGTCATCGTGGAGTTGCTCACCATCCCTTACCTCCAGGCGATAGGCGGACTCATCCTCATCTGGATCGCCGTCAAGCTGCTGCGCCAGGAGGCGGGCAATGAAGCGCGCGAGGTGCGCCACGGCACGACGCTCTTCGAGGCGATTTGGGTCATCATTGTCGCCGACCTGGTGATGAGTCTCGACAACGTCCTCGCCGTGGCGGCCGCATCGCACGGCAATCTGGCGCTCGTGATCTTCGGTATCGGCTTGTCGATACCGATCATCATTTGCGGCGCCGGTTTCCTCGCGAAGCTCATGAACCGCTTCGCCTGGATCGTCTGGATCGGCGGCGGCGTGTTAGGATGGGTCGCCGGCGAGATGCTCATCGACGATAAAGAGGTCCACGAACTGCTCAATCCTTGGACCAACACTCTCAGATGGATCCTGCCGGCCATCCTCGCCGGCTCGCTCGTCCTGCTCGGCTGGTGGCTCGCGCGCTCGGCCGAAGAAAAACCCCTGCCCGCCAACACCATTTAATAAGGACAACCATCATGACGAACTGGGTTTGGCTCGGGACGGCGCTATTGCTGTGCCTGCAGTGGCTGGCGCGGCATCTCTTTGGAGCGGAACTGCCGCCGTGGGCGATCGCCCTCTCAAGCGGCGCCGGCATTTTCGGCGCGGCGTTCCTGCTTTCCTGGGCCTCTGAGCTCGCGCAGCTGGACATGCCTCAGTCGCTCGCCCTCGCGTTTCTCGCGCTCGTCGCCGTGCTGCCGGAATACGCCGTGGACATGTATTTCGCCTGGATGGCCGGAAAAGATCCGCAATACACCGCCTACGCCACCGCCAATATGACCGGCGCCAACCGCCTGCTGATCGGCGTCGGCTGGGCGGCGGTGGTCTTCACGTATTGGTTCAAGACGCGTAAAAACGAGTTCACGCTCGAGCCGTCGCACCGCATCGAAATTTTTTATTTGAGCCTCGCGACCCTTTATTCATTCGTGCTGCCGTTCAAGAAGCAACTCGACTGGATGGACGCCGTCGTGTTGATTACCATTTTCGTCTTCTACATCCGCGCGGCGTCGCGCGCGGCGCACGTCGAGCCGGAATTGGATGGGGTGCCGCGGATGATCGCCGCCTGGGGCGCCGCTCGGCGCCGAACAGCAACGATGGCGTTGTTTTTTCTCTCCGGCTTCACCATTTTCATCGCCGCCGAGCCGTTCGCCGAGAGCCTGCTCGCGACGGGCCGGAGCTTCGGCGTCGAGGAGTTCCTGCTCGTCCAGTGGCTGGCGCCGCTCGCCTCGGAATCGCCCGAGTTCATCGTCGCAATTCTCTTCGCGCTCAAGGCAAACCCGGGCGCGAGCCTCGGCACGCTGCTCTCCTCGAAGGTCAATCAGTGGACGCTGCTCATCGGCATGCTGCCGCTCGTCTACATGTTGTCGAGCGGCGAGATCACGCCGATGGAAATGGACGAGCGCCAGAGGGAAGAGATTTTTCTGACTGCCGCGCAATCGCTCTTCGCCGTCGCGGTGCTCGCCAATCTCATGTTCTCGATTCGCGAGGGCGCGCTGCTCTTCGGGCTGTTCGCGGCGCAGATCTTCATCCCCGATCCGCGCTTCCGTTACATTTTCGCGTTCGTCTACCTCGGCCTCACGGCGGGATACTTCCTATTTAACCGCGGAGCGCGGCGCTCGCTGCTCGCGCACTTCAATCCGGGCGCGAAGTAGCGCCGAAGCTACTCTTCGCGCAGCGGCAGCTTGCCGTCGCGCGGGATCACGCGCCAGGCGGCGTCGGCGCCGTATTCCAGGCAAACGAGCCCGCCGGGCGCGACATGATACGCGCGGTAGCGATTGAGCGGCGTGCCGAGGATA
>DATJFG010000052.1:0-2234 GCA_035495775.1 Verrucomicrobiia bacterium | reverse complement strand
ATTTTTGCAAGTTGTGACAGTGACGCTGTGCCTTTCGATTGTATTTGGCTGACCGAGCATCGACGTACCGCGACCGTTCGTTTGTAAATAAAATCCTTCCCACCGCAAGAATCGGGTGGAAACGAAGCCGCCGCCGGATTAATCTACAGACATGAACGATTATGCCAGGATCGAAAAGGCGATCCGTTATTTAAGAGAGCGCTACGTCGACCAGCCCGACCTTCGGGCCGTGGCGGACGTCGCCGGCATCAGCGAGTTTCACTTCCAGCGGCTCTTCTCCCGCTGGGCGGGTATCTCGCCCAAATCGATGCTCAAGTTCTTGACGGCGCGGCACGCGAAAACATTGCTGCGCGATTCCCGCAGCGTGCTCGACGCGTCGCTCGAGGCGGGCCTCTCCGGCCCCGCGCGCCTGCACGATCTTTTGGTCACGATGGATGCGGTGACGCCGGGCGAATTTAAAGACTACGGCGCGGGGGTGGAGATTCGATACGGCTTTGAGCAGTCGCCGTTCGGCACATGCCTGATCGGCGCGACCGCGCGCGGCGTCTGCCATTTGTCTTTCCTCGTCGGCAGCGCCAGCCGTCGCCGAGCGGCGTTTCTCGATGAATTCAAAAGCGATTGGCCGCGCGCGATCTTTCGCCGCGACCGGGAATCGACGCATCGCTTGGCGCGCCGGATCTTCTCCCGCGCCGCCGGCCTGTCGCCGCTCCGCGTGCTCCTCGTCGGCACGCCGTTTCGATTGAAGGTCTGGGAAGCGCTGCTCAGCATTCCCCCCGGCCGTGTGGCGTCCTACCGCGACGTCGCCCGCGCGATCGGCGCGCCGGACGCCTGCCGCGCGGTGGGCTCGGCTGTCGGCGCCAATCCCGTCGCCTATTTGATTCCCTGCCACCGCGTCATCCGCGAGAGCGGCGTGGTGGGCGACTACCGCTGGGGCGCCGAGCGAAAAGTCGCCATGCTCGTCTGGGAAAACGGCGCGCGCTGTGCGATAAACGATCCAGCGCCGGACAAGCGACGGCAAGCTCAGATTGCGAGGTGATTCATGCCGCACATCCCCTATGTCGATTTCGCGTCGATCTCCGATCCCGAGATCAAAGGCTATTTAGAGCGGGCGCGGCGCGAGGGCACGCCGCGGCCCGAAAGTCAGGCGGTGCGCGCGCACAATCCGAACGTGATCCGCGCCTTCTCGCAGGCTTGGGAGTTGACGTTCCGGCAAGGGGTCGCCGATCACGCGCTCAAAGAGCTCTGCCGCGTCTATGTCTCGAAATCGATCGAGTGCGAATACTGAGGCGTGCAGCGCTCCGTCCAGGCTGGACGGAAAGGGCTCACCGAGGATAAGTACGACGAGCTTTTGAACTTCACGACGTCCGACAAATTCACGGAGCGCGAGAAGCTCGCGCTCACTTATACCAGCGCGATCGTGTGGAACTCCGACATCGCCGACGAAGCGCTCTGGACGAAGCTCCACGAGCATTTCACAGTGCCGGAGCTGGTCGAGCTCGGGTTTTTCATCGCGCTCACCTTGGGGCAGCAGCGCTGGATCAAGACGCTCGGTATCGGCCACGGCGAGACGCTGGCCGAGACGACGACAGGGCTCGCGTCGGGCGCGCTTAAAAAATCAGGCGCAAAGTAGGCTAAGTTAACCCGGGGATTGCGGCGTCGCCTTCGCCGTGTTCGGCTGTTTCTGCGGCGACGGCTTTTCGCTCGGCTGCGCGGCGTTGTTCTGATCTTTCCGCGCAACCTGCACGTTGCCCTCTTGGAGCTCGCGGTCTAAGCCCGGGAGGATCGCTTTGAAGAAAGCGTTTTGCACGAGCTTGACGATCATCTGCCAGGTGCTCGTCTGCGGCGCCTCGACATCGCCGGTGATCGCCACCTTAGTCGCGACCTCCTGCCGCGGCCGGTTTTTCAATATATTCGAGAGTCCTTGGATCAGCTTTACGTACGTTTTATGCCAGAAGCTTTCATCCTTGCCGGGGCGCTCGTCGACGACTTGCAGGTCGCTGAACAACGGCTTGACGTAGCCGTCGATCTTCCCTTGACGGATCTTGATCTCCGAATACATCGAGAAATTTCCCGCGGCGACGTCGAAGTTGGCGTAGGCCCGCATCAGATCGCTCATCGCCGCCATTTCGGTGTTCTCGATGCTCAGATTGAGATCCAAGTCCGGCCCTTTGTCCTCGGGGCGGAACGCCGCATCGATGCGGGTTACGCCGCTGCCCTGGAAATGTCCGGTGATG
>DATJFG010000051.1:0-12770 GCA_035495775.1 Verrucomicrobiia bacterium | reverse complement strand
GAGGTTGGCTTAAATATCAATCCCGGCATTGTTCTTTAAAAAAACAGGCAACAGGCGGTAGCGAAAAGGGACAAATTCACCTCCCTAGTCCGCTCCTTCGCGAGGAGGGGAATAAAGGAAAGGAAAAGGGGACATTCTACTTTTCTTGCTAAATAATTTTTCCTGTGGCAGAAAGCAAGCCATTCCCAAAAACAGCACGGGCTTCTGTTGGTGGGGAACAGCCTCTGTGTCAGTGGCTTGGGTTCAGGTCATCGCCGCTAAGTTTGGTTTAGAGGCAAGCTTACAGCGGCGAGGCCGACCGCAAAGACGAGAAAAGTAGAATGTGCCCTTTTCTCGTCCCAAGGTTCTCATTGCTCGGAAGTCGTCGACTTGCGCTATAATCTCCACTGAGCAACCAAATTCGCCTGAGAGTCACGCCCGGGATTCCGCGCACGGTTCGGCAGCGGCGCCGTCGACGGCAAAATCCAGGCGCGCGTCGTTACCGTGAGGAATGAGAGAGGAGGCAAACATGCCTGGTCTCAAGGCTACGCTGCATTTGGACATGCTGAATGATTTTAAAAAGAGAAGTAGGCTGCTGCCTCGAATCTTGAAAGCGATCAGAAGAGAAGCCTCACGGAACAATATTTATGGCGTTGAGTGGGGCGACCCGGATTTTGTCGAGCCTCTGAGATTCGTTCTCAACCGTTATGTTCTGCCGTACGTCAACCAGGAGCACTGCGCTCTTGAAATAGGGCCCGGCGGGGGGAGGTGGACGAGGTATTTGCTCGGTTTCAAAAAACTGTGGGTCGTCGACTACTATGCGGAGTTATTGGACGAATTAAAGAAGAATTTTGCGTTACCAAATATCGCGTTTGTCAAGAATAATGGGACAGACTTTCCAGGCATAGAGACGCGCTCCATCGATTATCTCTTCTCTTTCGATGTTTTTGTTCATCTCGATGAGGATCTTATAAAAGCTTATTTGACCAGCATGAAGCCAATCCTCAAGCCTGAAGCTAATGTTGTAATCCAGTATTCGGACAAAACGAAAATCATGGCGCAGGTCAACAAAGGGTTCTCCGACAACACGCCTGATCAGATGCGCGAGATGGTACTGGCCGCCGGCTACAGAGTGTTAGAAGAAGACCTGACCACCATGTGGCATAGTAGCATCATTCGTTTTACGCCGTAGCGAAAGCCCCAAAATGATGCGTCACACCGGGATCCTTCGGCAAGCTCCCTTCGATAAACTCAGGACAGGCAGGACGGGCTCCCTGCGACATTTCGGCGGACCGGTGTTCATGGTTCGCAAAAATAGCGCGTCATACTGCGACATACTGTGACATTCCGACGAATATTTTTATTGATTCGTATTCGATTTAGGTTCAATATCACAATACCGACAGCGCACCGCCATGATGCGGCCATTCGCACTTATCCCAAACGGCGTCCAGCGTCGCCGCTTACTGAGATATTTCAACTTATCCAGATCGCCCGCGATTAGGGCGACTTTCTTGGCGCGACTCCAGCGTTTCCCCATTTCAGTTTCTCGACCGCCGGCCCGTTAGCATTTGCCCGGACCCTCACCCCAGCCCCCTCCCTGAAAGGGCGAGGGGGTATTTGCCGAGTTCTGCTTCCTCTCCCCCGAGGAGAGGATCGAGGCGAGGGCGGCGGTTATTCTTATCAACCCCCAACGCGAAAGGAGCGATCTATGCGAAAAAGAATAGCGGCGAAGAAAAAGCGCGCGCGCCGCAGCGTTAACCGCTGGGTCCCGCCGGAGGAAAAGCTCTCGATGGCGGCGGAGCTGGAGGAGTTCTCGGAGCTCTTCCGCCCGCTCACGAACCCCAAGCAGCGCGCCTTCCTGACGGCGTACGTGCGCACGATCGGCATCCGCAGCGCGATGCGCCTCTCGGGCGTGGAGCGCCACGATCATTATTACTGGCTCAAGAACGATCCGCGCTACCGCGAGACCTTCGAGGAGGCGCGGCAGATGATCGCGGACCTGATCGAGGACGAGATGTTCCGGCGCGCCGCGCACGGGCACGACACGCCGGTCGTCTATCGCGGCGAGATCACCGGCTGGTACAAGAGCTACTCGGACCGGCTCGCGCTCTCGGTGCTGAAGGCGATCAGGCCCGAGCGCTATCACCGGCTGCCGGACGACGGCTGGTCCGGCGGGCCGACGGGGATCGATATCCGCATCCTTCGGCCCGGCGAGACCCTGGCCGACGCGGACGCGGCGGACGCGGCACTCGCCGCCCTGCCGGATCCGAAGGATACGGACGATCCGGAGGAGAAGAAGTAGGCGCGCCGCCGCGCATCAAGCGCCAGGGCATTTCCCAGCTCATCGACGAACACGACCAGGTCTGGCACTGGTAGGACGGGCGCGCCTCGCCAATCTTTGGCCCGTTCATTTCCAATATCTGAGAATTCGCCGCCGCGGTTTTGCATCGCTGCGACAGCGATCTGCGTAAATACGGAATGCCGTGGCGAAAGCGAACGGTTTTGTTTCGTTTTCGTCTATGGCACGGAAGTTGGATATTGGTCAGGGACTCATGCATAAGCCGGTTAAATATTTGACTTTAGCGACGGTCGCCTTCTTCCTCTTCGCGGGCATCGCCTACGCCTGCCCGGGCATTACTTTCGCCGCTGATAACGCGACAAATTTCTCCAATGCGATGCCCGGGCACGACATGGGCAAAGACGACTGCGCCGATGTTAATATCCACGTCTGCCAGTCCGTGCGCGATCAGATGCTTTCGATCAACGCGGCGCCGGCGCAGCCGGCCGCGGGTTTTCATCGCCTCGGCCTGAGCCCGCAGCCGCTGCTTGACTCCGCCGCTCCAACGCCGGTCTTCTACGGCGGCTCGCCGCCTGATATCGCGCCGTTTCATCCCGTCTTCAAGCTCCAGCTATCCTACTCCTATCTCGTTCTTCGCCTCTAAAATCCTCCGCGCCGAATGATTTTTTCGCGAGCTGAATTTTTTCGGCTCTATTGTGCGCGTGCGCTTAAAAAACGGAGGAACAATAACATGAAGACGAAATTGATCTCGATCGCTCTGGGTGTCGGTCTGTTGGCGGCGGCGCCGGTCTGGGCGGAGTCCAACGCGCAGCTCATCGCGCGGATGGAGAAGCTGGCGGCCGACTGCCAGTGGAAGCTGACGACCGCCAGCGGCGGCCCGAAAGGGAAGCTCACACTCCATCATCGACAGATGGAAAACATCATTGACCAGCTCAAGGCCGGAAAATCCGTCGACGCTAAAACCATTGACGCGGTGTTGCATGACCACTACTACGGATAGCAGCCGGCCGTTCGTGGCTCCGGCGTTTTGCGCCGAGGCGCCGAGCGCCCGGCGCAAAATACCGGTTACATGAGGGGCCTATGCGTAAACTGTCCATCATATTTTTCTTCTGTTTCGTGCCCTGGCGCCTTAGCTCAGCGCTCCCCGCCGAGAACTCAGCCAGGCCGACGTTGACCCTGTCTCAGGCGGCGAAGGAGGCTTTGGAGAACAACCCCGAAGTCTCGACGATGCGGGAGCGACTCCGGGTCATGGAGGCCAAGGCCAAGCAGGCTTCTTACCTCGAAGACCCGGAGCTCGTTCTCCAGACGATGGGAGTGCCGTTTTCAAATCCCGTCAATTTCGAGAAAGCCGACAACAACACGTTCGGCATCCGCCAGAAATTCCCTTTCTTCGGCAAGCTCGGCCTGAAGGAGAAAATCGCCGCGCAGGAGTCAGGCATGGCCGCGGCACAGTTGCGAGCGAAAGAACGAGAAATTATTGCCAAAGTGAAGACGGCCTACGCCGAGCTCTTCATGGCGCGGAAGAGCGTCGAGATTCTGCGCGAGCAGCTTCAAATCATTCGTTCGATCAGCGACGCGACCGGGGTGCGCTATCAGGTGGGAAAGGTGACGCAGCAGGATGTTTTAAAAGCTCAATTGGAGCAGAGCCAGGTCATGACTCAGCTCGCAGTCGCAGAGGAGGAAGCCATCGGCATGGAAGCTCGGTTGAACGCGCTGCTGGCGCGGGCGACGGCAGCGCCATTCGATCTGCCCCTCGAGCTCGATATTTCCGTAGCGTCTTTAAATCCGGACGCGCTCGAGCAAACAGCTCTCGCCTATCGTCCGGAGCTGGCCGAGGCCGAACGCGGCCTAGAGCGGGCGCAGGGGATGTATGAGTTGGCGGAAAAAAATCGCAAGTATCCCGACTTCATGCTCGGCTGGGACTACGTACGCATGCCCACCGAGATGACGAAGAACCGCTATGGGGCGATGGCCAGCGTTACGATCCCGTTTTCGCCGTGGACGATCGGGCGCCGCAACGAGGAAGTGGCCGAAGCGCTGGCGGAGATCCGCGCCGCCAAGGCGAACCGTGAGGCGGTGAGAAACATGACTCGGATGGAGATTCGCGAAGCCGCCGCCAAAGTCCGCGCCGCGCGTCAATCGCTCGAACTCTATCGCCAGGGATTGCTCTCGCAGGCGGATCTTTCCTTGAGCGCGTCGCTGTCGGCCTATCAGAACAACCGCGTCGAGTTTTCGAGCGTACTGGAGGCGCAGCGGTCTTTGAGAGAGACGCGCATGGCCTACTACCGCGCCCAGGTCTCTTTCGTTCAAGGCGTCGCGGATCTGGAGCGAGCTGTCGGCAAAGAGACTTCCGAATGACCATTGCAAAACTTTTCCGGGGGGAGAACGAATGACAATTCCAAAGGCTCTGAAACCGATCGGTATTGCGATATTGAGTCTCGCGCTCGCGGGCGGCGGATATTGGCTCGGAACGAGAAACCGAAAGCAGGATGTACCGGAGCGGGGCGACGCGATGGCGGGAATGCAATCGGCGCCCGAAAGCAGCGGCCACGAAGGCCACACCGCGGCCAGCGGAGCTATCACCGTCAGCCCCGAGCAGTCGCGGCTCATAGGCACGAGAACCGCCGTCGTGGAGATGCGCCCGTTGGTAAAGAAAGTACGCACGGTCGGCATCGTTGCCTACGACGAGAGAAGGATCGCGAATATCTATTCCAAGGTGGACGGCTGGATCGATAATATTTTCGTCGATTTCACCGGCAAGGCGGTCAAAAAGGGCGAGCCGCTTTTTACGCTCTACAGCCAGGATCTAGTCGCAACACAGGAAGAATACCTGCTAGCGCTGCGGGCGCGCGATTCGTTGGGATCGAGCTCGATCAAAGAGATCCGCGCCGGAGCCCAATCATTGTTGGACGTCACGCGTCAGAGGCTTCGCCTGTGGGATATTTCCGAGCAGGAAATAGACGATATCGCAGCCACAGGGCGGGCAAAGAGAAGCCTGACGGTTTATTCGCCGGTGGACGGCTTTGTGATCAAAAAAGATGCGGCGCGGGGAATGCGCGTCATGCCCGATCGCGAGCTCTACACGATCGCCGATCTCTCTTCGGTATGGATTACCGCGGATGTGTACGAGTTCGAGCTCGCAGACGTTCGCGTCGGGCAAAACGTTTCGATTTCTCTCTCCTATTCGCCCGGACGAAAATTAAACGGCCGCCTCGCCTGGATTTCGCCGGTGCTCGACGAGAAGACACGAACCGCGAAGGTGAGAATCGAGCTGGCCAATCAGGATTTCGCGCTCAAGCCCGATATGTACGCGAATATCGACTTCGATATCGACGCCGGGAAGAAGGTCGCAATCCCGGACGAGGCGGTGCTCGACTCAGGTGTGAGGAAAGTCGTCTTTGTTGATGCGGGTCAGGGTCGATTCACGCCGCGCGAGATCAAGCTCGGCGGCAAGTATGAGGGTTATTACGAAGTGCTTTCCGGTCTTGACGCAGGTGAAAAAATCCTGGCCAGCGCGAGCTTTCTGCTCGATTCCGAAAGCCGGCTGCAGGAAGCGATGGGCGCGATGGCCGGAATGCCGGGCATGGAGACGGGAGATAAGCAGAACGTGCCGACGACGAAAACAGAAACGAAAGCGGCACTGTCACAGGAGAAGAAGGTTGACGACGCGACGCTGACGCTTTCCTCGCGGCCGGAGATGCCTAAAGCGGGAGAAAACACGCTGCGGCTTAGAATCGCCGACAAAAGCGGCAAGCCCGTGAAGGATTCAAAGATCACTTTCGTTTACAACATGACGATGCCCGGCATGGGAGTTTCCGAAGCGCAGGGGCAATTGGCCGCCGATGGATTTTACGAGGCGAAGGTGAATCTCGCTATGGCCGGAGAATGGGAAGCCACAGTAGTGATCCGCCGCCCGGCGCAAAAGGAGCTCCGGGAAAAATTCCGCTTGGTCGTGAAGTAGGAGAGCTCATGATCGAAAGAATCATCGAAGGCAGCGCGAAAAACGCTTTCTTCGTCTATCTGCTCGTTTTTTTCCTCGGAGCCTGGGGTATTTGGGCGCTGAAGAAGACGCCGCTCGACGCGGTTCCCGATCTTTCCGACGTCCAGGTGGTTATCTACACAACCTGGATGGGACGGAACCCGAGCCTCATGGAAGATCAGGTGACCTATCCGATCGTGACCGCGATGATCGCCGCACCCAATGTTAAATTCGTGCGGGCCTTTTCCGATTTCGGCTATTCATACGTTTACATCATCTTCGAAGACGGCACCGACATCTACTGGGCGCGAAGCCGCGTCCTGGAGTACTTGAATCAGGTGAGCGGCCGGCTTCCTCCCGGTGTGACCCCGACGCTGGGTCCGGACGCCACCGGCGTCGGCTGGGTATTCCAATATGCGCTCGTAGATGAGACCGGCCAGCACGATCTGGCGCAGCTTCGAAGCCTCCAGGACTGGTATCTCAGGTATCAGATCGCGAGCGTCGACGGTGTGGCGGAAGTCGCCAGCCTCGGCGGCT
Organism: Verrucomicrobiia bacterium; assembly: GCA_035495775.1. GTDB lineage: Bacteria > Desulfobacterota > Binatia > UBA9968 > UBA9968 > JAJPJQ01. The sequence goes on along the minus strand of DATJFG010000051.1, from coordinate 5,973 downwards.
TCGTCAAGCAGTACCAAGTCAACATCGATCCGGCCAAGCTCGCCGCGTATCGAATTCCGCTGAAGACCATCGTCGAAGCGGTGCGGATGAGCAACAACGACGTCGGCGGCCGGTCGCTCGAGTTCAGCGGCGCCGAATATATGGTGCGCGGCCGCGGATACATCAAATCGATCGCCGATCTGGAAAAGATCAGTGCCGGCATGAACGAGCGCGGCACGCCGGTGTTATTAAGGGATGTCGCACAGATTGCCCTCGGCCCCGACATGCGCCGCGGCATCGCGGAGCTCGACGGCAAGGGCGAGGTCGTCGGCGGCATCGTGGTGATGCGCTACGGCGAAAACGCCCTCAACGTCATCGACCGCGTGAAGGCGAAGCTCAAAGAGATCGAGCCCTCCCTGCCGCGCGGCGTCAAGCTCGTAACGACCTATGATCGCTCCGATCTCATCCTGCGCTCCGTTGCGACTCTAAAAGAGAAGCTCATCGAGGAAAGCATCATCGTCAGCCTCGTGACGCTGATTTTCCTTTTTCATGTGCGCAGCGCTTTGGTCGCGATCCTGACGCTGCCGATCGCGATCATCTTCTCATTCATCGCGATGTATTACCTCCGCCTCACGTCCAACATCATGTCATTAGGCGGCATCGCCATCGCGATCGGCGCCATGGTGGATGCCGCGATCGTCATGGTGGAAAACGCGCACAAGAAGCTCGAACACTGGCACGCCGAAGGCGAGAGCGGAAGCCGGACCCAGGTCATCATACAAGCGGCCAAAGAAGTAGGAAAACCGCTCTTTTATTCCCTGCTCATCATCATGGTCTCGTTTCTTCCTGTCTTCACTCTCGAGGCACAGGAAGGACGGCTGTTCAAGCCGCTCGCCTTCACCAAAACCTTCGCGATGTTCTTCGCTTCGGTTCTCTCCATCACGCTTGCGCCGGTCCTCATGGTGCTGCTGATCCGTGGCCGCATTCAGCCCGAAGCGAAAAACCCGGTGAACCGATTCCTGATCGCGCTTTACTTGCCGATCGTGCACTTGGTGCTTCGATTTAAGAAAACAACCATTGCTCTCGCGATCGTCGCGCTGATCCTGACGATCCCCAGTTTTCTCCGCCTGGGGTCGGAATTCATGCCGCCGCTGAACGAGGGCATGATCTTTTACATGCCGACGACCCTGCCTGGCTTATCGGTGACACAGGCATCGAGACTGCTGCAGATTCAGGATCGGATTTTAAAAAGTTTTCCCGAAGTGGAACGGGTCTTCGGCAAGGCGGGAAGGGCCGAGACCTCGACCGATCCGGCGCCTTTCAGCATGGGGGAGACTACGGTTACTCTGAAGCCCGAATCCCAGTGGCGCCAAGGCATGACCTGGGACAAGCTCGTCGCCGAGATGGACAAGGCGCTCAGAATTCCTGGAGTTTCAAACGCTTGGACGATGCCGATCAAAAACCGCATCGATATGCTCTCGACCGGTATTCGCACCCCGGTCGGCATCAAAATCTTCGGTCCCGATCTCAGCAAGATCGAGGAGATCGGCAAGCATATCGAAATGGCCGTTAACAGTGTTCCCGGCACGCGCACCGTCTACGCGGAGCGCGTGACCGGCGGCTACTATCTCGACTTCGAGTTAAAGCGCGAAGAGGCGGCGCGATACGGGCTCACTCTCGGAGACGTCGAGATGACGATTGAGTCGGCTGTGGGCGGTGAGAGTGTATCGACGACAATTGAAGGGCGCGAGCGCTATCCCATCAGCGTGCGTTATGCGAGAGAGCTGCGCGATGACGTGACGAAGCTCAACCGGGTGCTTGTTCCGACAATGAACGGCGCACAAATCCCCCTGGGGCAGCTCGCAGACATTCGCCTCGTCACCGGACCCGCCATGATCCGTGACGAGGACGCGCAGCTCTCGGGGTACGTCTACGTCGATATGACCGGCAGGGACATCGGCTCTTATGTGGAGGAGGCTAAAAGAAAAGTCGCGGAGCAAGTCCAAATCCCGACGGGATACACGCTTTCCTGGAGCGGCCAGTACGAGTACATGCAGCGGGCGAAAGAGCGGCTGACGTATGTCGTGCCGCTCACTTTGCTGCTCATCTTCGTTCTTTTATACCTCAACTTCCAGTCGGTGACCAAAAGCCTGATCGTTTTGCTGTCCGTCCCGTTCTCGATGGTCGGCGCCGTGTGGCTCCTCTATGTCCTGGGTTACAACATGAGCGTCGCGGTGTGGGTGGGCATCATCGCGCTCGCCGGAGTCGCGGCCGAGACCGGAGTCGTGATGATCGTTTATCTCGATGAGGTATACGAGAAGAGATTAAGAGAAGGAACCATGTCGACCGCCGGCGATATCGAGGAGGCGATCGTCGAGGGCGCCGCTCAGCGCGTACGGCCCAAAATGATGACTGTGACCGCGATTATTGCCGGCCTGCTGCCGATCATGTGGTCGCATGGAGCGGGAGCGGACGTCATGAAGCGAATCGCCGCGCCGATGATCGGCGGCATGATCACCTCGACGATTTTAACGCTCGCGGTGATACCGGCGATCTATGGGCTGTGGAAAACTTGGGAGATGCGGCGCGCGTCTTCTCGATAGAAGGCCGCAGCAGGTCTGGCGCCTCCTCCGTTCGACCGCGAACTTTGCAAGTCGCTATCATTGCGATTCGGTTTTCTCCTCGCCCCGAACGGCGGAGGCCGACGCGCAATACTCCGCAGCTTTGGCGAGGATTTCGTCCGGCGTGCACGGCTTGTGCAGGAACTCCCGCAACCCTTGCTGCAACATGGCGCTCTTGATGTTCGGATCGAGATAGCCGGTAACGCCGATCACGACGACTTCAGGATTCAGCTCTTTCAGCTTCGCGAAGACGGCCGGACCGCCCAGTTTGGGCAGCCCGCAATCGAGCACGACGACGTCGATATCCTTTTGGTTCCGCTCGTAGACTTCGACTGCTTCCACGCCGTCGCCCGCGGTCAGCACGCGAAAACCTCGCAGCTCGGCGGCCGTTTTGAGCAGTGCGACCAGGTACGCTTCGTCGTCCACGACGAGCAGAGTCGCGCCGCCGCCTGCGATCTTCGCCGGTTTATCGCGCGTTAGATCGAGGTCCACGGCTGCGCGAGAGGGGAGGGGGAAAAACAGCGCGACCGTCGTGCCGCGTCCCGGTGCGCTTTCCACCTCGATCGAGCCGCCGTGCGCCTGAACAATGCCGTACACGACCGAGAGGCCGAGGCCGGTGCCGCCGGTCGCCTCTTTCATCGTGAAGAAGGGCTCGAAAACGCGACGCAGCGTCGCCTCGTCCATCCCGACGCCGCTGTCCGATATCTCGAGCGCAACGCAGTCGCCGGAACGCAGCTTGGATACGGGACCGGGCGCGGTGCGGATCGAAATCATACCCCCGTCGGCCATCGCTTCGCGCGCGTTGAGGCAGATGTTGACGATCACCTGCTGCAACTGATTGGCATCGCCGCGTAGCTCCGGCAGCGCAGGATCGAGGTCGAGCTCGAAGGCGATCGTTTTCGGCATCACGGCTTTGAGCATTTCCACCGTTTCGACGATGATGCGATTAAGCTGGACCGGTTTGTCTCCCGCCGTGTGCTTGCGCGCGAAGGCGAGCAGCTGCTTGACGATCGCCGCGCCGCGCTCGCCCGCGCTCAAGATAGCGTTCAAGCCTTGCGAGCCGCCGCCTTCGCTCAGCAGCTCGCGCGCCCAGCCGACGACGATGCCGAGAATGTTGTTGAAGTCATGCGCGATCCCGCCCGCCAGCGTGCCGAGGGCCTCCATCTTTTGCGCCTGGCGGAGCTGTTCCTCGAATTGGTCTCGCTCCGCGGTGCGCTCCTCGACGCGCTTTCCGAGCTCGACATTCAGCCGCTTAAGGTCGGAGATGTCGCGGTTCGTCTCCAAAACGATTCGCCTGCCGTCAGGTTGCGCCGTGAGCACATGGCGGCTGTCGACGAAGACTTTACGCCCGTCGCGCGCCGTGTGCACGAGCTCGCCGTACCACTCGCCTTTCTCTTCCAGCGCCGCGGCGACGACCTCCATGCCCCGCGGGTGAAAGGTCTCGAGCAGCACGCCTGGCGATTGTCCCATCGCCTCGCTTTTCGAATAGCCATAGAGCATCTCGGCGCCGCGGTTCCAATAGATGATGGGGCCATTCGGAAAAACGCGGACAAAGATCGCGTCGTGGCTCAGCTCCAAAAGTCCCGCCTGCTGCCACAGCTCGCGCTCAAATGCGTCGCGCTCTCGAGAGCGTTCCTCGATGAGCCGCCGCGCCGTCAACAGGACTTCACGAACGTCTTCGACTTCGGAGATCTGGCTCGGAACGTTATTTGCTGCTGCTGCCACCGCCGCTCCTGATTCGTTACCTAAGCCCAAATCTTTGGCGATTCCCGAGAGCGCTTCGATCGAGGACGCTGTTCGCCGGCTGAAGAGCAGCGCGAGCGCGACACCCGTTAGCATAAGAGCCGCGCCGAACAGCGCGACCAGCGACAGCGTGCCGTGAAGCGGCGCATCGACGACCGACGCCGGAATATTGAGCGACACACTCCAACCGCTGAAAGGGGAGCGAGTGTAAGCGCGGTAGACGTTCGCGCCTTCGAGGCTGCGCCCATGGCGCCACCCTTCGGAAGATTCTGCAAGCGCCTGGCGCAACTCCGGCGCTACGGACCGGCCGAGACTCGTCTCGGCCGCGAGCGTACGCGCGACGATGCGGCCTTTGGCGTCGGTCACCGTCAAGACCCAGCCAGGGGGGATCTGCTGCTTTGCGAGCAGAGCGCCCATGACCGCCGGCTTGACGACGCCGGAAAGGACGTATTTCGTCCGCCCGTCGCGAACGACCGGGACGCGAATGGCGAAGTCGAGGTCCCCGGTCGCCGGTCCCAAGACGAGGTTTCCGATGGCCGTCTGTTGGCTCTCGAACACTGGCTTCAGTAGCTCCGGCTCCGCTAGCGGCGGAAGCGCCCCATCGATGGGGCCCAGCAAATCAATGATCCGCCGGCCCGAGACGTCGCCGATGTTGATCGTCGTCCAATCGTGCTGGCTGATGAAGACGCGCATCGCCACGTCGTAAAAACCCCGCAGATCATCGCGATCCAGCGCTTCCGACGTCGCGAGCGCTTCCAGTGTCTTGATCGAGCTTTTCAGCTCGATGTCGACGGCGGTCATGATGGCGCGCACACGCTCGATCGCGCCGCGCCGGAACGTCGCGCGCTCCTCCTCGACCGAGCGGTAGATCATGAAGACGGCGAAAACGAACAAAGGCGTCATCGCCAGCAGAAAAAAGGCGATGAGATGCGAGCGCAGCCGGAGCGGGCGTTTGAAGAGACGAAGGGGGAGCCGTGACGGCATCAGGGTGTATACCTAATTAAGGGAAACACCTTATGCTGAATCACGCCCCCAAGAGTCTGTCAATATGTGAAAATTATGGAAAATCAGGAGGTTATTTTGCCGCAATTATTTAATCTTCATTTCGCCGCCCGCTTGATAAGTCGTTTTTAATATAAAGGGTATGGCTGTGAGAACAGACGGCGCGGCTCGCCGGTCCGCGGAAAATCGCTTTCTATTTTGTCGATCAGTGCGCGGCGTTCGACATCGCGCCGGGCTTGGCCGCCGCAAGCGGATTCGCGACGATGGGGATCGCGAGGCCGTTGGCCAACTGCGCCAGCTTGTCGTGGTCGACGACCATATATGTTCCCGCCTCGGGCAGGGTGAATTCGAACATCCCGCCCGAGCCCGCCGGCACCGCGTAGCTTTGCACGTCGGAGACGGCGTTGCGCGGATTTCCACTCTCATAGGCGCGGTCCAGGATCACGCCCATGACGTGAAACGAAGATGTATACGGCCCCGCATTGACGAAATAGACGCGAATCAACTCGCCGGCCTTCGCTTGAACGGCCTCATGCTTGAGCGTCCCGTTGTACGCGACGATGTAGGCGCGGTTCTCCTCCATGCGCTCGCTCGACGGCGCTATCGTCCCCTGGTCGTTCGGGCTGCC
>DATJFG010000050.1:0-91589 GCA_035495775.1 Verrucomicrobiia bacterium | reverse complement strand
TCGCTTTCTGAAATGACGCAGGGGGCGATCAATTTTCTCGGCCGCGACGGCCGCGCCTTCATGGCCTTTCTCGAAAACGAAAGTACCGACACCGCCGGCCATCTGACCGACGTCGCCTCGATGATTCACGCCTACCGCGATCTCGACCGCGCCGTCGGGCTCGCGTACGAGTTTTATCTGCGCCATCCCCGCGAGACGCTGATCCTCGTCACCTCCGACCATGACTCCGGCGGCGTCGCCTTTACCGTCGCGCTGGAAGAGCCGACCGCCAGGGCAAGACGTCTCAGCGCCACCGAGAACGACCTGAAAAAGATCGCCTCGATTCCCGTGTCGCTGAGAAAAGCCGCCGCGATGATCGGCGCGCCGCCCACATCCGACGGCGTCGACCGTGTGATGCGTGAAGTCTTCAAGGGATTCACGCTGGCGCCGGATTTGAAAAAAATGCTGCTCGCGACCGAGATCCCGGCGCGCAATCTCTACATGGATCCCGTCGTCAACATCCTCGGCCTCATGGTCGCGAACAATACGCAGGCCTACTGGACCGCCGCCGCCCATACCAACCAGCCCGTCTTTGTCGCCGCGCTCGGCGCCGGTTCCGAGCGTTATCGCGGCTATCAGGACAATACGGATTTCGCCAAGCACCTCTTCGCCCTGCTCGGCAGGGCAAATTCAAAGTAGCCCGGATCGCGCTCACGACGAGCGGCGTCGGCGCCGATGCGCGAGCGGAAAATGCTTCTCCCGCCTTGACCTGTGCGGCATGCCCTGTAGGATGAGTACCTATACCCAACCTCGGGCCAAATCATGAGCAGTCCGGAAAACGGTGGACAGGAAAAAATCGGCGTTCTGGTCGGCGGCGGCCCGGCGCCCGGCATCAACGGCGTCATCAGCGCGCTGACTCTGGAAGCGTGCAACCGCGGCCGCCAGGTTGTCGGCATTTTCGACGGCTTTCAGTGGCTCATGGCGGGCGACACGGAGAAAGTGAAGCCCCTGGACCACGACGACGTGTCGCGCATCCATTTCGAGGGCGGGTCGATTCTCAACACTTCGCGCGCCAATCCGACCAAAAAGACCGAGCACCTCGACGCCGTCCTGGCGGCTCTAGCGAAGCTCAAGATCGGCTATCTAGCCACTATCGGCGGCGACGATACGATGTTCGCCGCCAGCCGGCTCGCCGAGCGCGCGGCCGGACGGCTGCGCGTCTGCCACGTGCCGAAGACGATCGACAACGACCTGCCGCTTCCCGGCGACATTCCGACGTTCGGCTTCGAGACCGCGCGCCACTTGGGCTTCGCCCTGGTGCACAATCTGATGGAGGATTCGCGTGCCACGCAGCGCTGGTATTTCGTGGTCGTCATGGGACGAACCGCCGGCCATCTGGCACTCGGCATCGGCAAGGCGGCCGGCGCAACGCTCACGCTGATTCCCGAGGAGTTCGAAGGGCCGGTCCGGCTCGAGACGCTCTGCGACCTCCTCGAAGGGGCGATCTTAAAGCGCAAGGCGTTCTGGGGCCGCCTCGACGGTGTCGCGCTCATCGCCGAAGGGCTGCTTGAGAGGCTGACGCCGGAGGAGATGACGTCGATCGAGGGGGTGCGCATCACGCGCGACGACTACGGCCACCTCAGGCTCGCCGACATGGACCTGGCGTTCATCTTGAAAACGCAGGTCGAGCACCGCTTCGCCAAGCGCGGCGAACGCATCAGCATTACGCACAAGAACATCGGCTACGAAGTGCGCTGCGCCGACCCGCTCGCGTTCGATTGCGAGTACGTGCGCGTGCTCGGCTACGGCGCGGCGGATTTCCTCCTGCGGCCGGACCCCGAGGCGGCGCGCTATAACGGCGCTCTAGTGTGCCTGGATAACGGCAAGCTCCGCTATCTCAACTTCGATGATCTCATCGACCCCGCCACGCGCCGGACCAAAATCCGTGTGGTCGACGTGACCAAGCCGTCGTACAAGATCGCGCGCGAATACATGATCCGGCTGGAGCGCGAAGATTTCGAGGATCGGGAGCGGCTCGCCGCGCTCGCGCGGGCCGCGTCGAAGGGCGACGGCGGATTCGGCCCCGAGGAATTCAAAAAGAAATTCGGCTATCTCTTGACGGAAGTACGAGGAGGAATCTGAAATGAACCCCGCGCGCGTCGGAATCAACGGCTTCGGGCGCATCGGCCGTCTGTGCTTTCGCGCCATGCTGGAGCGCCACAAGGACTCGCTATCGGTCGTCGCGATCAACGACATGGCGGATCCGGCGACCAATGCGCACCTGCTCCAGTACGATACGACCTATGGACAGTTCCCGTTCAAAGTCGAAGCCGGCGAGGGCAAGATCCGCGTGAACGGCTTCGAGCTGACGGCCATTTCGCAGAAAGACCCGGCGCGGATCCCGTGGAAGAATCTCGGCGTCGATCTCGTCATCGAATCGACCGGCGTCTTCACCGACGGCCACCAGGTGAAGGCGCATCTCGACGCGGGCGCGAAAAAAGCGATCATCACCGCGCCCGCGAAAAATGAGGATATCACGCTGGTCTTGGGCGTGAACGACTCGCGCTACGAGCCCAAGAAGCATCACATCGTATCCAACGCGTCCTGCACAACCAATTGCCTCGCGCCGGTCGCCAAGACGCTGCATGAGACGTTCGGCATCGAGCGCGGACTCATGACGACGACGCATGCCTACACCAACGACCAGCGCATTCTCGACCTCATGCATAAAGATCTTCGTCGTGCGCGGGCGGCGGCCATGAATATCGTGCCGACATCGACCGGAGCGGCTAAGGCGATCGGTCTCGTCATCCCGGAGTTGAACGGCAAACTCCACGGACTCTCCCTGCGTGTGCCGACCTCGACGGTGTCGATCGTCGATCTGGTCGTCAACCTCAAAAAATCCGCGAGCGAGAAAGAGATCAACGCCGCGCTCAAGGACGCGTCGGAGAATCGCCTCAAAGGCATTATGGAATATTGCGACAAGCCGCTGGTATCGAGCGATTTTCGCGGCAACCCGGCGTCATCGATCGTCGACGCGCTTTCGACGACCGTGCTCGAAGGGTCTATGGCAAAAGTTTTAGCGTGGTACGATAACGAATGGGGCTACAGCTGTAGAGTCGCGGACCTGGCCGCTTTCATGGCCAAGGCCGATTAAGGGAAGGGAGGATGAGACGCTAGCGAGAGATATCATGACGCGACGAGTCATCACGGTGTCGGACGACGCGCCGGTTAAAGATTTGGCGAAGCTCCTGATGGAAAACTCGGTGAGCGGCGTTCCCGTTGTCGATCGTAGCGGTAAGATTCTGGGCGTCATTTCCGAAGCCGATCTGCTCGCGAAAAAAGGCGGGGTCGCCAGAGATATCATGAGCGAGAAGATTTTCACGGTCGACGAATATAGCAGTGTCGAAAAGATCGCCGCGCTGATGACCGCTGAAAAGATCAAGAGAGTGCTGGTCGTAGGAGAAAAAGAACTTGCCGGCATCGTGAGCCGCACCGATATCGTACGCGCCATCGCGCTCGGCGACTACGTCCCGCTTCACACCCCCGTTTACGATCTATAGCCGCCATGAAACCGTGAGGCCGCGCGCGTCATCGACGGGCGTGGCCTCACGATGACTCTTTTCTCGTCCTGCCATGTTAACTTTCCTGTCCGGCTGCCGCGATAATTCTTCGCTTTTTTATGGGTGATCTACTTAAACTCGGCATCGCCGGAATGGGCAACGCGGGGCGCGCCGTCCTCCGCGATTTAAGCGCGGTCTCCGGCGTCGCGCTCACCGCCGTCGCCGACGTTCAAGGAAAAGCGCTGGAATCTTTTCGTCTCAACCCCACGGTGAAAACATTCGTCACCGTCGAGGCGATGTGCCGAACTGCCGATATTGACGCGCTATGGATCGCGACGCCGAACGAGTTCCATGCCGAGCACACCCTCGCCGCCGCCGCGAGCGGCAAGCACGTTGTCTGTGAGAAGCCGATGGCGGTCTCGCTTGAAGAGTGCGATCGCATGATCGAGGCCGCGGAAGCGAATAATATCCGGCTGCTGATGCATTCCAAAGCCGGCGATCCTCCCGTGGAAAAAATGCGCGAGCTCGCCGCCGGCGGCACGCTCGGCCGCGTGATTCAGATCAGCTCCTGGAATTATAAGAGATGGCTCGATCTCCCCCGGCCGTCCTCCGAGCTGGACACCGCCAAAGGCGGCGGCGTCGTTTTTCGCCAGGGCGCGCACCAGATCGACATCGTGCGGGCCATCGGCGGCGGAATCGTAAAAAGCGTGCGCGCGGCGACGGGCAAATGGCACGCGCGCTTTGACACCGAAGGAAATTACACGGCGTTTTTGGAATTCGCCGACGGCACGCCCGCGACGCTTGTCTTCGACGGCTACGGCCGCTTCGACATGGCCGAGGTCACTTGGGGCATCGGCGAGAGCGGCTTTGCGCGCGCGGCCTCAGAAAACGCTGCGGAAGCGTTGTGCCCGAGAACACCCATGGAAAGATCCGCGCGCAGTGAACGCCGGCGCGAGGGAGCGCGCAAGCAGCCCTTCTTCGGGCTTACGCTGGTCAGCCTCGAGAAGGGAGACCTCCGGCAATCGCCCGACGGAATTTATATTTACACCGACCAAGGACGCGAGGAGATCCCCTGCACGCCGTTTCTGGATCGCGCCGGCGAGCTCATCAGACTTTATGAAGCGATCACGCAAAAGCGTCCTATCTTCGCCGACGGCCGCTGGGGCAAGGCGACGCTCGAAGTCGTGCTAGCGATTTTGCAGTCGTCGCGTGAGAAGCGCGAGATCGAGCTGAAGCATCAGGCGGCGGCGAAATACCTTCGATAGTTCTCCGCTCGAGCGCCGACAGTTAATTAACTATTTCACCGCGAAGCAGTAGAAGAGCCCAGCCCCTCCCGACGAAATGAGGTCTTCCCGGCCGCAGCCGCGCGAAGCGTGCGCGGAGTTCCACGACAGTCCGCTCGTCGGGGTCAGGCCGTGGCGATCGTGGTGGCCGAGCTGCGCCTTCCCGGGAAGCTTGGTGGAGTTCCCCGCCGTCCAGTTGCTGCAAGTCATGTCTTCGCCCGGCGGATAGGCGGTGCCGTCGTACTTGGAGCCGGTCAGGATGTCGTGCTTGTTCGGCTTGTCGCCGTGACCATTCACCCGATTGCCTTTCTCATCGAGCGCGGTCTCCCGCCTGATATGGTTCTTGTCGGAAATATTATTCTCGTCGGCGTGAAGATCGGCGAGATTATCGGCGATCTTCTCTCCCTTGGCGTTATACCACGGCCCGTTGCCGATGCGGTCGTGCGCATTGACTGCGGGCTTGCCGTCACTTGCGCTCGTGCTCAGGTAGGCATGCCATGTCCGATTGCCGGCTCCGGCGGCGGCTGCGAGCTTCTGGCAGAAGGCGTCGGCGCCCGCCAAGCCGCCCAGATTCGCGCCGTTACCCGTGCCGACACTCGTCACGAAGAAACTCATTTGCGGCTTCTGCTCTTGAGCGGAGGCATACACGGCGATAGAGAATGCCGTGAGCATCACAACGCGAGTCCGAGAAGAAATTTTCTCATGAAATCCTCCTCGATCGACCGATCTATGCGAGCGAAGAGGATATATAACCGCAGGTTTGGACCTGCGCTAGGGGCGAAAAGCCCTTCAGGCACGATCAATGACAGTGCGCGCGGCGCCGCAACTCGCGCACAGAAGTTAACGCGGGTTTGTCGGCGCGGCGCACGTCGTTCTCGAAAATGTCTTCCAGCGCGATGCTCGCGAATAAGTACGCGGTATCCTTATCTTCGCAAACCTCGAGCGCCGCATCGCTGACCGCCGAAATAAGCTCGCCGAGCGTTGTATCGAATTTTTTTCCGCCGCTTTGTTTCATCGTCTCCCCCTCCGCTTCCGCTCTTGTGCCGAAGCGCGTCGTTGTCGGGGATGTTTTACAGCAAGGTTCGTGCCGCGGTGATTGTTCTAGCTGATCTTAAATCGAAACGCGCGCTCTTTGATGCCGGCGATATCTTTGACGATGAGCTCCACCTGCTGTGGGCCGCCCGGTGGCCGTGGGAAGATAACGTTCGCGTCGCGGTGATGGCCGCTTCCTTTGTTCTCGATCCGCACCGGCTCGTAGGTCTTGCCACCCGCATCGCGAAGCAGCGCAATGCTCTTGAGGTCATAACCGTCGAGATCGACGCTGTGGGCGTCGAGGGCGACTTCGAAACGAAGCTCGTCGGCCGGCTGCGGCGTGCGATACGTCGCCTTCACCGTCACTCCTCCGCCCGAATGGCTGGCGGTGGACATCGACGACGCCGCGCCGAAGACAACGGCGGCGATCAATAAAGAAACGGCGAGGGTGAATGTCAGGATCGTGGCCCGTTCATTCATCAAAGTCTCCCAGAGATTTGTACAACCCGTTATAGCCTCAATCGCCCTGCATTGTCTGTTGCTCATCCGGCGCTTCGACGGCCGGACATGGGCATGCGGGTCTCTGCTCATGGTAGACTCGCGGCTCAAGCGTTACGCGACTCCGCATCGCCTTCGATACGATGCAATGCTTCTTCGCCTTTTCGAGCAAGCCGGCGGCGCGCTCGACGTCTTTCGAAAACCGGACGACCAAAGCCGGTCTCAAGACGATTTCACTCAGCTCGTAACCGGAATCGGTTTTCTCGACCGTCCCCTCGGCCTCGATCGACAAACTTTTGAAGGCGAGCCTCGACGCCTCCGCGACAGCGGTAAAGGTCGCCATGTAGCAGGAGGCTGCGGCTCCGACGGAGAGGTGTTCGGGAGTCCATGTATGATCTCGACCATGAAACTCGACCGGAGCGGATACATCGATAGAAGGTAAATCTGTCGCTTCGAGTGTGCCGGTTTTTCCCTCTATCCAGTTTACGCGCGCGGTGAAATTAAGTCTACTATCAGTCATAGTCCACCCCCTGCCCTTCATAATGCGCATATCGCGTGCCACGGTAATGATGAGGGAAATCGAGATTTTTCGGCAGTCGCGGCGTTAATTTTCGCAATGTTGCGAATCGGATTCTACAATGCGCAGCCGACGGCTATCCGACCGACACCCCGAGCAGCCAGCCGACCGTGTAGGTAATGACCGAGGCGAAAAGACCGATGCCGAGCATCCTCAGCCCGCTGGCGAGCGGTCCGCGCGCGGTGAAGACCGACAGCAGGGCGCCGACGCCGAAAAGCGCGGCGCAACTTACCACGCCGCTGGCGATCAGGGCCATCTTCCCCGACGTAAGGAGGTAAGGCAGCACCGGAAGAATCGCACCGGCGACGAACGCCAAAAACGAGCTCAGCGCCGCCCCCCACGGCGACCCGAGCTCCGACGGATCGATTCCCAACTCTTCGCGCGCCAGGGTGTCGATTGCGGTAGCGGGATTTTGAATGATTCGCCGAGCTAAGGCCGCCGCCTCGGTTTTGGGAATTCCCTTCGCCTGATAAAGGAGAGACAACTCTTCCTCCTCCTCCTGAGGCTCGGCTTCGAGCTCGTCCTTTTCGAGCGCGATCTGCTTTTCGAACAGTTCTTTTTGCGCTGCCATTGAGACGTATTCGCCCGCGCCCATCGAAAACGCGCCGGCGAGAAGCCCCGCAACGCCCGCAAGGAGGATATATTCAGGCCTCGCCACCGCGCCGGCGAACCCCATCACCAAACTGAAATTCGATACCAGGCCGTCGTTGATGCCGAAAACCGCCGCGCGGAGCGTCCCGCTGCGGCCGGTGCGGTGCCACCCCTCACGCCGCATGATCGCCTGAGCGCCCGTACCGAGCTGGAGGTTTTCGAGCGTCTGGCGGTGCGCCTTCTCTTCCTCGGGAAGCCCCGCCGCTTCCGGCTGGCCGGCGTAGCGGTTTTCATCCCGGCTCTCGATATTGCTGACGATCGGAAGCACGCGCTCGGTCCCAAAGAGGCGCGCAAGCGTGGCGAGCAGCTTGATTCGAGCACTCGTGTTGTACTCGGGAACCGCCGCGCCCGCCGATTTAAGAAACGCGGCCCAGCGCGCCGCGTGGCGCTCTTCGGCCCGGGCGAGCTGCTCGAAGACGGCTGCGCGCTTTTCGTCCTTGTCGACCGCTGCGAGCGCGCGGTAAAGCGCGATGCCGTCCATCTCCGCCAAATAGTTGTTGCGATAGCGGTCGGCATTATTGGCTAGAGTCGCTTTTTCAGACATGCAGCGTCCAATCTTTTAACGTCATCCTAAAGTATTTGTTGGCCATTGTCGCATATCCGTGACGCGGACTGTAGGGGATTCCCTCAAAAATGTCGGGGTTTCCCCTCATAGGGTCACAGGATTTTGTGCCTGTTAAGGAGCGCAGCCCGAAATATTCTAGTGTTTATCGCGGACTCGCATTTCGGCATGCGTCTTGCGTGTAATGAGACTTTCGAAAGGAGGAGCAGTGGACACCATCGTTAAACGTTTCGAAGACAATTTACGAAGACGCAGGCATGAAATTCTTCCGGTCCTGAAACATCTGACGGCGCAGAGCGGAGGCGTAAGCGATGTTGACTCACGTCGGCTTGATGGCGAAGCCATCATGACGGCCCGCCTCGCGGCCGTTTACGAGCGCGAGCTCAGCGACATCGATACGGCGCTCAGCCGTATACGGAAGGGAACTTTCGGATATTGCAACGCCTGCCACCAAGCCATCGAACCCTCTCGGTTGGAGCGCTTCCCGCGGGCTGAATTCTGCCTCCGCTGTAAAGATATCTGATAGCGCGTCAGCATCGGGTCCGATATTTTTGCATTCTTCGACCGCCGCCGAATAGACCGCCACGATCAAGTTGCGGGCCGAGGGGAAGCGGATTAATTTAGCCATGTGCCGCGAAACCCTTTTTCGTCGCTTGCCCGTTCAGATTTCATTCGGCGGCTCGTAGCGCAGAGTCCTTCTCCGACTCTCGCGCGCGCCCATTTAGCTCGGCTCATCGACAGCGCCGGCGCAGACAGCTTTGCGCGGTTAGCACCCGACGAACTGCCGCTTTTGCTCCGCTTGCTTGGAGCCAGCGGTTTCCTAAGCGATGTCCTCATACGTCAGGGTGCCAACTGGCCGGAAGTTTTCCATCGCCAGATCCACACCGCCTCTAAAAGCGCCGCGGCCCATATCGCCGAGCTCGGCGGCGAGCTGACGGCATCAGCCCCGCCGGCCTCCGTCGCAAGCGCCCTGCGGCGCCATAAGCAGCTCGAATATCTCCGTATCGGCGCGCGCGATCTGCGGCCGGAGCAGCAGGTGGAGGAGACGATGACCGAGCTTTCGGCGCTTGCCGACGGCGCCCTGGAGATCGCCTATCGCTGCTGCCGCGCGACAGTCGAAGCGGATTTCGGCGCTCTCGCCCTGCCGGGAACCGAGGCGCCGCAGCGATTTGTCATTCTCGGCATGGGAAAACTCGGCGGCGGAGAGCTCAACTTCAGCTCCGACATCGACCTCATCTATCTCTACGAAGAAGACGAGGGCGAGAGCACGGGCGGCGCCAAAGGGAAATGCCCGCCGCGGGAGTTCTTCTCTCGCATCGCCGAGACCATCACGCGCGCGATGGGCGAGATCACCGACGAGGGGTTTGTCTTCCGTACCGATCTCCGACTGCGACCGTTCGGCACGCAGGGTCCGATCGTGCAATCGCTTCCGTCGGCGCTCACGTATTACGAGGCGTGGGGTCAGACGTGGGAGCGCTCGGCGCTTATTAAAGCGCGTCCGGTGGCGGGAGACGCCGGCCTCGGCGAGCAATTCCTCCGCGACGTCGAGCCTTTTGTCTACCGGCGGTACCTTGACTTCAGCACCGTTGAAGAGCTGCGCCAAATGAAGGCGCGCATCGAACACGAGCTGCTGGGACCGAGGCAGCAAGAACGTAACGTCAAGCTCGGCTACGGAGGCATTCGCGAGATCGAGTTCTTCACCCAAGCGCTCCAGCTTTTAAACGGCGGCCACAATCCTGCGGTCCGCGACGCGAACACCTTGCGGGCGCTGGCCCACCTCCTCGAGCAAGGCTTTATTCCACAAAGCGAGGAGCGGAGCTTGAGCGCCGCCTATCGCTTTCTCCGCCAGGTCGAGCACAAGATTCAAATGGTCCAGGAAGCGCACAGTCATACGATACCGGAGGGAAATGGCGAGCAGACGTCACTCGCGCGACGGCTGGGCTATACGAAGGTTCGCGGGAAGAGCGAGCGGGCGCTTTTCTGGAGCGACTTCCACAAGCAGACAGCGGCCGTTCGCGCGGCTTTCGACCGGCTGTTCCACGGCGCGGAAAAAGAGATGCGCGCCGAGGGACTTTCACGCTGGGAGACGGTCTGGAACCGATTAGACGATGAAGCGCGAGCCGTAGAAGATCTGGCGGCGCTCGGATTTCCCGACGCCGCGCGCGCCTATCGCGACCTGCTCATGATCCGTGACGGCGACGAGCCGCCGAGCCCGCGACGGTTGAGAATCATGAATCTCCTCGGCCCCGCCCTCATCGAAGCGGCGGTCCACTCGCCGGCGGCCGATCGCGCGGTTTTCAACCTCGCGGAGCTGAGCCGGCGGCTTGGCGGGCGCACCGGGTTCTTATCGCTTCTGGCTGAGAATCCCAAGACAATGCATCTGCTAGTCGAGCTCTTCGCCGGCAGTCAGTACCTGACGGATCTCTTCCTCGAGCGGCGCGAGCTGATCGACAGCCTGATTCGCGCCGACCTTATAACGCCGCGAAAAGGGGCGGCGGAGATCCGGCGGGCCCTTATCGCGGGCGCAGCGGCGGGAAGTGATCTCGAAGCAAAATTGAACGCACTGCGCCGGGGCAAGAGCGAAGAGCTGCTCCGCATCGGCGTCCACGATCTCGGCAACGAGCTCAGCCTCGCGGAGATTTTCGACGAGCTCACGCAGCTCGCCGACGCCTGCTTGGACGCCGCACTCGGACTCGCGTTCGAAGAGATCGCGCAGAAGCACGGCGAAGTGCCCAAAGGCCGTTTCGCGGTTCTCGGTATGGGAAAGCTGGGCGGACGCGAGATCGATTATGGCTCCGACCTGGATTTGATCTTTGTCTACGATGCACCGGAAGAAGCGCGAAGCACCGGCGCCGCGGGTCCGGCCATCGACGCGCACGACTATTACGTACGGCTGGGGCAAAAGCTCATCACGTTTTTGACCGCGGCGATGGAGGAAGGAGTTCTCTACCGCATCGATATGCGCCTTCGCCCCTCCGGGCGTGCCGGGCCGGTCGTCTCATCGCTCGCGGCGTTTCGTCAGTACCACGAGACGAGCTCGGAGCTTTGGGAGCGCCAAGCGCTGATCAAGCTTCGCGCGGCGGCGGGCGACGCGTCGCTCGGCGGAGAAGCTGAAGGGGTTGCGCGCGCTTTCGCCTATGGACGCATGCTTACGGCCGAAGACGTTCGGATGATCGATCATCTTCGCATGCGCATGGAAAAAGAGCTGGCTCAGGAGAACGCCGAGCGTTTCAACTTGAAAAAAGGCATGGGCGGCCTCGTCGACATCGAATTTCTCACGCAAATGCTCCAGTTGAGACACGGGCGCGCGCAACCCAGGATTCAAACGCAGTCCACTCTTGCGGCGATAAAAGCTCTCTCTGATGAAAATATCGTCACGGCGGAAGAATATCGGGTGCTGTCGGACGGGTATCTTTTCCTCCGCCGTTTGGATCACCGTCTGCGCCTTGAGCGCAACGAATCGCTCGATATTTTGGATCGCGATCCCGCCAGGCTCGAACAGACCGCGCTCGGCCTCGGCTATAAAGGCAAAAAAGATTCTCTCGCCGGCAAGCGGTTGTTGAGGGATTACGAAAAGCTAACGACGCGGATACGCCGGGCGTACGAAAAGCGCTTCAAGTCCAACGAATAATTTTTCCCAGCTCTGCTTGCGGCGAAACTAAAATCGCTCAGCGGCGGCGATGATCTCGACGTCCTTGCAAAAGCGCCTGAGCGTCGCCTTGAGCCTCTGGCGCTGTATGCTCGCGGGCACACCAAGATTTTGCATTGTCTGAGCGATTTTCGGCCCGCCAAGCTCCAGAAGTTTCCCGTAAATCGCCTCGATCTCCGAGGTTTCGATGTCCAGCGCGATTTTGAACGCCTCGTCAATGGTCAGCGAGGGCGTCCCCCGAGCCAGATAAGCGGTCAGCCGGGCCGCGAGACGGTCGGCGCTCTCACGGTTGATCGAGGCGTCGACCTTCTCGTCGTCATAGTTCTGGATCAGGGCTTTGCAGGCGAGCAGGATCGCGGCATGCTGCTCCTCCTCGCCTGCCATCCCCCACCAGAAATCTCTCAGCTCGGCCTCCGAAAAAAACAGGTGCGAGAACCGGTAGTAAATCTTTGAGACGAGCCGCTCGATCTCGGCGAAACGCTCGAGAGGATCGAAATCAAGCGAAGCCATTTATGCCTCTCTCAGCCGCTCGCGCAGGAAGTCGAGGATCTCGACGTGCTTTTCCGAGTCGCGGATCATCGAATGGAAAAGCAGGCCGAAAAGATCGCGGTAATAGCCCTTGCTCTCCTTGATCAGCGCGCGATATTCGTTGATGCCCTCTTTTTCCACCGTGATGAATGCCTCGGTGAGCGCGAGCAATCGCGCCTTATCGGCCTTGAGGTCGTAGAGGCCGTTGATCGCGTCGGGCGGCCGCGTCCAGTTGAGATCGCCGCGGAGCGTCGCGGTCATCGTGCGGGTGATCGCGTGATGCTTCTCCTCGTCCGCCACGATCATCTCGAGGAGGAATTTGACCATGCGGTTTTCGCTCTTGGCCGCGAGTTCCTTATAGCGCTCGACGAACATTCGCTCCTGCGCTTCGTGCGCCTCGAACTCGTTGGCGAGCCTCTCGACTTCTGAGATCTCTGGCTGCTCGCTCTCGACGACCCGGTCACCCAGCATCGCGTATACTTCCGGAATGGTCTGCATGGCTCCCTCCTTTTCAGCGGGTGGGCGTTATGGCCACCGCGCTACAAACAAGCTTCTGTCTCTTTTGCTGGAGCAATGCTCATGCCACAAAAAAGTCAACCAATCAGAGGAAAAATCCGTATTACGGGCGTTTAAAATCCCAAAAAATAAGAAATGATCCGCCTACATTTTCCCAATTTTAAGAACGCCTGTCCGTTGCGATCTTTAGATCTTCCCAACATTACTAAGCAATTTGCGTGGCATGAATTCTGCGTTGGTTATGCGCACACACGAAACTGTTTTCGTTTGCGGCGCAGAGGCTTATCAACAGAAAGGATGAACGGTGGCGATGCAGAAGATCAACAACTTTGACGATTGGACCGATCTCTTCACGAAGTGGCAGAAAGATATCGGCTTCGACAGTTCGCTTGTGAAAGATTACAAATTCGACGCGATCTACGACAAGGGCACGCACGCGGAGATCGAGTTCGGCGAGTTCGCGGGCAGAAACAAGTGGGACAACGTGCTCCAGATCCCGACGCAGGACATGCGCGATGCCCTCCTTCACCTGATCGTCTATCAAGGCGATACTGAGTTCGCATCTTCCGAGCAGCAGCGAAAGCTGATCAACAACGCGCCGACCAAGCACGACCTCCAGTGCCTGCTTCGCGTCATGCGCGAGGAGATGCGCCACGGCTGGCAGATGAGTCATCTGCTGGTCGAGCATTTCGGCGCCGATGGCAAGCTCGAGGCGCGAAAGCTCCTGGAGCGCCGCGCCTATGAGGGCAGCCGCCTGCTCGGCGCCTTTAATCAGCCCGTGGACAACTGGCTCGATTTTTTTACGTACACCTGCTTCATCGACCGGGACGGCAAATTTCAACTGACGATGCTTCATCATTCCGCCTTCGCGCCGCTCTCCCGCAGCATGGGACCGATGCTGAAGGAAGAAGGATTCCATCTCTTCACCGGCCAAAGCGGGCTCCAGCGCGTCGTTAGAGCCGGTGTAGTGCCGGTGGAGATCATTCAGAAGTATCTGAACAAATGGCTGTCGACCGGCTATGACCTCTTCGGCAAGGACCGCTCGACCGCCGCGGCGCGATTCTATCGCTGGGGCTTCAAAGGAAGATTCGACGAGGCGAGCGCCAAAAGCCCGCCGAAAGACATCGACCGCGTCAACGAAGAGGCGCGCGCGCACTATTACGACGAGGATTGCGAGATCATCAAAGGATTGAACCAGCTCATTCCCGGCGACGGGCCGAAACTCCGCGCTCCGAGCATCAAGTTCAATCGCAAGATCGGCGACTACGCGGATCAGACCTTCAGCGTCGAAGGCGAGCCGCTTTCCGCTCTCGATTATCAAGAGCACCTGAAAGAGGTTTTGCCGGGTCCGGCGGATGTCGAAAAACTCCAGGCGATTTTCCGCGCCGGCAGCTGGCTCGGCGGCGGCAACGCCTAGGACAGCGAGGAGGAACGAATGGCCTTGATGAAAAATTTTAAGCTGATCGCGGCGCTCGCGATCGGCGCGGCCTGCTCGTGCCGGTCGTGACCGAGCCGAAGAATCCGCCGCAGGCGAAGGAACTGGAACATCACGCAGCGGCCAGCATCCCTGCCGCCGCGGAAGCGGCGCAGCACGTCCACTAAGAAATTGCATTGCGCAATAAAAAAAGGGCCGGATGACTATCCGGCCCTTTTTTTATCCATGTAAACTTTGGATATTGAAGCTTACGGTCTCTCGGTCTGGGCTTTCTTTAGCCCTTCGAGGGCCCTCCCCGCGGCTTCCTGCTCCGCCTGCTTCTTGCTCCGGCCCTGGCCGCGGCCGAGGATTTTTCCACCAACGATGATTTCCGTGACGAAGCGCTTTTCGTGATCGGGACCCATTTCCCCCACGAGCTTGTAGACCGGCGGCTCGTGGAAAAGCATCTGGCTGATCTCCTGGAGGCGGGTTTTGTAATCGTCCTGGCCGAGTTTTTTTTCCCCGATCTCATCAGCGAAATATTTTTCGATCACGCGCCGCGCGGCCTCGTAGCCGCCGTCCCAATAGATCGCGCCGACGAGCGCCTCGAAGGCCCCGGCGAGGATGGACACTTTTCCCCGGCCACCGCTGCGCTCCTCGCCTTTGCCCAGGCGCAGAGACCCGCCGAGGTCGAGACGCGCCGCCTTGCGGGCGAGCGCCGCGGAGTTCACGAGCGCGGCGCGCATCTTGGAGAGGTCCCCTTCCGTCCGGTCAGGGAAGCGCCGCATCAGGAGATCGCTCACGGCTAGATCGAGTACGGCGTCGCCCAGGAATTCAAGCGTTTCGTTGTGTCCGCTGGCCTGGCCGCGGGCGTAGGAGACATGCGTCAACGCGCGAAGGAGGATATCGCCATGGGCAAAGGCATAGCCCAACTCCTTCTGCAGGAGCGTCAGCGGCGATTCACGGGGCATATCGAGGCGATCTCGAAAGAACGGCTCACGCCGTCGATATTATCATCTCGTTCGGTCTCAAAAAAGATTGAGAAATCGGCACGGTCATCTGCTGACGACAGTGCCGAAAAGCGCGCCGTTATTGAAGCCGGTGATTTCGATTTCGGCTTCCCGGTTGACGGCGCCGCCCGCGGCGGCGACTGGCAGATAATTTCTGCTGTAGCCGGTAAGCGCGCCGTCTTTCGCGGTGGTCTCGAATAGAACGGAGAGGCGGCGGCCGACGAACCGCAGCGCGAAGGCGCGCTTTTTCGCGGCGCCGAGCGCGCGCATTTTCTTAGCGCGGGCCTTTTTGAGCGCCGCCGGGACCTGCGCTGGCAGCGATGCCGCCGCAGTGCCGGAGCGGATCGAATAGGGAAAGACGTGAAAGTAAGTGAGCGGCAGCGAATCGAAGAATTCGACCTGGCGTTCGAAGTCGCTGTCGCTCTCGCCGGGAAAGCCGACGATGATGTCGCTGCCCAGCGCGCCGTCGGGCAGCAGCTCGCGGGCCGCCGCGACGATCTCCCGGTAATAAGTCGTGTCGTAGTTCCGGCGCATATCTTTGAGAATGCGATCATCCCCGGCCTGCGCGCAGATGTGGAGATGAGGGCACAGGACATCGGAGCGCGCGATCAGAGTCAACAGGCGCTCGGGAACCTCGCGCGGATCGAGGGAGCTCAAGCGCAGGCGCTGGACCGACCGCTTCTCCAGGATCATTTCCAAGAGCGCCGTGAGATCCAACCGGCGCGTCAGGTCGCGACCGTAGCCGCCCAAATGAATCCCGGTAAGAACGATCTCTTGATAGCCGCGGCTTGCAAGTCCTTCGATCTCGCGCAGGATCGCCTCCGGCGCGACGCTGCGGGAGTGTCCGCGGGCCGTCGGAATGATGCAATACGTGCAGGAATAATCGCAGCCTTCCTGAATCTTCAGGAACGCGCGCGTATGTCCGGGCAGCGCCCGCGCACCCACAACGGGGACGCCGCGCTCGCGTTTGACGTCGCCGACGGAGATTTTTCGGGCAGTTCCGGTCTGCTCGACAAACCGGAGAAGATCGTCAAGGCGATTGAGACCGACGACGAAATCGACTTCCTGCACCTGCGCGACTTGCTCGGGATTCACCTGGGCATAGCAGCCGGTGACGACAACGCGCGCCGCGGGGCTCCGGCGCTTGGCGCGCCGCACCAGCTGCCGGGCTTCCCAATCGGCGCGGTCGGTGACCGTACACGCGTTGACGATGTAGCAATCCGCCTCCTCTTCGAACGAAACCATCGCGTGGCGCGCTTCCAGTCGCGATTGGATCACGGCGGAGTCGTATTGATTGATCTTGCAGCCGAGCGTGGCGATGGCGACGCGCATAAACTCTCCGGCCTAAAGAGTTGGCTGGTCGACGACGGCTTCTCGATGGATCGCTTGGTCGATCCACCCGCCGCCCAGCACTCGATCGCCGCGGAAGAAAACCGCCGCCTGCCCCGGCGTCACCGCGGGAAACGCCGTTTCGAAGCGCGCCTCGCAGCTGCCGCCGGCCAGCAGGCGGACGCGGCACGGGATCGCGGACGAGCGGTAGCGCACCTGAACCTCCGCGGCGAATTCACTGTCGACGGGAGCTTCGACCCAATTGATCGAAGCGGCGATGAGGCCGGTGCAATTCAACTCATTGCGGCCGCCGACGACGACACGGCGCGACGCCTCGTCGATCTCGAGGACATAGAGGGGCTGTGGTGAAGACAGGCCCAGACCCTTTCGCTGCCCGATCGTCAGGCGATGGAGGCCGTTGTGGCGCCCCAAGATATTCCCTGCGCGATCGACGATGTCACCGCCTTGCAGCTCGGCAGGGTCGGCGAAGCGCTCGACAAAGGAGCGGTAATCGCCGAAGCAGACGTCCTGACTCTCCGGCCGCTCGGCGACGCTCAGCCCGAGCCGCCGGGCGACCGCGCGTACCTCGATCTTCTCCAGACCCCCGAGCGGAAAGAGAGTGTTAGCGAGCTGCTCCTGCGACAGGGCGAAGAGGAAATAGGACTGGTCCTTGTTGCGATCGATGCCCCGAAAAAGCGAGAAGCGGCCGGTTTCGGCATCGCGCGCAATCCGCGCGTAATGTCCCGTCGCGACATAGTCCGCCCCGCGCGCCTTTGCCCAGTCGAGCAGAACGCCGAGCTTGAAGTCGCGGTTGCACGCGACGCAGGGGTTAGGCGTGCGGCCCTCGAGATAGCTTCGGATGAACGGCTTGACGACGCCGTTAACGAAATCGACGCGCGCGTCCATGAGCGTGTGAGGGATGCCGAGAACATCGGCGATGCTCTTTGCGCCCATATGATCCGAACAGTTCTGCGCGTCGAGGCGGTTACAGTCCCACAGGCGAAGCGACGCGCCTTCGACGTCGTAGCCCTGCTCAACGAGCAGGGCGGCGGTGACCGAGCTATCGACGCCGCCGCTCATGGCGACGACAATTTTCTGCTTCTTAGCCATAGGATGAAAGATTAAAATATCAGGAAACGCGCGGTCGTGAAACCGCGCAATGACACACTAACGGTCGGCCTGCTGGATCTTGAGCAGCTCTTTCACCTGGCGAAGCACTTCGTTGTCTTCCGCCTGGCGGACTTCCAGGCCGCCCTGCCGCGTGGAGAGCTCGTTAACGCGTTTTTCGAGCTTCTGTACGTAATCGATAAGCGTCCCGATCGCCTTGGCGATAGGGTCGGGAAGGCGTTGATGCTCGAGATCGATGCGGTGCAGCGCGTCCATGTGCACGCCTTCGCCCTCGACGACACGGCCGGGAATGCCGACCACGGTCGAATTCGGCGGGACGTCGTTCACCACGACGGCGCCGGCGCCAACCTTGCTGTTGCGCCCGATCGTCACCGGCCCGAGGATCGTCGCGTCGACGCCGACCAGAACGCCGTCTTCGACGGTCGGGTGGCGTTTTTCCTTGCTCCGGCTCGTCCCGCCGAGCGTCACTCCCTGATAGATCGTCACATCATCGCCGACCTCGGCGGTCTCACCAATGACGACACCCATGCCGTGGTCAATGAAGAAGCGCCGGCCGATCTTCGCGCCGGGATGGATTTCTATACCAGTGTAAAATCGCCCGAGATTGCTCACCAGCCGGCCGAGCGCCTTGAGGCCGCTCGTCCACAGCGCGTGCGACATGCGATAGAAAAACAGCGCGTGAAATCCCGGGTAGGTTAAAATCA
This sequence comes from Verrucomicrobiia bacterium, assembly GCA_035495775.1. Lineage (GTDB taxonomy): Bacteria > Desulfobacterota > Binatia > UBA9968 > UBA9968 > JAJPJQ01. The sequence goes on along the minus strand of DATJFG010000050.1, from coordinate 73,166 downwards.
CCTCCCAGAAGCTCCGCGCCGCCGGGTCGCGCTGAAACACGACCTGAATGTCTTCTCTAAGCGTCTGCCACATGGAAGTGAGTCAGTGAGGAGTGAGCAGGAGGCAATGGGGGTTTCACTCCTCACCCCTCACTGCTCACTCCTGACTTTTGTATCCTTATACAGCTTGTAATCGATCCCGTCGACGACCGCCTGCCAGCTCGCCTCGATGACGTTCTGCGACACGCCCACCGTGCCCCAGCGATCGTTCTCATCGCCCGACTCGATCAACACCCGCACCGTCGCGCCGGTGCCTTCGCCTGACGAAAGCACGCGGACCTTATAGTCTAAAAGCTTCATTTCTTTGAGCGCCGGATAGAACTTCGTCAGCGCTTTGCGCAGCGCGGAATCGAGCGCGTTGACAGGGCCGTTGCCCATCGCGGCGGCGTGCTCGATGACGCCGTCCACGGCGAGCATGATCGTCGCCTCGGAGATCGGCGGCTCGTCCTCTTTGCGCTTCTCGTCGATGACGCGGAAACCGAGCAGGTGAAAATTCTTTTTCTTTCTCCCGAGAGCCTCCTGAATCAGGAGCTCGAACGACGCCTCGGCCGCCTCGAACTCATACCCTTGGCTTTCGAGGTCTTTGATTCGTTTTAAGATCTCCTTGACGGCGTCGTGCTGGTCTTCGAGATCGACGCCGTACTCCTTCGCCTTGTAGATGATGTTGCTCCGGCCGGCCAAATCGGACACCAGCACGCGCTGGCGGTTGCCGACGAGCTCGGGATCGATATGCTCGTAGGTCTCCCGATTCTTGAGAATCCCCGCGACGTGCATCCCCCCCTTGTGCGCGAACGCGCTGTCGCCCACGTACGGCTGGTGCTTGTTCGGGCTCAGGTTGGCGAGCTCGCACAAAAAATGCGACGTCTCGCGGAGCTTCTTGAGATGCTCCGGCTCGATGCAGCGCTTGCCCATTTTGAGCTCGAGATCGGGAATGATCGAGCAGAGGTTCAAGTTGCCGCAGCGCTCGCCGATGCCGTTGATCGTGCCCTGCACCTGGCGCACGCCCATTTCGACGGCGGTCAACGTATTGGCGACCGCGAGTTCGCCGTCGTTATGGCAATGAATGCCGAGCGGCGTCGTGATCACGCCTTTGAGCGCGGCGATCGCCGCGCGGATTTCGCTCGGCAGCCTGCCGCCGTTCGTATCGCACAGCACGATCCAATCCGCGCCGCCTTCTTGCGCCGCCTTCAAACAATCCACCGCGTGCTTTGGATTCGAGCGATAACCGTCGAAGAAATGTTCGGCGTCGAAGATGACTTCCTCGGCGTGTTTTTTCATGTACGCGATCGAATCGGCAATGACCTCGAGATTCGCCTCGAGACTGATTCTCAGGTCCTCGCGGACGTGCAAATCCCAGGTCTTGCCGACGAGCGTGATCACCGGCGCGTCGGCGTCGATGACCGTCTTGAGACTCAGGTCCTGCGCCGGCTTGGCGGAGGGTTTTCGCGTCATGCCGAACGCGGCGATCTTGGCGTGCTTCAGCTTGAGCTTGCCGACGGCTCTGAAGAACTCGGCGTCGCGCGGGTTGGACCCGGGAAAGCCGCCCTCGATGTAGTCGATTCCGATCTCGTCGAGCTTGGCGGCGATTCTCAGCTTGTCTTCGAGCGTGAACGAGATGTCCTCCGCCTGGCAGCCGTCGCGCAGCGTCGTATCGTAAATCAGAACGTCTTTCGTGAAGCCGTTTTTCTTCATAGGGCCGCTTGGTTCTCGATGAATTCCTGGTGCAGCGCTTTGACGGCCTGCTCCGTCTGCTTCTCGTCGATCACGACCGACACCTTGATTTCGGAGGTGGAGATCATCTCGATGTTGATCTTCTCGCGCGACAGCACCTTGAACATGCGCGCGGCGACGCCGGCGTGCGTGCGCATGCCGACGCCGATGATCGAAACCTTGGCGATCTTTGGATCGACGGTGATGCCTTTGGCCTGAATCGACTCCGGCAGATTCTCGACTAACGCAACCGCCTTTTTATAATCCGCCTTGGGCACCGTAAAAGTCAAATCGGTCGTGCCGGCCGCGCTCGCGTTCTGAATAATCATATCGACGACGACGTTCGCCTCGGCAATCGGGCCGAAGATCTGGGCCGCCAGGCCCGGACGGTCGGGCACGCCAACGAGCGTGATCTTGGCCTCATCTTTGTCGTAAGTGACGCCGGACACCAACAGCGCGTCCATGGTTTCGTCCTCCTCGACGACCCAGGTTCCCTCGGCTTCGTTGAAGCTCGAGCGTACATGGATCGGCACTTTGAATTTCATTCCCAGCTCGACCGACCGGATCTGGAGCACCTTGGCCCCCATGCTCGCCATCTCGATCATCTCCTCGTAGGAGACGCGGGCGAGCTTGCGCGCGGCGGGGCAAACGTTGGGATCGGTCGTGTAGACTCCATCGACATCCGTGTATATCTCGCAGCTATCGGCACCCAACGCCGCAGCAACGGCGACGGCGCTGGTATCCGAGCCGCCACGGCCCAGCGTCGTGATATTGTCGTCCTCGTCGATGCCCTGAAAGCCGGCGACGACGACGATCTCGCCGCCGCGGATTGACTGCCGGACGCGGCTCGCGTCGATACTCTTGATGCGCGCTTTGCCGTAGCTGTTATCGGTGCGGATGCGCATCTGGTGCGCTAGAAACGACCGTGCCTTGTGGCCCATCGAGCGGATCGTAAGCGCCATCAGCGCCGTCGAGACCTGCTCGCCGGACGCGAGCAAAACGTCGCGCTCGCGCTCGTCGGGCATGTCGCAGATCTGCTGCGCCAGCGCGACGAGGCGGTTCGTCTCGCCCGCCATAGCCGAGACGACGACAACGAGATCGTTGCCGCGCTCTTTCGCCGCGACGATGCGCCGCGCGACGTTTTTGATGCGCTCGACGCTGCCGACCGACGTACCGCCGTATTTCTGAACCACTAAAGCCATAAACGTCTATGCTTTTAAGCGCTTCAAAAGTTCGCCGTAGCGCTCGCCCTGCGCTTCGAAAGTTATCTCGCGCTCGTTTGCAGCGCGGTGCTCGAAATGAATCCCGAGCCATTCGTCGACTTCTGCCGGCGGCATTTTCTCAAACCACTCGATCAGGCTCACACCGTCGCCGTAAAGGTATTCGCGCAAATTCAGCTCCTCCAGCTCTTGCGCGCTGCCGATCCGGTAAAGATCGATATGATATACCGGCAGCCGCCCGTCGTATTCATTGACGAGAGTGAAAGTCGGGCTGCGAATCCAGGCTTCCTTACCGACGCCCAAGCCTTCGGCGGCGCCGCGCACGAAACAGGTCTTTCCGCTTCCGAGATCGCCGGTGAGGCCCACGATCGCGCCGGCGTCCAACAGCTTACCGACCTTCTTGCCCCAATTGCGCGTTTCGACCGCCGAGTAAGACAAGATCTTACGGTGCGGTTCCTGGGGCATAAGCCGGGTCAAAGAAGAGCCTTTTTGCCTCATGCCCGCTGCCTCGCGAGTTCCTTCAGCTGCTTCAAGCTCTGCGGCAGCGCCTCGATGACATCCGAGGCGATCAGGCCCATCTGTCCTTTTATCATGGCGGCTTGATCTCCGGCAAAGCCGTGGACGTAAACCCCGAGCTTGAGCGCGTCTTCGACGGCGAAGCCCTGCGCCAAAAGCCCGGCCAGAATACCGGCCAGAACATCGCCCATCCCGCCGCTTGCCATGCCGGGATTCCCGGTCGGATTGATGAAGATCCGCCCCTCGGGCGTGGCGATGATCGTGCGCGCGCCTTTGAGGACGATATAGCAGCGGTGCTTTTCGGAGAAGGAGCGTGCGACGCCGGCGCGGTCGCCGTTGACCGCCGCCGTGTCCGTTCCAAGGAGCCGCGCCATCTCTCCTGGATGCGGCGTCAGCACCGGCGAACGCTTGGCGCTTGCGAGCCGGGCGACGTCGCCGGACAATAGATTCAGCCCGTCGGCGTCGATGACCAGCGGCGCGTCGAGATTGCGCAGCAACCACCAGACCGCGCCGCGCGTGGAATCGTTCACGCCGACACCCGGCCCGAACAGCACAGCGCTTTTTCGCTCCAGCAGTCGCCGCCAGTCCTGATCAGTCAGCGGCTCGATCTCCTCGTTCGCCCGTTCAGCGAGCGGCTCGGTCATGGCTTCGACCAGCGCAGAGGCGAAAATAACGTTCAGCGAATGCGCCGCGGCTAAAGTTACGAGGCCGGCGCCGCTTCTGAGCGCGCCGCGGCAGGAGAGTATCGCCGCGCCGGTCTTACCGCGGGATCCGGCAAAAACCAACAGGTGTCCGTAGGTACCCTTGTGGCTATCGGCGGCGCGCTCGGGTACGAGCCATCCAATTCCTTCGTCTTCCAACAGCTCGGCGCGCGGCCTCACCTCGGCAACGGCCTCGGTGCGGATGCCGATGTCGGCCACCGCCAGCTCTCCGACGGATGAGACGCCGGGATATACCACTTCGCCTAATTTGGGGTAAGCGAGAGCGACCGTCATCTCGGCCGTGATCGCCGCGCCGAGCTGCCGGCCGGTGTCGCCGTCGAGCCCCGAAGGGATGTCGACCGCGATGACCGGATGACCGCAGCCGTTGATCAGCTCGATCGCTTCGGCATAAACGCCGCGCACGTTTTCTTTGAGTCCGGTGCCGAGGATCGCGTCGACGATGAGCTTTTTTCCCTTCAGTCGCTCGCGCAGTAGCGCCACAGGGTCGGCGCCTTCGAAAACTTTGCCTTTCAGCTTTAAATAGGCGCGCAGATTTTCCGCCGAATCTGCCGAAATATCGTCTTTCCGCGCCAGCAGAACGGCTTCACAGGGAATACTTTTTTTTTTGAGATGGCGCGCGACGACGAATCCATCGCCGCCGTTGTTGCCCTTGCCGCAGACGACGAGCACGCCCGCTTTCGCCTGCTTGGAGAAGCGCGCGATGAGCGCCTCGGCGACCGCCTCCCCGGCGTTTTCCATCAGGGTAAGGCTCGGCACGCGATACTTCTCGATCGTCAGGCGATCGAGCTCGCGCATCTCTTGCGAGGTTACGACCAACATAAAAGCCTTATGCAAGCTCGATGAAAGAGAGAAATTCTATCACGAGGCCGGCCGCGAGTCACGGCCGCCGTCAAGGAGCGCCTTCATCTCCCGCACCGCCTGCTCCATACCGACCATGAGGGCGCGGGCCACGATGCTGTGACCGATGTTGAGCTCGACGATCTCGGAAATCCGGCTGATGGGAATGACGTTGTCATAATTCAGGCCGTGGCCGCCGTGGACTTCGAATCCCAGCCGGCGCGCGAGCGCGGCCATGCGGGCGACCTCCTCCACCTCGCGGGCGGCGTTTCCGCCCGCATTGGCGTACCTGCCGGTATGAATCTCCACTCCGTATGCCCCGGTCTCGCCGCTCGCCTCGACCTGCCGCTCATCGGGGTCGATGAAGAGATTCACCTTGATTCCGATTCGCTGAAGCGACTCGACCGCGCTACGGATTCTTTGTTTTTGACCGGCGACGTCGAGACCGCCCTCGGTCGTCAACTCTGCGCGCCGCTCGGGGACGAAGCAGGCGTCGTCGGGACGAAGCTCGGCGGCGAGGCGGACCATCTCCGCGGTCGCGGCCATCTCCAGGTTGAGCTTGGTCCTGATCGTCGCACGGAGGCGCTCGACGTCGCGCTGCTGAATGTGGCGGCGATCCTCGCGCAAATGGACGGTGATGCCGTCGGCGCCTCCCTTCTCGGCCAGCAGGGCGGCCTCAACAGGGTCCGGAATGTCGACGCCGCGGGCCTGACGGACGGTCGCGACGTGATCGATATTGACGCCGAGACGAAGCATAAAAGGGATCGGTTGCGCCGCTACTAACCCAGCTCCTTACGGATTTCCTCCGCGATCTCCTCGGCCATGCCGCGGATGCGCTGCTCGTTCTCGCCTTCGAGCATCACGCGCGCCACCGGCTCGGTGCCGGAGTAGCGAACCAACAGACGGCCGCGCGAGCCGAGCTCTTTTTCGACCGCGGCGATCTTGGCGGCGAGCCGCGGCAGAGCAGCCATTTCCTTTCTGTCTTTGACCTTTACGTTGAGCAGCACCTGCGGCAGCTGCGTCATGATCTTTTTTAATTCGCCGAGCGAGCGGCCTCTTTCAACGATGACGGAGAGCAGCTGGAGCGCCGTTAAGCAGCCGTCGCCGGTCGTATTATGATCGAGAAAGAGCAGATGTCCCGACTGTTCGCCACCTAAATTGAAGCCGCCGCGCACCATCTCCTCCACCACGTAGCGGTCGCCCACCTGAGTGCGCTTAAGCCGGACCCCGATGGCGCCAAGCGCCAGCTCGAGTCCGAGATTGCTCATCACCGTGGCGACGACGGTGTCGCCTTTCAGCGCCCGCTTCTCGCGCATCTCTTTCGCGCAAATGGCAAGCACATGGTCGCCATCGACGATCTCGCCCTTCTCGTCGACGAAGACGGCCCGGTCGGCGTCTCCGTCGAGGGCGATCGCGAGATCGGCACCATGTTCCAGCAGCGCCTGACGCGCGGTTTCAGGATAAAGCGAGCCGCAGTCTTGATTGATGTTCTCGCCGTCGGGTTTGACGCCGATCGGAATCACTTCGGCCCCCAGTTCCGTCAGAACCGCAGGCGCGACACGATAAGCCGCGCCGTGCGCGCAGTCGACGACGATTTTCATGCCCTCCAGCGTGAGATGGCGCGGAAAACTGTTCTTGAGACACACCACATAGCGGCCGACGGCGTCGTCGATGCGTTGCGCCTTGCCGATCTCGCCCGCGGTCGGCCGGTGCCGCTCGGTCTCGCCGCTGAAGATCATCTCTTCCATGCGGGCTTCGGTATCGTCGGGCAGCTTGAAGCCGTCGTAGGAGAAGAACTTGATGCCGTTGTCTTCAAAAGGATTGTGCGAAGCCGAGATGACGACGCCCGCGTCGGCGCGCATGCTGCGCGTGAGATAGGCGACACCCGGAGTCGGCAACGGTCCCACCTGGAGCACGTCGGCGCCCATTGAGCAGATGCCGGACGCCAGCGCCGTCTCCAGCATATATCCGGAAAGACGCGTGTCCTTACCGATCAGAATCTTGTAACGGTGGCGCGCGTCGGCCCCGCCGAGCTTCGCCGGCGCCGGCGGATGATAGCCGGGCGCGCCCGCCGCCTGATGCCTCGGGTCGTGAATGACCGACGCGAGCGCGCGGCCGAGCTTGAGCGCCATTTCCGAGGTCATCGGCTCGACGTTCGCCACCCCGCGGACACCATCGGTGCCGAACAGCCGGCGCTCATATTTGATCTTTTTGGCCTTTTCAGAGGACATGCTTAGCTCCCATGTTGATAACTGATGCTCAACGGCTCGAAATCATGACGCGAAACCGCTCCGGTTTTTGCTCCAGCACCTTCACCTCCCGCGGCAGGTCGAAAGTGAGGGGGACAGAGTGGCTCCCCGGTCCCAGGCCTTTGAGGTCGAGATACACCTGCTCCGGCCCTAACTGAAGGTCGCCGAGAATACGCTTCGGGCCGGCGAGCTTAACGTACGCCTGGCGCGGGGTGACGTTGTATTTCCCGGCGGCATTTTTGGCGCGCACATCGAGACGGCTGAACTCGCGGTCAATGTTCTCTTCTTCCATGACAACGGTTACGACGACCTTATCGGGCGCGAACGTCAGCGTCTCATCCGAAGAGCTTAAGCGCGCCTCGCGCGTAAACTGCCGCTTTGTCGACTCGACCTCGACGGGCGTCGTTTCGATCGTCGTCATGCGATTGACCGTACTCGCCGGGCCGCGGACTTTGACGGTGTCCGGATTCGCCTCGGCGCGAACAATTTTATAACCGGCCGGCGGCTTGTTGCCAAGCCGCACAGTCACCGGCAATACCCGCTCGCCTTTAGCATCGAGCTTCAGATTAATGACCGAAGGAGTGATCCTGATGATTCTGACGCCGCGCGGCGGATTGAAAAAAGCGGCGCTCAGGCGGAACGTGGACGTTCCCGCATGCGCGCCATCGAGATCGAGGACGACCTTGAGATATTCCGGATCGAGCGTGGAAAGCAGCGCGGGAGGTCCGGAGACGCGGACCTCGATCGGGCCCGGTCCGGGGCCCGCGGTCATGAGGTCGGCCGGGAGGTTGCGGACTTCCACCGGCACCGTCAACGATTTTTCCGTGGGCTTTTGCCCGGCGTTAACGAACAGCCACAGGCCGATCGCGAAGAGCACCGAGAAGAGCTTAAGCCCGGTGTCGCCGCTCGCCCATGAGAGAAATTTTCTCCAGGTGCGGTTCATGCGCTGAGCAGCCGTTCCAGCGCCGAGCGAAGTTCAAGCCCGTCGACATCGCGCGTGACCTTGCCGCCGACGACCAGTGAGACCTGTCCTTTTTCCTCCGACACGACGACCACGACGGCGTCCGTTCCTTCGGTGAGCCCGACGGCTGCTCGATGGCGCGTCCCGACATCGCGTCCGAGTCTCGAATCTTCGCTGAGGGGCAGAATGCACCTCGCCGCGGCGATCCGGCCGTTTCGGATCACGAGCGCCCCGTCGTGAATCGGCGAGCGCGGGAGAAACACGCTTTCCACGAGCTCGGCGGTGACGCGGGCATCGAGCGGCGTGCCGACTTCGATGTAATCGTTAAGGCCGACTTCCCGTTCAAGTACGATCAGCGCGCCGATCCGCTTGGCCGCCATAGCGATCGCCGACTTCGTGATCTCCTCCAACGCCTGCCCGCGCTCGAGTCGATCGGCGCCTCCGAACAGCGGCGTCGTCCCTACTTGGGTCAGCGCTCGGCGGATGTCGCTCTGAAAGACGACGATGACCACGAGAATGATCGAGCCGAGAAAATTGTCCAGTATCCAATTCAGGGTAAAAAGACCGAGCAATTGGGAGCCGACATACACCAACAGAACGACCACCAGACCGATGATCATCTGCATCGCCCGCGTGCCGCGCATCATAGCAATCAGCCGATAGACAATGAATGCAATGATGGCGATGTCGAGGAAGTCCTGCCAACGAAGATGAGAAAAAATTTCAATCATGACGGGGTTCCCGGGCTGCGGGCGCGCCGAAACGCAGCGCGTCCGCGATGCGCAAGGCCCGCACGGCTTCTTTGACATCGTGCACCCGGATCATATTGGCGCCCGCGAGCGCCGCGGCCACAGCCGCGGCGAGGCTGCCTTCCAGACGCTCATCAGGGCCGAGATCCAGCAGCTTGCCGATAAAGGCCTTGCGCGACGCGCCGACGAGCAGCGGCTGGTTGATCGCAGCGAGCGGCGCCAAGCCGCGCAGCAATGCGATATTGTGGTCGACGTTCTTGCCGAAGCCGATGCCGGGGTCGACCAGAATATTTTGCGGGGCGATGCCTCGCTCGACGGCATACCGAACGCGTTCCCGGAGAAACGCGCCGACTTCTTCGACGACATCGCCATACGTCGGGTTATGCTGCATCGTCTGGGGCGTACCTTGCATGTGCATCAATACGACGGGCACGGCCTCGCGCGCGATGAGAGCGGCCATGGCCGGATCGGCGCGCAGCGCGCTCACATCGTTGACGATGTCCGCCCCGGCCTCGAGCGCCGCCCGCGCGACTTGGCTCTTGACCGTATCGACCGAGATCGGAATCCTCAGCTTCACGCGGAGGCTTTGGATGACCGGCACGACGCGGCGGATCTCCTCCTCGACGGTCACGGGTTCGGCCCCCGGACGCGTCGATTCGCCGCCGATATCCAGGACTTCGGCGCCTTCCTCCGCCAGCCGCTCGCCATGAGTCGCGGCTTTGCCGGCATCGAAGTACTTGCCCCCGTCCGAGAAGGAATCCGGCGTGACGTTGACAATGCCCATGACGGCGGTGCGCCGGACCATGTCGATTTGGCCATGGCGGGTCATGAGGACAAACCCGCTAGGCAGAGCTGGTGTGTCTTTTTTCACCATCATCGCTTGAAGCTTGCGACTTTAAGATTTTCGAAGCAAGCGGAAAGTCAAACCGCGGCTTGAAATCTAATGACGGGTTGGGAGAGCGCCAAGGCTTGAAATGCGAACCAGGCGCTAAAGCTCTTGGGCGACTTCTTGCGTTCAGGCATGCGCGGGAGCGACGAGGCCGAGCGGACTGCCGCCGTTGCCGCCGAATTCTTGCACGAGCGCATCGATCTCCGGGCCGTCGAGCGATTCCTTTTCCAAAAGCTTCTCGGCGATCTTGTGCAAAAGGTGAAGATTGGTGTGCAGCAGATCCTTTGCCCGGAGATAGCTCGCTTGAATGATGCGCCGCACCTCCGCATCGATCTCGACGGCCGTGCTTTCGGAATAGTCCTGCTGCTGGGTGAAGTCGCGGCCGAGAAAGATCTGCTCCTCCTTCTTGCCGAACGTCATCGGCCCCAATTTTTCGCTCATGCCCCATTCGCAAACCATGCGCCGGGCGAGCTCGGTGGCCCGCTCGATATCGTTGCCAGCGCCGGTTGTCATGTGGTTCAGCACGAGCTCCTCGGCGACCCGGCCGCCGAAGAGGATCGCCAGGTTGTTGAGTAAATATTCCTTCGGATAGGTGTGCTTCTCGTCGATCGGCAACTGCTGCGTGAGACCCAGCGCCATGCCGCGCGGGATGATGGTGACTTTGTGCACTGGATCGGTCCCCGGGAGCAGCTTGGCGACGAGCGTGTGGCCCGCTTCATGATAAGCGGTGTTGCGCTTCTCCTCTTCGCTGATGATCATGCTGCGGCGCTCCGAGCCCATCATCACCTTATCCTTGGCGAGTTCGAAGTCGTGCATGTCGACTTTGTCTTTGTTGCTGCGCGCCGCGAGCAGCGCCGCCTCGTTGACGAGGTTCTCGAGATCGGCGCCCGCAAAACCGGGAGTACCGCGCGCGAGCACGCTGATGTCGACGTCCGCGTCGAGCGGCACTTTGCGGGTATGGACCGCGAGGATTCCTTCGCGTCCCTTGATGTCCGGTCGCGGCACCACGACGCGACGATCGAATCGGCCGGGACGAAGCAGCGCGGGGTCGAGGACATCCGGACGGTTGGTGGCGGCGATGAGGATGACGCCCTCGTTCGCCTCGAAGCCGTCCATTTCCACGAGCAGCTGATTGAGCGTCTGCTCCCGCTCGTCGTGTCCGCCGCCGAGCCCTGCGCCGCGGTGGCGGCCGACGGCGTCGATCTCGTCGATGAAGATGATGCAAGGCGCGTTCTTTTTCCCCTGCACGAAAAGGTCGCGGACGCGCGAGGCGCCGACGCCGACGAACATCTCGACGAAGTCCGAGCCGCTGATGCTGAAGAAAGGCACGCCCGCCTCTCCAGCGATGGCGCGCGCCAGCAGCGTCTTGCCGGTTCCCGGCGGCCCAACGAGGATGCAGCCCTTCGGTATCCGGCCGCCGAGCTTAGTGAACTTTTTCGGATCTTTCAGAAAAGCAATGATCTCTTGGAGGTCTTCCTTGGCTTCTTCCACGCCCGCGACATCGTTGAACGTCACGCGGTGCTGGTTTTCGGTCAATAATTTCGCCCGGCTCTTGCCGAACGACATCGCCTTGCCGCCCCCGACCTGCATCTGGCGCATGAAGAAAATCCACACGCCGATCAAAAGCAGCATCGGGAACCAGTTGACGAGGAGCACCATGTACCACGGCGATTCGTCTTCGGGCTTCGCCGCTATCTTTATTTTCTTCTCGCGCAGCGATTTGACTAGATCGGGGTCGTTCGGCGCAAACGTTCGAAAGCGCTCGCCGTTGCGATACTTGCCCTGAATATTGTGCCCTTGAATCGTGACTTCCTGAATCTCGCCGCGGTCGACAGCGGCGATGAACTCGCTGAAGATGATCTCAGGCTCGCGGCCGTGCTGTTTGCTGAAGATGTTAAAAAGGAAAAGAAAAATCAGCACCAGGACCAGCCACAGGGCTAGATTTTTCGACATCTGATTCAAACCAAAAACCTCCTTTTACGGGAGAACCCTAAAAAGGGTAACATACGATATAGCGCAGTTCAACGTTGGCCTCGGGGCGATAGCGCGAAATCTTATTGCTTGCCGCGCGCTTCGGCCGACGCCGCGCTTACCCTCAAGACTGCGCGTGTTGCCGCGGTCACGGCGGCGATGCGGCTCCGGCCGTAACCGGGAATCCAGAGGATTTCTTCGCCGGCGACAAGCAGCGGGATCGTCCGGCGCGCGAGCAGAGGGACTTTTTTTTCGATAAAGAGCTCTTTCAGCTTCTTGTGACCCGTCATTCCCAACGGCTGGAAACGGTCGCCGGGAAGAAAATTGCGGATGGTCAGGGTTTCAGGGAGCGGCCGCAGATCAAAAATCGCCTCAAACGGGCTTTGAGGCAGCGCCGGCGACGTTCCGACTGTCGCCGAGATGACCATGTCAGCTTCGGACACAAAGAGCTCACCGCCGACGGCAACCGTATAGTTATACGCCGGCACTTCGGCTCGACGCTTCGGTTCGATCGCCGCCGTCTCATAGCGGCGCACGACCTCGCGCCCGAAGGGAATTGCGACTTTCCCCTGCGGCGGTCCAACGGCGATCAACTGGAGGATTGCCTCAATGTGATCGTATCCTACGGTTCTCAAGCTGCCTAGCGTTTGTCGTAGCCAGAGGCGGACAATCCGCCGCTGCAGCGCCGTTGGTTCCGCGAGCAGCGGACCGCGCAGCAGCTCGCCGGCGCGAGTGGTTCGCGGCAGGAGGTCGCGCGCGAGGCGATCGAGCACCTCGTCTTCGCCGCGGCTGATCTCGGCGTGCCGCGCAAGTCTGGCCGCGATAGCGGGATCGATCTTTTCCTTGATTCGCGGCAGCATCTCGAGGCGGAGCCAATTCCTGAGCAGCGCGGGGTCGAGATTGGTCTGATCGATACGGTAGTCGAGCGCCGCTTCGGCGAGGTATGCCTCCACCTCATCGCGTGTTGTTTCGATGAGCGGCCTGATCAAAGTCGCTTCGCCGCGCTCCGACACCGGGGCCATCGCCCCGAGTCCGCGGCGTCCGCTGCCGCGAAACAGCCGCATGAGAAGCGTCTCAGCCTGATCGTCGAGCGTGTGGCCGGTGGCGATTCTTTGGAGTCCCCGCTCGCGCGCAGTATCGATGAAAAATCGGTAGCGCTCCTCGCGAGCCAGTGCCTCCAGATTGCCTTTGCCGCGCTGCGCTTTGACCGCACCGAGCCGCAGCTCCTTCAAGTGAAACGGTAGGCCGAGGCGATCGGCGAGACGGGTGACGAAGCGCGCGTCCTCCCAGGACGCCGCCTGCCGAATACCGTGCTCTACATGCGCGACTTCCAGGCGCAAGGCGAACTCGGCGCTTACATCCGAAAGCACATGGAGCAGCGCTACGGAGTCGGGGCCGCCGGAGACCGCAGCGAGCACGCCGTCGCCGTGCGCGAGCATTCCGTATTTGCTGATGGTTTTCGCGACTTTTTGCGCCAGCGCCATGGGATGATTCTGGGCGCTTTAGCGGCGCAAAGCAAGGAAAGAAAAACTCTCTCAGACCTTGAGCTTCCCGGCATATCCGGTCATCTCGACGTAACCGAGTCCCTGGACGTTACGACCGTCGGCGGTGCCGCGGATCGATACACTGCCCTCCCAATAGGTTACTTTCGTGCTCTTATTCGTGTCGAGCTCCTGATTGGGAAAAAACGGAGCCACCTGCAAGTCGAGATTTGCGCTCGGAACTGCGACCTTCCAGCCCATCGGATAAACGGCGCCGCTCGCGGGGCTTTTCCATTTGTCGAGCGCCTCGATCTTGAAATCCGCGAGCGACAGATGACGGCTTTTGCCGTCGGCGTAAACGATCGTGCCGCTGGAATAGGGATCGATCGACCCGTCCTTCCGCCGCATGACGTAAAGCATCAGCTCGGAGTTGTCGTCGAGCTGCAGGCTAAACCAGTCCCAGCCGAGCTGATTTTCGGCGAGTTGGTTACTGCCGAACTCGTGATCCATCCAGCTCTGCCCATGGACCTCTTCTTTGCGTCCGCCGATCGTGAGCTCGCCTTCGGTCGCGAGCCGCGTGAACGAGTAGTAATACGACGCCCGGCCTGTGCCTTCGGCCTTTTGGCTGAGTCCGCTATCGCCGTGGAGTACCGGCGGCTTTACAGGCGTCAGACGGAGCCTGAGCGCCAGGTCTTTGTCTTTCACTTCGATCACATGGACAGCGCCGCGACCTTCGAGCTTCCAGTCTTCGTTCCAGACCAGGAGGCGATCGACTGCGGCCCCTGATTTATCATCGTAGCCGCGATTGGCGCGCTCGGCGACGCGGAATTTTTTGTCCTGCTTATCGGAGAGCGCGAAATGCGCCATGTAAAGATCCGTGAAGAGCGGCGGCTCCTTGTCGCCCTGTCGGTCTTTTAGGCCGAAGCGAAAAAACGTCACCTGGTAGCCGTAGCTTCTTCCTGTAGCGGTCGCGAGATGGCCCGTGTAATACCACCATTCCGTCTTGAAATCGGGATGGGAGAAATGATCGCGCGGAAAAACCATCTTTCTTCCCGGCAGCGCGAGCTGATACGTGAAGGAAGAAAGAATAAAAATAGCACTCAGGAGCCAGAATCCAGAATTCAGAAGCCGGAAACGCGGATTTCGGATTAGCCTCCTTGCCTCTTTACTACTTCTGACTCCTGGCTTCTGACGGCTGGATTCTTTTTTCCCGCGTGTTATAAGCCGAGCCATGGAAAAGAAAAAATACACCCGAGACGAGCTGCTCACAACTCCGGAAGAGCTGAAGAACAATTTGGGAAAACCGAGCCTGCGCGTGATCGACACGCGGCAGGCGGAGGTGTACGCGCAGGGCCATATTCCCGGCGCGATCCACTTCGATCTCTTCGGCATCAGCCTCGTCGATACGAGCGCCGCGCCGCTCAGCGCCTTCATGTCGATGATCGCGCATCTGTTCGAGCTGCGCGGCGTGAATCTCGACACCGAAGTCGTTTTTTACGAGGAGAATTCCGGCATGAAGGCGGCGCGCGGCTTGTGGTTTTTGGAATACTTCGGACATCGAAAAGTCTCCGTCCTGGACGGCGGCATTCAGGCGTGGAAGAAGGCCGGTTTTCCCATAACGACCGATGCCGTTCCGCCGAAGGGAACGCAGTTCAAGCCGGATGAAAAGCGCGACACGCTCGCGACGTACGAGGACATTCTCAAATCGCTCAAGAACGAACGCGTGAAGCTTGTCGACACGCGCAGCGACGATGAGTACATGGGGCGGCTTGTCCGCGCGGCGCGCGGCGGCGCCATCCCCGGCGCCGTTCATCTCGAATGGACGCAGAACATCGCCGGCGATGGAACGTTCAAATCCGAACCCGAGCTTCAGCGGATGTACGAAAAACTCGGCGTAACGCCTGAAAAAGAGGCGATCGCCTATTGCCAGGGAGGCTATCGCGCCGCGCACACCTATCTGGCGCTGCGGCTGATCGGTTTTCCCAAAGTCCGCAACTACATCGGCTCATGGAAGGAATGGGGCGACCGTCAGGACCTGCCGATCGAAAAGCCGTGGGAGAAAAAATAAAGTGGAGCTCGCCGGACAGGCAGCCGCCGTGACCGGGGCGGGCAGCGGCCTCGGCCGCGCGATCGCCCTCGGCCTTGCGCGCGCGGGAGTCAAAATTCTCATCGCCGACGTGCGCGGAGCCCAAGCTGCGGCCGTCGCTGATGAAATCCGAAAAGCGGGTGGCAGCGCCGAAGCTTTCACCGGAGATCTGAGCCGGGAAGACAGCGCGCGCTCGATGGTCGAATCCTGCGTAGAGAAATTCGGCCGCATCGACGTCCTCGTCAACAACGCCGGGCTGCGGATGGAGCGCCATGAAGACGGGAACTATGAAAACTGGCGCTGTCTCGAGATGCGCCCGACGCACCAGGTATCCCCCGCCGAGTGGGACCTCGTCCTCGGCGTCAACTTGCGCGCGGTCTTTCTCTGCACGCACTTCGCGCTACCCCACATGATCCGCCGACGGCACGGGACGATTATCAGCCTCTCTTCGAATGCAGGAAGCCAGGGCGTCGCCGGGAAAAGCGCGTATGTCGCCTCCAAGCATGCCGTCGAAGGTCTCATGAAGACCGTCGCGATGGAGATGCGCGAGCATGGCATAACCGCCAACGCGATCCATCCCGGCGGCCGCGTCGACGTCGACGGTCGCGGCGGGCACCCGCCGGAAATCGTCGTCCCACTCGTCTTATCGCTCTGCCGCCAG
This sequence comes from Verrucomicrobiia bacterium, assembly GCA_035495775.1. Lineage (GTDB taxonomy): Bacteria > Desulfobacterota > Binatia > UBA9968 > UBA9968 > JAJPJQ01. The sequence goes on along the minus strand of DATJFG010000050.1, from coordinate 57,075 downwards.
GATGAGCCGACGACCACCGGGCAGACGATCAAGGCGAGCGACTGGAATAAAAGAAATCCTTCAACGGAAACGGCGCGATAAGAATGACGGGCGGCGTTCGTTCGCTATCGGTCGCAATTGCCCTCTTCGTTGTTTTTGCTGCCGCACGAGGCATGCCCGCCGAGCCGGGCAAAAAAATCACCCTGGCCTATTCCGCCGTGAGTATGACCTGGCTGCCGGTCAAAGCGGCCGTGGACAAAGGCTTCTTCCGCGAGGAAGGGCTCGAGCCGCAGCTCATCCAGATGCGCGGCAACGTCGCGACCGCGGCGCTTGCCACTGGCGACCTTGATTTTTCTCTCAACATCTCGCCGGTGCTGAACGGCGCGATTCAGGGTCTCGGGCTCAAACTCATTGCGGGGTTGAATACGCGTCCGCTCTTTTCGCTGGTTGTGCGGCCGGAGTTGAAAACCCCGGCCGATCTCAAAGGCAAAATCTTCGCCGTAAGCTCCTTCGGCAATACGCAAGCGATCCTCACCGAGAAGCATCTGCAGCACCTGGGACTCAAGAAGGGCGAGTACCAATTGCTCGCGCTCGGGGCGACGGGCGCCCGCGCCGCGGCGATGGAGAAGAATGTCGTGCAAGGAAGCCTCATGCCGCCGCCGGCGAACGTCATCATGGAAAATCAAGGCTACCGTCTGCTCGGCAATACGGCGGATATCGTCGTGCATCCGATCGCGGGGCTCGGCACGCAGGAGGGAAAGCTGCGCAGTCAAACCGACATGATCAAGCGAGCGCTGCGCGCGGCGCTCCGCGGGCTCGTCTTCGTGCGCAACAACCGAAGCGAAACCGTGCGGCTCATTATGGCGATGAACCAAATCGACGAGAAGACGGCGGCGCGGATCTACGATGTCTCGAAGAACGGGTTCAGTCCCGACGGGCTGCTCACGGACGACGACCTCAGCATCGAATGGGGATTCATCCAGCAGGAGACTAAAAAGACCGCCGTCCCCGTCTCCATCGCGCACGACATGACGCTGCTGCGCGAAGTGCAGAAAGAGTTGGGACTCAAATAGACGCGATCAAACGACGAGCCGGCGCATCAGCGGCACGCGCCACGCGACGAGCAACGCGAGCACAATAACGATGCCGCCCATCAGCCCGACGGTCATCGGGGCGCCGACGACGTGCGCCGAGACTCCCGCCATCAAAGCGCCCGCCGGCATCAGCCCGCGATCGAGCATGTAAAGGCTCATGACGCGGCCGCGGAGCGCATCGGGCGTGAGCATCTGAAGCAATGTGTTGGTCGTCGCCATGAAGGTGATCTGGCAGGCGCCGACTCCGACGAGCACCGCGAGCGCCACCGGAAAAGACTTCATTCTCGAGAACAGGATAAGAAAACTTCCCAGGAAAACGAGGCTCCACAAGAGCAGCAGCCCCTTGCGCCGAACGCCGTGCGCGCTCGAGGAAAGTAGCAGCACCGAGAGCACCGCGCCGGCGCCGGGCGCCGCCATGAGCAGACCGAGCCCCTCGGGACCGACCCCGAGCACGTCTTTTTGAAACACCGGCATGAGCGTCTGGTATGGCACGGCGAATACCCGCGGCACGTAGGCCGCCATCATCAGCGCGAGAACGGTCGGGTTCGACCAGACGTACGCGAGCCCTTCTTTTAGGTTGGCGAGAGCGGAGGAGTGCCGGGCATCGTCCGGCGTCGGCGGCGCATGCATCCAGTAGATCATCAGCAGCACGCCCGCGTAAGCCGCCGATTGGACGAAAAAGTTCCCCGCGGCGCCGAATGCCGCAATGAGCACCCCGCCGAGCGCGGGACCGAGGACTTTGTTGATATTAAACCCCATCGAATTGAGCGCTACGGCGTGCATCAATTCTTTTTTGGGGACGACTCCGGGAACGAGGCTCTGCCGCACCGGCTCATTGAAAGCCCACGCGATGCCGGTAAAAAGCGTGAAGACGAACAGATGCCATGGCTGGAGATATCCGGAAGCGACGAGGATGCCCATCGCGACCGCCGTAGCGATGAGGACGTACTGCGTTCTCAGCATCAGTTTCTTCCGGTCCATGCGGTCGGCGGCGACGCCGGCGATCGGTCCGGCGACGAGAAACGGCAAAGCGCGCACACCGTTCAGCATGCCGAGCAATATCGCAGAACCGGTGAGATCGTAAAGCAGCCAGCCGAGCGTCACCTGCTGGATCCATTGCCCGGCGCTCATCAGCACGGTCCCAGTCCAGAGGTAGCGGTAGTCGAGATAACGGAGCGGCGAAAAAGCGCTGCGTCCCAAAGCGGACTCGGCCGCGGGAGCTTCGGTTGTTATCGGAGTCGTTAATTCTTCCAAAATTTTCTCGCGGCCGTTGCGCCGTGCCAAAACGGGCGATACTTTATGTATCAGGAAGGCCCCAGGGACGCCAGAACATTTCCGAAAAATGATATGAACGCCGAGAAAAAATATCTTGCCTGGCCGCTCGTCGCTTTGATGGCCGCATTAGGCGTCGCCGCGGCGGCCGAAAAGACGGCGCGAATGGAGCTCAAGAGCGCGGCGTTTCAAAACGGCGGCGAGATTCCGCGCAAGCACACCTGCGAAGGCGGTGACGCATCGCCCGCGCTCGCGTGGCAAGGCGCGCCCGCGGGGACAAAGGCCTTCGCGCTCATCGCCGACGATCCCGATGCTCCGGGCGGCACATGGGTGCATTGGGTGGTCTACGATTTGCCCGCGACGGCGAAAGAGTTGCCGGGAGAGCTTGGAACGACCGAAACGCTGTCCAACGGCGGCAAGCAGGGATTGAACGATTTTCACAAGACCGGCTACGGCGGGCCGTGTCCGCCGGCGGGAGCGCCGCACCGGTATTTTTTCAAGCTCTACGCGCTGGATGGGCCAACGAACCTAAGACCGCGCGCAACGAAGCAGCAGCTTCTCGACGCGATCAAAGGCCACGTGTTGGTTGAAGGCGAGCTGACGGGAAAATACGGCCGCTAGCTTTCGCGCGGCTATTTCGGCTTCTCGAATTTCAATACAAATCGATCGCTCTTGCCGCGCTGCTCTTTGATCGCATTAGTGGTGTGCGGGTCATCGGCGATTTTGAGCAGATCCGATTCCTTCGCGAGCTTGAAGCCGGCGGCCGCGGCTTCGTTGACCACGAGGGATTTCTCGATGCGGTGGAGTGTCTTGGCGGCCGAATCGCCCGCGCCTTCCGCCGCGGCGTGATCGACCACGCCGTAAGCGCCGCCGGGCTTCAATGCGGCAAAGACGCGCTTGTTCATCGCCGCGCGATCGCTCTTTTCGATCTCATGGTAATCGAGGTTAAGCAGGACGAAATCGAGCGAGCCGTCCTGCGGCAAGCCGACGCTCGCCATCGGACCTTCGACGATTTTGACGTTGGCGTACCGCGGCGCTTTGAAGCGCTCGCGCGTTTCGTCGCGAACCGTCGGATTGGCGGAGTAGACGACGCCTTTTTCTCCGACCGCCTGCGAGAGGATGGCGGTATAATAACCGCGGCTCGCCATGAGGTCGGCCACTTTGTCGCCGGGCTTGACGCCGAAGAACTTGAGCATCTCTTCGGGCTTACGCACCTGATCGATGTCGCGCTCGCTCTGCGGCCGGGCGGCGTCGCCAAGAATATTTTTATCCTGCGCCGCCACGCTGGAAGCACAGAAGAGTACGACGGCGAAGATCGCGTATGGAGAGAAGGTTTTCATCGGTGTCTCCTTTTAATTGTTAGAACCGATCTCGGTTGTCGGCCTGCACTTGTTTCGGCGTCACGTCCTGCCGCCGGATATAGCCCGGCGGCTTCCCGTGCTTTGAACGCACTTCGAGCCAGTCGCCGACGGAAGCCACGACGTTGACGATCATGCCCCGCTCCACGAGTGCCACCTCGCGCGACGAAGTCGCCGGCTTCTCGAGAAGCGCGCTGTCGCGGAGGACCTCGTAAGCGCCGGCCTCGGCGACGCGCCGCGGCGGAGAAGCGGGCGCGGACGGCGCTTGGCCGGCAGGCGCGGCAGGCGTTCGCGACGCGAGCGCCTTGTCTCTGTTCGCTGCAGCCGCTGCGGATCGATCGGACTGCCGCTGCGCGACTTTGAGCTTCTGCTGCGTCGCGGCGAGCGCCTTCGACGACTCGGCGAGCTTCGATTCCAATTCTTGCACGCGGCCCGCATTCTCTTCGTTCTGCTTGCGGAGCGCTGCGATCTCGTTATTAAGCTCCTCGATTCGGCGCTCGTTTTCAACATCGCGCTGGATCGCTTTTTCGTCGCTTTGCGGAGCGCTCTGCGCGGTCTTCTCCGTCGGCTGGACGGCGATGGTCTGGCTTCTTTTGCCGCGCAACGCGCGCACGGAAAGCACCACGACGATCACGAGCAAGGCGAAAACGACGACGTAAGTCCAGCGCGGATATTTCTCTCCCATAAAACAGCCCGTGTTAACGTATTATGCACGGTTTTTGCGGCTTTCCAAGACAGAGGGGCTGTGTTAAGTGAGTTGGCGAGGAAAAAAATGGCGACGATCATCGGAGAGAAAGAGACGCGGCGGCTGATCGATATGCCGCGCGCCGTAGCGCTCGTCGACGAGATGTTTCGCGACCGCGCAGCGGGAAAGACGCGCAGCATCCCGCGCCGCCGGCTGAAGGGCACCGACAAGCAGCTGAACGTCATGGCGTCGTGGCACGCCGGCGCCGATCTACTGTGTCTGCGCGCCTATGCCGGCGCGTCGAACACGATTACGCTCTACAGCGGCCGCACCGGCGAGATCCGCGCCATCGTCAACGCCGCCTACTTGAGCAGCCTGCGGACCGGAGCGGCGAGCGGGGTCGCCGCGAAATACTTATCGCCGGCTAAAACCGATGTGCTCGGCGTCGTCGGTCCCGGATGGCAGGCGACGTTTCAAGTGGAGGCGATCGCCCAGACCTGCAAAATCGGGCAGGTGTTGGTTTACGGCCGGAACCCGAAAAAAATCGCCGCGTTCATAAAAGAAATGCGCGGGAAGACCGGCGTCGAATTGAAAACAGCCGCTTCGCCGGCGGAGATCGAAGCCGCGTCCGATATCTTCGTTCTCGCCACCGACGCCACCGAGCCGCTGACCGATGGCGCGCGCCTCAAGCTCGACTGTCTGGTGATCTCGATGGGCGCGAATCAGCCGGTGAAGCATGAGGTCTCCGGCGCGCTGATCCAGCGCATGGACTTGGTCACGACCGACGATCTCCCGACGGCGCAGACCGACAGCGGCGATCTCATCGCCGCCTGCAAGGAGGGCGTCATCGGCTGGGAGAATGTCATTCCCTTGGAAAAGATCGTCGCTGCAGGCTCCCCAGCGCCGCGGCCAAGACGGATTCTTTTTCAATCGAACGGCATCGCCGACGAAGATCTGGCGGTCGCTCGATTTGTCTGGGAGCAGGCGAAGAAGAAAAAAGCGAAAGTTCGAGAAGTCGAAGAAATCTGAGCGAGGTTTTTATGCGCACAGGCTCGTATATCGACGGCAAGTGGCTTCACCCGAAATCGGAACGGCTCGTCCGCAACGTCAACCCTGCGGAAACGAGCGATGTCCTGGCGGAGTTTCCGGCGGCGACCGCCGGCGACGTCGAGGGCGCGATCGCCGCGGCAACGGCGGCGCACCCGGGCTGGAGAAATACGCCCGGTCCGGAGCGCGGCCGCGTCATCTGGCGCGCCGCCGACATCGCGCGCCAGCGAGCGGACGAGATCGCCCGCACCCTCACGCGCGAAGAGGGAAAGATTTTAAAAGAGGCCAAGGGCGAGGTGATGAAAGGCATCTCGCTGCTCGAATTCTACGCCGGCGAAGGCTTCCGGATGCACGGCAAGACGCTCCCCTCCGAGGCGCGCGACACGTTTACCTATACGATCCGCCGGCCGCTCGGCGTCGTCGGACTGATCGCCCCATGGAATTTTCCCTGGGCGATCCCGGTGTGGAAGTCCGCGCCGGCGCTCGCGGCAGGCAACACCGTCGTCTTCAAGCCGGCGGAGCTGACCCCGGCCACCGCCGCGCTCATGACCGAGATTTACGAGCAGGCGGGCCTTCCGCCGGGGGTGTTCAATATGATCGTCGGCTCCGGTTCGGTCGTCGGAGAGGCGATGGTCGCCGCGCCGGCGCTCCGCGCGATCTCTTTTACCGGCTCGAACGAGATCGGCGGCGCGCTCTACGTCAAGGCGGCGACGCGCGGCGCGAAGGTCACCTGCGAGATGGGCGGCAAGAATGCCGTCATCGTCATGCCCGACGCCGATTTGGATAAGGCGGCGGTCGCGATTCACGGCGGCGCGTTCGGCTCGACCGGTCAGCGCTGCACGGCGACGTCGCGCGTGATCGCGATGCCGGAGGTGAAATCCGCGCTGCTCGACCGGCTTGTCGAGCAGGCGAAAAAAATAAAGCTCGGCTCCGGCTTGGACGAGACTATCGATATGGGACCGGCGGTGGACGAAAAGCAGTGGAAGACGGATCTCGACTATATCGACATCGGCAGGCGCGAAGGCGCGCGCTTGGTGCTGGGCGGCGGCAGGCCGAAGCATCTCGACGGCGGCTATTTCGTCGAGCCGACGATCTTCGACGAGGTCACGCCGGCGATGCGCATCTTCCGCGAGGAGATCTTCGGCCCCGTGCTTTCAATGGCGACGGCGAAGAACCTCGACGAAGCGCTTCGGCTCGCCAATGGAGTCGAATACGGCCTCACGACGTCGATCTTCACGGAGAACGTCGACACGATCATGCGCTTCGTCGAAGGCGTCGAGACCGGCATGGTGCATGTGAATGAGCCGACAATCGGCGGTGAGGCGCAACTGCCCTTCGGCGGCACCAAGGCGACGGGCGTCGGCGAACGCGAGATGGCCGAAGAAGGCTTAAACTTTTTTACGGAATTGAAGACCGTGTTTATCAACTACTCGGGCAAGGCCGAGCGCCTGATGACGCGGTAGGAAGTTACTGCTCCAAAATCGCGATGAACCATTTTGGCTTCATCGCGCCGAAATCGGTCCTGCGATGATGTAAAACATATTTCGCCGGGTCGAAAACCGCCGACTGCTCTTGCTTCCTCTCGAACGCGACCCAATGCCATACGTTCCGAGAATTTTCTCGGTGGTATTTGATCGAGAGCAGCGCCGTATCGGGCAGAGCGCCCCACCCGACGAAAGGCTTTTCTACATCTGAAGCTTGAATTCCAAATCTCGAAAGCAATCGCCGAACGTACTTCGTCTCCGAATATAGCTTTTTATCTTTGACTTTAATGCCGAGTTGTGCGGCGGTCTGTTTCACTTCCGCGTAAGTCTTTCCGGCGACCATCGCCACGCAGGCGAGCGCGCAGCCGGTCTCGTCCTCCTGTGAGATGATTTTCATCGACGGGCTCAGGCATCAATCCGTCGTCGGGCTCTGATGCGTAAGCGTAATCTCGCGCCGCTCGCGCGCGGACTGCATGATCGCAAGGCAAACCTCCAGCGTCGCCATTCCCCAGCGGCCGTCGTGATAAACCGGCCGGTCCTGGACGACGGCCTCGTACAGTTCATTTAATTCGGAAAAGCGCGAGGCGCTGCGACCGCTCACCGGCAGTTCTTTCTGCCCTTCATCGCCGTAGAGATAAATCCCTTCGGGCGACTGGCGGATATCGCCGCGCTCGCACGTCGCGATCGTAATGCCGAAGAAATGGCCGCCGCCCTGAATGCCGCGCCGCTGCCGGTCCGCCTGCGTCGCCGTGCCGTGCGAGAACTCCCCTTCGCGCTTGCCGCCGAAGCGCATGGCCTCCTTGGCTTGTTCCTCGTTGAGGGTCTTGTTCCTCAGCTCGCGCCGGACCGTGACGCGCTCCTCCTGGTTGTAATGCCGCTCGCCTGTGCCCCAGGTGAGCTCGGAGGTGTCGAAATAGCCGTATCCGTTATAGACGACGCTCGCCGGCGTACCGTCTTCGAATTCCAGAAGGGCCGAATAATATCCCGGCGCCGGCCGCTCCGGCATCCATTGTCCCGTGACGGCGCGGACGCTCCGCACCAGGCCGCCGCCGAGCAGGCGCACGGTGTCGATCTGATGCGGACCCTGGCGATAGACGACACCGCCGCCGAGCCTTAAGTCGAGCTCCTGCGGCATGCGCGGGCGCAGCATCCAGTCGGTGAACATCCAGGTATGGAGCGCGCGCAGAGGCCCGAGCTCGCCGGACTTGATCGCGCGACGCATGGCGCGGATCGCAGGATTAAAGCTCTGCGTATGGCCGCAAAGAAGCTTGACGCGATTTTTCTCCACGGCGGCGACCATCTTCTCGCATTCCGCGATCGAGAGCGCCATAGGCTTTTCCACGACGGCGTGCTTTCCATGCTCCGCCGCCGTGATGACGTGCTCGCAGTGGAACTGGTTCGGCGTCGAGATCCAGACCGCCTCGACCTCGGGGTCTTCGCAGAGCTTCTCGACGCTGTCATAGGTGCGGCCGCCGTACTTCTGCCGAAATACCTCGAGCGCGTCTTTGCGAAAGTCCGCCGCGGCAACGAGCTTCATGCCCGGCATCTGCCCCATCGCCGGAATGATCTGCGTACTGCCGACGCCGAGACCGGCGACCGCGACCTTCAAAATTCTTTCCGCCATGTTTATTCTCCCGACTTGGTCTCACTCGAAACCCGAAAACTGAAACTCGAAACGATTTTTTACCACCAGTCGAAAATCGACTTTCGCCGCGGCGGCGCCTCCTCCGGCGGACCGGAGTGATGATTCTCGCGCATGGCGCGGTCGACTTCGGTGCGCAAAAGATCCCAGATCTTTTCCAGACAGCGGATGAAGTCGGGATCGGACATGCTTTTAATGCCTCGCGGCCGCGGCAGATCGATCGTCACGACGCTTTTCACCACGCCTGGCGCGGCGCTCATGACGGCGACGCGGTCGCAGAGCATGACCGCCTCCTCGATATTGTGCGTCACGAGGATGACCGTCTTTTTGTGCTTCTCCCAGATCGTCAGCAGCTCCTCGCGGAGTAACAGCCGCGTCTGCGCGTCGAGATTGGCGAACGGCTCGTCCATGACGATCACTTCGGGATCGTTGGCGAGCGCGCGGGCGATCGCGACTTTTTGCTTCATGCCGCCGGATAGCTCGCCGGGATGGGCTCCGCTGAAGTCGACGATGCGGACCATTTCGAGGAAGAACTGGCTCACGCGCTTGTAAATCGGCTCAGGCTGCTTGCGGAACTCGGGACCGAGCGGCACGTTATTCGACACCGTGCGCCACGGCATCAACGCCGCGTCCTGAAAAACCATCGAGACCATCGCCTCGGTATGCTTTTCGCCGACGAACTCCACGCTTCCGGCCGTCGCCTTTTCGAGGCCGGCGAGAACGTGGAGCAGCGTCGTCTTGCCGCATCCCGTCGGACCGATCACGCCGAAGAACTCTCGGTCCCGCACCTCGAGATCAACTCCGCCAAGGGCTCGGACCTTTTTCTCGCCGCGGCGGCCCGTCGTGTAGGTCTTGGTCAGGCCGTGAATGACTACGCGCATGGATTACTTGGGGAACTTGAATGTCTCGTCGTACAGTTTGATATATCGATCGAAGTTGTCGTACACCTCAGCGCTCGTCACCGCCGGCCGGATGCCCTCGATGAGGCGCGGTGGGTCGGGCGGCGTATCGATGCGGTCGGGAATGCGCCGCGCCGCGCGCAGGATCTCCTGACCCTTTTTGGAAAGGATAAAGTCCATCAACAGGCGCGCCGCGTTGGGATGCGGCGCCTTGGCATTGATGCCGGTTGGATGGATGCTCGCGTAAACCGGATCGAGCGGGACCCAATCGACCGGCGCGCCGTTCTGCTTCAGGATTTCGTAACTCTGGGAATAGACCGAGACCGAGCCTCTATGTTCTCCCGCCGCGACGAGTTGCGCGACGAGCGTGCGGCCGGGACGGGGCTGCAGCTGCTGCTGCGCCAGGCGGCGCATGAACGCAAGCCCCTTCTCCTCGCCACCCATGCTTCTCATCGTGGTCGCGAACCATTCGAACGCGCGCCCCTCGATGCCGATCTGCCCTTTCCATTCCGGCTTGAGCAGGTCGTCGTAGGTTTTCGGCACGCTGGTTTTAGGAATGAGCTTCGTGTTGTAGCCGAACACCGCGTACGTTGTATAGATCGACGTCCAGAGGGCCTGCGGGTCTTTGTATGCGTCGCGATAGAATTTCCTCTCCGGCGAGTCGTAGGCGACGAGCATACCGCGCTTTTTCAGCAGATGGCCGAAGTAGCCGGTCTCGCTGACGACGTCCCAGAGCGGCCGTCCCGCGCGGCCTTCGGTTAATATTTTCTCCATCAGCTGCGAATCGCTCGTGCGGTAAAACTCGGCGTCGATTTTCGGATAGACCTGCTTGAAGCCGTCCACCAGCGCCTTGGCGTCGGTGGCGGTCATCGAGGCGTAAAGGGTGACTTTGCCTTCGGACTCGGCTTTGTCCCGCACTTCCGCCGCGCCGGCAAGCAGCGGCAGAAAACACAAAGAAAAAACCGCCGCGAAAAAAATCCGCCTTCTCATCGTTCTCCTCTATGGCATCTCCGCGAGCAGGCGGCCGTAGCCTCTGACCGGCTCGCGAAGGTTCAGCTGCTTTTTCGTCGCCCAGACCTGCGCCGGGATGCTCGACACGACGTTGGTGTTTAAATCCCGCTCCAGCGCTTCGATGACCGGCAGATTGTGCCAACCCGCGCCGAGCATATAGATGCCGTCGGCCGGGCCGTATTCGAGGAAAATTTTCTTCGCGAAGTTATATATCTCTTCAGCCGGCAGCTTGCCGGCATCCTTGAACGGCACCTCGATGCCTTTCATTGCCGCGACTTGGAAGCCGTCGTCCTCCAGGAATTTGGCGAACCTACGGTTCATATCATCCTGGAAGTAGGTGATGCCGACGAGCTTCTTGATGCCGAGGGCGCGGAACGCCTGGACCTGCGCGATCGTTGCGATTAGGACCGGTACGCCGTACTTTTTGGTGAGCTCGTCGGCGATCGCGCGGTCCGCGCCGTGACCGCGCACCATCGCAGGCGGCGCGCCCATGATCATGACGACGTCGGCGCCGAGCTCAGCGAGCTTGGCGACTTTTTTTTCGGCGACCGCGAGCGCCTCTTGAAACTCCTTCTCGTTGCCGGCGCGGATGCCGACATGGAAGGGAATGAAGCCGACGCCCTCCGGCATGAGCTTGATGAAGCTCTCCATCGAGCCCGGGCGGTAGGTGGGCTTCACGAGACCGACGATGCCTTTTTCTCCGTAGTACATATCCGCTATCCGATGGGCCGCTCGGCCCTGCCGAGGACGCGCCCCGGCAAAGTTCCCGTATGTCGTCCCTCTTCCGTCAGCACCTGGCCATTCACGATCGTCATCTGAATGCCTTTGGCTTTTTGCACGAGCCGCTTCTCACCGCCGGGCAGATCACTGACCGCCTCCGGCTCGCAATCGCCCACCTCGTCGGGATTGAACAGCACGAGGTCGGCGGCCATGCCGGGGCGGATGAGGCCGCGATCGTTCAGGCCGTAAATCGACGCGACCATGAAGGTGAGCTTCCGTACGCCCTCTTCGAGGCTCATGATCTTGCGGTCGCGAATCCAGTGGCCAAGAAAGCGCGTGGCGTACCCATATCCCGCATCATAGATGAGATGGGCGCCGGCGTCGGACTGGCCGACCAGCGTATAAGGGCTTTTGAGAATCTCCGCGACGGCTTTCTCATCGCCGTTGTTGCTGGACGTCTGAAACACCGTCTCGAGATTTTCTTCGAGCGAGAGATCGAGGAACGCGTCGAGCATGTTTTTGTTTTGCATGGCGGCGATCTCGGCCACGCTCTTTCGTTCGAGCGGCTTGTTTTTGTCCGTGGCGGCTTTGATCATATAGACGAGGTCCCAGCGGCGCGAAAAACGCGAGCGAAAGCCGCCCTCGACCGCCTCAGCGTGGAGCTTCCGCCGCGCGGCGGGATCGCGAAAAATCTCCATCCGCTGCTCGAGCGGCGTAAAAAGAATCTGCTTCCACGTCGGGAGATCGTCGAAGACCTGCGCGTTCTTCAAATTGAAGCGGTTATTGAAAAGTCGCGCGTTACAAAGCGGATACGACGGCAAGCCCGCGGCGAGACTTTTTTCCGCGAGGTCGAGCAGCTCGCGCCACTGCTCCGGCTCGTCCCAGCGGTGCGCGATCGACTGCCAGACGACCGGCCGGCCACGCGCCGCCAGGCGATCGAACAAATCGACGCCTTGTTTCGGCGGCACCGCGATACCGAGCGTGCCGATCGAGACCTGCACCGTGCCGCGGTTCAAATCGCCGAGCACGCCGGCGAGCTCGAGCAGCTCATGGTCGTCGGCAAGCCGGCTCGCGACGGGTCGGCCGTCGGTGCGCATATGAACAGGATTGCGATTGGTCGAAAAACCCATCGCGCCGGCAAGGATGCTCTCTTTGAGCACCTGCTTCATGCGCGTGATCTCGTCGGGCGTCGCGGCGCGCTCGCACGATGCCTCGCCCATGACGTATTGCCTCAGTGCGCAGTGGCCGACGAGCGAGGCGACGTTGACGCCGATGCGGCCGTCGAGCCGGTTCAGGTATTCGCTGAAGCTCTCCCATTCCCAGGTTACGGCTTGCTTGAGAACATTCATCGGCATCGCCTCGACGCGGACGAAGCTGTCGAGAATGCCGTCGCGGTCCTGCGGGCGCGAGGGGGCGAGCGTGAGGCCGCAGTTGCCGGGAATGACCGTCGTGATCCCGTGCCAGCAGGAAGATGTGGCGATCGGATCCCAGAGAAGCTGGGCGTCGAGATGCGTGTGAAAGTCGATAAACCCGGGAGCCAGCGCGAGGCCGTCCGCGTCGACGGTGCGCCGGCCGGCGTCTTTGATCCGTCCGACCTCGGCGATCTTCCCGCCGGAGACGGCGACATCGCCGACGAACGAAGGCATGCCGCTGCCGTCCACGATTCGCGCGTTTTTAATCAGAACATCGACCATGGCGACCTCCGCGGAAACCTCGCGCTCTCTCGGTATAGCCGCACGAACGAACGGCTGTCAACCAAGCGTTCCGGCGCATTGACAAGACGCGAGGGGCTGTGACAGAAAATCAATTTTAAGGAGTTGGCCATGAAAGACGGCAGACACGGCAGACGGCATGCGGCGAACGGCAGGCCGGCTCGCGTCATCGACGCCGACGGCCACGTGCGTGAGACCGACAAAGAGATCATCGAGTACATGTCGCCGGGCTACCGCTCGCGGCGCGCCGCGATGCTCTACTTTCCGCTCGTGCCGCATCACGGGTGGCACCGCTCGATTCCCGCGAACGATTACCGGCATCAGGACTTCCGCGTGCCGGACTGGCGCGAATGGGCCCAGAAGCTGGACGAGGGAAAGATCGATCTCACGATCTTGTATCCGACGCGCTTCATGCACATCGGCCAGATCGGCAATCCCAAGTACGCCGTCGAGCTGTGCCGCGCTTACAATGATTTTCTGCACGATCGTTTTCTCACGCGCGACCGGCGCTTCCGCGGCATGGCGCTGCTGCCGCTCCAGGATACGCAAGCCGCCGTCAAAGAGCTCCGGCGGGCGGTCAAGCAGTACGGCATGGTCGGCGGCATCCTGCCTGCGGAAGGACTGCCGCGGCCGCTCGGGCATCCCGAGTACCGAGCGATTTTCCAGGAGGCCGACCGGCTCGGCTGCGCGCTGTCGATACATTCCTGCACCTCGCTCAGAGACAACGACCGCTTTCTGGAGCCGAACGAGGTCGCGGCGCTCGCGCACGTCATCCCGCAGATGCGCCAGTTCACGAACATCATGATCTCGGGATTGATGAAGAACTTAAAGCGCCTGAGGTTGGGCTTTCTCGAAGCGGGGTGCGGATGGGTCCCCTATCTCATCAGCAAGATCGAGGAGCGCCTAGAGCGGATACCGCCCAAGGAGCGGCCCGTTTTACCGAGCGTTCTGCTCGCGCGCCGGCAGCTTTATTTTCAGTGCGGCGAAGAAATGACGGTCGAGCGCGACGTCGAGCTGCTCGGCGATTCGTGCCTTTTATGGGCGTCGGATTTCCCGCACGAGGCGACCAAGACGGATTTGAATCTGCTCGTGCGCGAATTCGCCGCGCGCAAGGACTTGAGCGGCCCGGCGAAAAAGAAAATTCTCTACGATAATCCGAAAAGATTTTACGCGCTGTAGCGCTACTGCAGCACCGACTTGATGAAGCCGCTCTGGTCGAGCTCCCGGACCAGACGGCTGTCGGAAAATTCTTCGGGTTTCGCGCCTTTCGCCTTGGGATTTTGCTTCTCTAAATCCTGCAGCAGATTCGCTATGCCGCGGATCGAGGGATACGGCGGGATGGAGAAAGCCTTGATGACGCTCTCGTAGGTTTCTTCCAGGACTTCTTTATCGTCGGTGCGAAAATATTTGCCCATTGCCTTCATGGCGAAGGCCTTGTCTTTTTGACCGCGGGCGGCGCCTTCGATGTAGGCGCGGAGAAAGCGCCGGACGATATCCTCATGCGCGCGCAGATAACTGCGGCTCGTCACGACGCCATTCACGTGATACTCCACGTCGAGCTTGGAGAGATCGAGAATTTCTTTGAGCTTGAGCTTCCGCGCCTGGAGCGTCGCGGGCGGGCTGATCGCCGCCGCCTGGACTTTGCCGGCGGCCATGGCCGTCACGGTTTCGCTCGGCCCCCCGGTCTGCACCATCGTGATATCCCGGTCGGGATCGATGCCGTGGACGCGGAGCGCGAACCGCGAGGCTAAATCGGAGAGCGTGCCGAAGCGGGTCGCGCCGAAAACCTTGCCGCGCAGATCTTCCATGCGCTCGATACCGGGACGCGCGAAAATCGAAAACAGGAACTTGCGCACGATGGTTGCGATGATCACCGCATCGGCGCCGGAGAAATTGGCCGCAATCGACGCGCCGCCGCCGAGCTGAATGATCGGCACCTCTCCGGCAAGCATCGCCTGAAGCGCGAGCGAGCTGCCGGGGATACTGATCGCCTCGACGGAAAGCCCGTTCTTTTCGTAGAGCCCCGCCTCCTTCGCGAGCCACATCGACATCTGTGTCGCCGAGGCCGAGCCGCCGCCGACGCGGATTCTCTCTAATTTTTTTTCCTGGGCGGACGCTGACGCGGCGACTGCAAACGAAAACAACAAAAAGATTGTGGCGCGAAGCTTCACATCGGCATCCTTAAGACAAGCGCCGAAGACTGTCAAGTCAGCTAGCCTTAAGAACGTCAGGGGCCAGCCAATCTTTAGCCAACTGTTGGGCGCCGCCGGGATAATCGGGCGCGACCTGCGCCATGAGATTTTTTAGATGCCGCATGTCGATTTTCAGTGAATTGTCGAGCAGCGTGAAATAGACGTCGAAGGTTTTGGCAGCGAGCAACGGCGACTGGCCGAGTTTCTCGCCGAGGACGCGGATAGCCTCGGCGCGATGAGTTTTCAAATAACGCACGGAATCGGCGTGCGCCTGCAAAAACGCGGCGATCTCTTTCGATTTCTTCGCGAGAATATCCTTCGTAGTCTCGACGGTGATCGGCAGCGGATCGTCGACGACATCGGGGCAGTCGAGCCGATGGAAACCCTTTTCCTCCGCGACGAAACCGAACTGCCGCGGAACGAGCGCGGCCTCGGCCCGTCCGGCGATGAGCGACTCGTACGCGTCCAGATCGCCGGGGAGCAGCGTGAGCTTAACGTCCTGATTCAATTCGAGTCCGGCGGTTTCCTTCAGCACGCGGCCGATCGGCGCGTTGCGCGCCGGCTCCTCACGGCATGCGATCGTTTTTCCCTTGAGATCCCTGATGGTCTTTAGCTCCGGCGCGGCGAGGAGATGATACGGGCAGCTATTCAGCGGCGACCCAACGATAACCGAGGTCCGCGATTGCACGAAGTGCTTGAGCGACTGGCGGCCGACGACGAACGAGACGTCCGCCGCGCCGGACGCGAGGCGACGATAGCGCTCTTCGGTTCCCTGGACGTGCTGCCACTGCAAGTCGAGGCCGAACTTTTTGTAAATCCCCGCCTCGATTCCGAGATGAGGCGATATCTCGCGCGCGAACTTTCTCCCGTCCTCGCCTTCGAGCTTACCGTACATGGCCACCAAAGGCGTTAGCTTCATTTTACTGGCTCCTTACCGCTTATTTGCTTCATCCCGTTCAAGGTATCGACCGAACTTGTATCGTTTATAACCGAACGGTTTTGTTGTTGTCACTGTGACGACAATCCGACGTCCGGTTTTGAAAGCAGCATCACCGTTGTAAAAAGCATTCACGGTATCTCCTGTATCTAGCCGTACAATTAAATAGCGTCTTACTACTCCCTGGTCATCTGATTCCGCGTGTTGAGTGATGATCGTCCCTGAAACCTCATCAACACTGTCCGGCATAAAGAAAAGGAAAAGAGCCGCGAAGGAACAGAAAGCGCAAACCATGAGGACTAACTGCCAGCGCAGTCGAAAGCGCTCCTCCCACGCGAGATCGTTGAGGCGCTCGTAACGACTCATTTTACATCAATCAACAACGGCAATACTTTCTCATAAAACTCGCGGTCTCCTTCGAAGATTTTCATTCTAGTCGTCTCTTCGACTCGCAGCCAGCGCGCATCGCTCGCCTCGCGGGCGTCGAGCGCCAGGTCGCCCGAGACGTATTCGGCGAGCCACCAATGAAGGCGGTACCTACCGCTGGAGGACACGTTCTCCCAGACTTTTCTGATCGGATGGACTGTTAGGCCCACCTCCTCCAGCGACTCGCGCGCAACCGCATCCTCCGGACTTTCTTTCGGTTCGATTTTTCCGCTCACCGGCCCCCACCAGCCGGCGAACGGCGTCTTAGTCCCGCGCTCGATAAGGAGGATCTTGTCGGCTCGGATGATGACTGACACGATCGCGTCTATGAGCATGCGTATTCACGCAGTCTGCGCGTTGGATAACCGGCCGTCAAGTCCACCAATCTTCGTTGCACCCTATGAAAAATAATGTTACGCCAATCGACAATGGCGAAATATCGCGTCACCGTCGACACTGGCGGGACATTCTCCGATTTCGTTTTCTTTAACGAAGAGACCGGCGAGATTATGATCACCAAGGTTCCTTCCACGCCGAAGGAGCCGTTCCAGGCGGTATTGAACGGCGTCAAGGAGCTGCTCGCGCAGGGAGCGGCGGCGAAGGACATTTCCTTCTTCTCCCACGGCACGACCGTCGGCACGAACGCATTGTTGGAAGAAAAAGGCGCGCGCACGGGGCTGCTGGTGACCGAGGGGTTCCGCGGCATCTACGAGGTGATGGAGCAGTCGCGCGGCTACGGCCCCGCGACGTACGATCTCTTTTTTGAGAAGCCGCGCCTGCTCGCGCCGCCTTATCTCACGGAAGAGATTCCCGAGCGCGTGGACTTTCGCGGCGAAGTCTTGAAACCCATCGACGTCGAAAAATCGCGCGCAGCGGTTCGCAAATTGAAAGAGAAAAAAGTCGAGTCGATCGCCGCCTGCTTTCTCTTTTCCTTTTTGAATCCCGGCCACGAGCTCAGGATCAAGGAGATCGTCGAACGCGAATTTCCCGAAGCGACGCTCTCGCTCTCGTGCG
Organism: Verrucomicrobiia bacterium; assembly: GCA_035495775.1. Taxonomy (GTDB): domain Bacteria; phylum Desulfobacterota; class Binatia; order UBA9968; family UBA9968; genus JAJPJQ01. Next base: position 39,603 of record DATJFG010000050.1, on the reverse strand, counting down.
AAGTGCTGCCGCAGATCCGCGAGTTCTACCGCTTGAGCACGACGGTAATCAACGCCTATATCGCCCCGGTGATGAGCCGCTACCTCGGCCGCCTGGAGAAAAGCCTGCGCGATATGGGCGTGGCGACGCCGCGGCTCTACATCATGCAGTCCAACGGCGGCGTGGCGACGTTTCAAAGCGCGGCGAAGAAACCGGTCGCGACCGTGCTGTCGGGCCCCGCGGGCGGCGTCATCGCATCGGTCGGAATCAGCAAGCGCGCCGGCATCGAAAACATCATCACGTTCGACATGGGCGGCACGAGCTGCGACGTGGCGCTTATCTATAAAGGCAATCCCACTCTCACGACACAGGGGCGCATCAACCAGCGGCCGATCAGCCTGCCGATGCTCGACATACATACCGTGAGCGCCGGCGGAGGCACGATCGCGCGCATCGACCAGGTCGGCGGCGTGCAGGTCGGCCCCGACAGCGCCGGCGCCGATCCCGGTCCCATCTGCTATGCCAAAGGCGGCGAAGAGATCACCGTCACCGACGCCAACCTCGTCGCAGGCGTGCTCCACCCCGATACCTTTCTCGGCGGGCGGATGAAGCTCGACCGCGCGAAGGCGGAAAAGGTGCTTGAGGAAAAAATCGCGAGCCCGCTGAAACTCAGCGCCCTCGAGGCGGCCGAGGGAATTCTAAAAATCATCAACGTCAAGATGGAGGAAGCGATCAAGGCCGTGTCGTCTCAGCGCGGCTACGACATCCGCGACTTCACGCTGATCGCCTTCGGCGGCGGCGGCCCGATGCACGCGGGCAAGATCGCGCTCGATCTCGGCATTCCGACGCTGCTGGTGCCGCTGACGCCCGGCGTCACTTCGGCGTTGGGGCTCTTGCTCGCCGATGTCAAGCACGATTACGTGCGATCGAAGCTCGCGCCGCTGCACGAATTGAATATCAACGATCTAAACGACCTGTTTTCGCAACTGGTCGAGCAGGCGAAAAACGATCTCAAAGGCGAAGGCTTCGCGGAAAAGGAGATCGCTCTCAACGCGTTCCTCGATCTTCGCTATGCCGGACAAGGATACGAGCTCACGGTGCCGGCGCCGCTGCCGCCGTTCAAGCGCGAAGATATGGACCTCATGCGCCGGCGCTTCGACGCGCAGCACGAGCAGGCGCACGGCCATAAAGCCGAGTCCGAGCCGGTCGAGCTCGTGAGCCTCCGCCTCGTCTCGTTGGGCCTCGTGCCGGAGGCGAAGATTTCGCCGGCAAAGCCGACGGGCAGAAAAATCGACGATGCGCGCACGGGTAAGCGAAAAGTCTTCTTCGGCAAGGAGCACGGGCTCATCGACTGCGAGATTTACCGCCGCGATCGGCTCGAGCCCGGGCATAAAATCTCCGGCCCGGCGATCGTCGAGCAGCTCGACACGACGACCGTCGTTCACCCCGAGCAGCACGCGACCGTGGATGACTTTAGAAATCTGCTGGTGAGGACGAAATGACCGTCGATCCGATCACGCTGCAAGTCATTCAGGCGCGCTTGGCCGGCATCGTGCAGGAGATGCAGAATTCCCTTTTTCGCACCGGCTTCTCCACAATCATCCGCGAATCGCAAGACGCGAGCTGCGCGATCTTGAATCTCAAGGGCGAGGTCGTCGCGCAGCACGTCGTGCTGCCCCTCCATATGGGCGCCTTTCCCGCCTGCGCCGAAGGCGTGCTTAGACATTACCAGCCATCGGAGATTCATGAAGGCGACGCCTTCATCACCAACCATCCCTATTTGGGCGGGAGTCCGCACGCGCCGGACATGGCGGTGTTGACGCCGATTTTTTACGAGAGCGAATGGGTCGGCTTCGCCGCCAATATGGCGCACAAGAGTGACATCGGTGGGCCAGTGCCTGGCAGCTGCTGGAGCCAAGCGCGGGAGATTTTCCAGGAGGGGCTCCATCTGCCGCCGATTAAATACATCTCTCGCTATGAGACGAGCCGCGACATCGAGGAGATCCTGGGCGCGAACAGCCGGACGCCCGAACTCGTGATCGGCGATCTGCGCGGGCAGGCCGGCGCCGATCGATTGGGTGAGCGGCGCTTTCAGGAATTGATGGAGCGCTACGGCCGGGACGCCGTGCTCGATTCGTACGAGGCGCTATTCGCGCTGACCGAGGCGCGCGTGCGGCGCGAGATCGCCTCATGGCCCGACGGCAAAGCGGAAAGCGAGCGGTTCGTCGACAGCGACGGTATCGATCTCGACAAGCCCGTGCGCATCCACGTTCGCGTCGACAAGCGCGGCGACCGGCTGCGCTTCGATTTCACCGGCTCGGCGGCGCAGACCAAAGGGCCGGCGAACATCCGCCCCACGGTCGTCCGCGCCGCCTGCGGTTACTGCCTCACAGCGCTCACCGACCCGGCGCTCGCGATCAACCACGGCATGGCGCGCGTCATCGAGATCGAGACGCGCGAGGGCAGCGTCGTCAATCCGCGCTTCCCCGCGCCGGTCAACACGTACAATCCCACGGTACACGCGCTCGTCGAATCGCTCTTCGAGGCGCTGAGCCAACTCGCGCCGCATAAAAAAGTCGCCGACGGCTGCAGCAGCCGGTCGATTATCATCGGCGGGCGCAGCAACAAGACCGGGCGCAGCTACGTGCAATACGAGATCTTCGGCGGCGGCTCGGGCGGGCGCAGCGGCAAGGACGGCGTCTCGGGCACCAATGTGAATCAGTCGAACGCGCGCATCGCGCCGGTCGAGATCATCGAATCGGAATTCTCCACGCGCATCCGCAGCTTCGAGCTCGTCCCCGACTCCGGCGGCGCGGGAAAATTCCGTGGCGGGCTGGGATTTGTTCGCGAATACGAGATGCTCGACCAGGAGGCGCGCATGGCGCTGCGCTCGACCAAGCACACCATCGCGCCGAAAGGCCTGGAAGACGGCTTACCGGGGAGAACGGGCAAGTGCACGCTCGATCCGGGCACGGACAAGGCGAGGGTCATACCCTCGCGATATTCCGATCACCTGCTTCGCCCCGGCGACGTCGTGCGGCTGGAAACGCCCGGCGGCGGCGGCCTCGGCAATCCGCATGAGCGCGACCCCGAGCGCGTGTTGAGCGACGTGCGCAACGGGTATGTATCGATCGATAAAGCGCGCGAGCTCTACGGCGTCGCGATTCGCGCCGTCGACGGCGACTTCACCATCGAAAAAAGCGAACGGACGGGATAATGCCGGACCGGCTTCGCTACGGTCAAGTGCAGTTCAGCGCGATGAACTGGCCGTTCTTCGCGGCCGAGGCTACGTCTCTTTTCGCGGTGCACGATCTCGCCATAGAGCGAAACGTTTTCACTAAGCCACCCGATCCCGTCGCCCACCTGATCGACGGCTCGCTCGATATCATCAACGTCATTCCCGACGTTGCGCTGCTCGAAGCCGTCAAGGGAGCACCGCTCGTCGTAATTGCCAATACCAACGAGCGCCCTCAATACCGCTTGATGGCCGCCGCAGAGATTCAAGCCGCCGGCCAGCTGGAAGGTAAAAAGATCGGCGTGAACGACGCGCGCTCGGCGGAGTCGCTGATCTTGAGAAAGATGCTGCGCGCCTACGGATTGAAAGACGACGGCTATGAGCTCGTTTCGGCGGGGCCGCCGCTCGACCGCTGCGACAAGCTCCGCAGCGGCGCAATTAGCGCGACGATGGTCACCGAGCCGTTTCACTTTCTCCTCGAAAACGAGGGGTTCACTTTTATCGGCTCGTCGGTTGAAAGCGTGCCCGCCTACCCCTTCACCGTCGCGGTGGTGCGAAAGAGCGCCGACGTCGACGAGCGTTTCGTCAAATTCCTCAAGGCCCTGATCGAATCCTGGCGCTGGATCGCCGACGCGGCGAATCGCGCCCGAGCCGTAGAGATCCTAAGCGGCGTTATAGGCACGGCGCCGGAGCTGGCGGAGAAGACCTACGAGCTTTATTTGGATCCGCCGTCTCCGCCGAGTTTCGAGCCGACGGAGCGCGGCGTCGTTGCCGTCCTCGAATTATTAGCCGACAGCAAACGGCTGCCTCTGCCGCTGCCGCCGGCGCGGCGGTACATCGACAGGCGCTACTTCGAGAAACTCGAAGTAGCTTAGCTTCGGTATGACCGTCGACCCGATCACGCTGCAAGTCATTCAGGCGCGCCTCGCCGGCATCGTGCAGGAGATGCAGAATTCCCTCTTTCGCACCGGCTTCTCCACGATCATCCGTGAATCGCAGGACGCGAGCTGCGCGATCTTGAATATCAAGGGCGAAGTCGTGGCCCAGCACGTCGTGCTGCCGCTTCACATGGGCGCTTTTCCTGCGTGCGCCGAAGGCGTTCTCAAGCATTATAAACAATCTGAGATTCACGAAGGCGACGCCTTTATCACGAACCATCCCTATCTGGGCGGGAGCCCGCACGCGCCGGACATGGCGGTGCTGACGCCGATTTTTTACGAGAGCGAATGGGTCGGCTTCGCCGCCAATATGGCACACAAGAGCGACATCGGCGGCACGGTGCCGGGCAGCGGTTCGGGCCAGGCGCGCGAAATCTTCCAGGAGGGACTTCATTTACCGCCGGTCAGATTCGCCGAGCGTTATAAAAACGTGGAAGAGATCGCCGCCGTGATCACGGCGAACAGCCGCACGCCCGCCCTCGTCATCGGCGATATCCGCGGCCAGGTCGGAGCCTGCCGCGTCGGCGAAAAGCGTCTCGTGGAGCTCATGGAGCGCTACGGCAAAGAGACGATTCTAGATGCGACGGCGGAACTCTCCACGTACACCGAGGCGCGCGTCAAACAGGCGCTCGCCTCGTGGCCCGACGGATCGGCGGAAGGAGAAAGCTTTGTCGATCACGACGGCATCGAACTCGACAAGCCCATTCGCATTCACGTGAGAGTCGAAAAAATGGTGCAGCACATCCATTTTGATTTCTCCCGATCGACCGATCAGACGCGCGGTCCGGCGAACATTCGTCCGCCGCTGGTGCGGGCCTGCTGCGCCTACGCGATCGTTTCGCTGGTTGATCCCTATTTGCCGATAAACCAGGGAATCGCCGCATCCATCACGACTAACTTTCGCGAGGGCAGCGTCCTCGACCCGCGCTTCCCCGGCGCGGTCAACACCTACATGCCGACGGCGCTCGCGGTCGTAGAGGCGCTGTTTCGGGCGCTGGCGCGCTTCGCGCCGCGAAAAACCGTCGCCGGCTCGTCGGGCAGCGCGGCGATGGTCCTCGGTGGCCGCAGCGCCGAGCGCGGCTACGTCCACTATGAGATCTTCAGCGGCGGCACCGGCGCGAGGTCCTGCAAGGACGGAATTTCGGCGATGGCGTTCCACTTGAGCAACTGCAGAACCGCCCCGGTCGAAATCATCGAATCGGAATTTCCGGCGCGGGTCGAGCGCTTCGAGCTCCTACGCGATTCGGGAGGGCCGGGCGAGTTTCGCGGCGGGCTCGGATTTGTGAGGGAATGCAGGATCCTCGCGGAGGAGGTGCGCTTCTCGCTCCGCACCGACAAACACGACATCGCGGCGGTCGGTGTCGATGGAGGAAAGGACGGACGACCCGGCGCCTGCATCGTCAGCGGAGGATCACCGGGTGAGAAGCGGCTGCCGTCCCGTTTCGGCGACTATATTCTCCACCGCGGAGATCTCCTCAGGCTTGAGCGGCCCGGCGGCGGCGGCCTGGGAGAGCCGCTCGCCCGCCCGCCGGAAAGAGTCCTCGAGGACGTTCGCCAGGGCTACGTCTCGGCGGAAGCCGCCCATGACGTTTACGGCGTCGCCGTCGAGGCGAGAGAAGCCGGCTGGCGCGTCGATGAACAAGCGACGCGCGCCCTGCGAAAAACGTCAAAAAAAAGCTGGTAAAAAAAACCGGGCTTTGCTATAAGCTCAGGCAGTAAAACCCTTAACTCCAAGGAGGAGCAAATGGCGAAACGCAAACCGAATGCTGCATTCATGAAGCCGATGCAGCCGTCCGCGGCTTTGGCGGAGGTGGTGGGAAGCAAGGCTTTGCCGCGCACCGAGGTGACCAAGAAACTTTGGGCTTACATCAAGCGCAAGGGGCTCCAGGACAAGACCAAGCGGACGATGATCAACGCCGATGACAATCTCAAAGCTGTCTTCGGCGGCAAGAAAAAGGTCACGATGTTCGAGATGACCAAGCTGGTCAATCGTCATCTGAAGTAGCGGTTTTCTTTCCTCACAATTTCGCGAGTGGCCAGGGTAGAAGGATATTTTGCCCTGGCCTAACTCGTCCTTTAAATGGCTCCAGTGACAACACCGCCGCCGAGGCGGTTTGACTTGTCCCCTCCGGCAAATCCGTTTGGAAGTTCTTATCCTCGTCTGGGGTTAATCGTTTTCGGTAGAAAGCAGATCGCCGCGTTCGCTCGCAAAGACTGCCGCAAACGGCCTATCTCTGCTGCAGCGCGTCGAAGAGATGCAATTGGCGGGTATGGCCTTCGTCGTCGAAGTGGACCGGGTAATCGCCGGTGAAGCAGGCGTCGCAAAAGCCGTGCTTTTCCCCGTTCAAAAAGGCGTATAGCCCCTCCTGAGTCAGGTAGCCGAGGCTGTCGGCCTCGATGAAGCGGCGGATATCCTCGACCGAATTGTTGGATGCGATGAGCTCGGTGCGCGTCGGCGTGTCGATGCCGTAGTAGCACGGGCTGATCGTGGGCGGCGAGCTGATCCGCATATGGACTTCCTTGGCGCCGGCGTCGCGCAGCATGCGGATGATCTTTCGGCTCGTCGTGCCGCGCACGATCGAGTCGTCGACCACGACGACGCGCTTTCCTTCCAGCACTTCGCGCTGGGCGTTGAGCTTGATCTTGACGCCGAAGTGGCGAATCGACTGCTGCGGCTCGATGAAAGTGCGGCCGACGTAGTGATTGCGGATAAGGCCGAATTCGAGCGGGATGCCTGACTGTTCGGCATAGCCAATCGCCGCGGGGACGCCGGAGTCCGGCACCGGCGTAACGAGGTCCGCGTCCACGGGATTCTCGCGCGCGAGCTGACGCCCGAGCTCTTTTCGCACCTGGTAGACGTTGTGCCCGAAGAGATTGCTGTCCGGGCGCGAAAAATAAATGTACTCGAAGATACACTTGGCGTGCGGCGCCGGCGGGAAGGGCTTCAGGGACTCCATGCCTCGAGGTCCGAAGGTGATGATTTCCCCCGGCTCGACTTCGCGTAAATACTCCGCCTCAATGAGATCGAGGGCGCAGGTCTCCGAAGCGACGACGTAGCCGCTGCGGCGCGCGCGGAGCCGCCCCAAGACCAGCGGGCGAAAGCCGCTCGGATCGCGCGCGGCGATCATCCGGTCGGGCGTGAGAAACAGCAGCGAGTAAGCGCCGCGCACGCGCGAGAGCGCCTCGACGACGCGCCCCATGAGACTCGGCTCTTTGGAGGTGGCGATCAGATGAATGATCACCTCGGTGTCCGAGGTCGATTGAAAGATCGAACCCGACTCCTCGAGCTCGGCGCGCAGAACCTGCGCGTTGACGAGATTGCCGTTATGCGAGATGGCGATCGGCCCCTGCGAATACTCCACAACGAAAGGCTGCGCGTTTCTCAAGTGGCTGTGGCCCGTCGTCGAATAGCGGTTGTGGCCGATCGCGCTCGAACCTTCGAGCCGCTTGATGACGTCTTCCTTGAAGATATCGGCGACGAGCCCCATCTGCCGGTGCGAGATCAAAATCTTGCCGTCGGAGGAGACGATTCCCGAAGACTCCTGGCCTCGATGCTGCAGCGCGTACAGACCCAGATAAACGAGGTTGGCCGCCTCGGGGTGACCGTAGACGCCCATGACCGCGCATTCTTCTTTGAACTTATCGAACATCGCTTTACTTAAGCTTCAAGTCTCTTTAAGACGGCGCTCCAGCCCCTGCTGCCAAATAGACTTCGCCTCCTCGACCGAGATTTGCGCGAAAGGCTGCAGCGACAAGCGCGAGCCGCCGACCTCGCCGATCACTTGCATCGGCGCTGCCTCTTTATCGGCGATCTGCTGCAAACGCCCGAGATCGCCCGGCTTGACGCTGACGATGATCCGCGACTGCGACTCGCCGAAAAGAAGCGCATCGCCGCGGATCATGTCGCGAAGCTCGATACGCGCGCCGATCGGCTTCTCCGGCCCGCCGATCGAGCATTCCGCGAGCGCGACCGCAAGGCCTCCGTCCGACACATCGTGCGCCGAGTGGAGCAGCCCTTTCTCGGCGGCCTTGAGACACGTCTGCTGCACCGCGCGCTCAAGCCGCAGGTCGATCCAGGGCGGCGTCCCCTTGACTAGTCCGTGAACGATCTTGAGATACTCGCTACCCCCGAGCTCCTCCCGCGTCCGCCCCAAAAGCACGACGAGATCACCCTCGGCCTTGAACCAAGGGGTCATGTAGCGCTCGGCGCGCGACAACAATCCCACCATCGCGATGGCGGGTGTTGGGAAGATCGGCACCCCGTCAGTTTCATTATAGAAGCTCACGTTGCCGCTCACAACCGGAACGCCAAGCGTGATGCACGCATCGCGCATGCCGTCGATCACCTGCGAAAACTGCCACATGACTTCCGGCCTTTCGGGACTGCCGAAGTTGAGGCAATCGCTCAACCCCAGCGGCCGCGCGCCGACGCAAGCCAGATTTCGCGCGGCTTCGGCTACCGCGAGAATGCCGCCCACGTAAGGGTCGAGAAAACAATAGCGGCCGTTGCCGTCCACGGTGAGCGCTAGGCCCTGCTTCATGCCTTTGATGCGAATGACCGCCGCGTCCGCCGACGGGCCGACGACGGTGTTGCTTCTGACGAGGTGGTCGTATTGATGGTAGACCCATTCTTTAGAGGCTATATTCGGCGAATCGAGCAGCAGCTTGAGCGCGGTCGAAAGGTCGGAAGGCACCGGTATGCTGTCTATGTCGAGCCTTTGCACCTCGTCCATCGAAGCCGGGCGTTCGGCCGGCCGTTGGTATACCGGCGCTTCCGAAGTGAGCGCCGCCACCGGGATCCGCACGACTTCGACGCCGTTATAGAGGGCGCGGTAGATGTGATCGTCGGTCACGGTGCCGATCACGACGGCGTCCAGGTCCCAGCGCTCGAATATCTTTCTGACCTCGTCTTCGCGGCCTTTTTTAGCCACGAGCAGCATGCGCTCCTGCGATTCCGACAACAGGATCTCGTACGCGGTCATGCCGGTCTCGCGCAGAGGAACTCGCGACAATTCAAGCTCGATGCCGGCGCCGCCGCGCTCGGCCATCTCGACCGAAGAACTCGTGAGGCCCGCCGCGCCCATGTCCTGGATGCCGACGATCAGATCGGTCTTCATGAGCGCAAGGCACGCTTCGAGCAGGAGCTTTTCGGTGAACGGGTCTCCGACCTGAACCGTCGGCCTTTTTTTCTCCGACTCGTCGGAGAAAGACTCCGAGGCCATGGTCGCGCCGTGAATGCCGTCGCGCCCCGTCTTGGCGCCGACGTAGATCACGGGGTTGCCGGCCCCCTCGGCGCGGCCTTTGAAGATGCGCCGCTTCTCGGCGATGCCGAGAGTAAAAGCGTTGACGAGAATATTGGCATTGTAGGACTCGTCGAAAAAGATTTCCCCGCCGACCGTCGGCACGCCGATGCAGTTGCCGTAGCCGCCGATGCCGGCGACCACGCCGGAAAGGAGATAGCGCGTCCGCGGATGGTCGAAGCTGCCGAAGCGGAGCGAGTTGAGCGACGCGACGGGACGCGCGCCCATCGTAAAAACATCGCGCAGGATACCGCCGACTCCCGTCGCCGCGCCCTGGTACGGCTCGATGAAAGAGGGATGATTGTGGCTCTCCATCTTGAACACGGCCGCGAGGCCGCCGCCGATGTCGACGACGCCGGCGTTCTCTCCCGGTCCTTGGATCACGGCCTTTCCCTGGGTAGGAAGGCGTTTCAGATGCGGCCGCGAGCTCTTGTAGCTGCAGTGCTCCGACCACATGACGGAAAAAACACCGAGCTCCGTGTAGGTTGGATCCCGGCCGAGCAGCTGGATGATTTTCTGATACTCGGCGTCGCTGAGGCCGTGGCGGGCGACGATCTCCGGCGTAATCGCGGGCTCGGAAACAATCTTCTGCGCGCCTAGCCCGCCCATACCTTTTTCTCCTGCTTGCCGGACGCCGCAGTCATCGAAGAGAATATCTTGAGCCCGTCTTCGCTGCCGAGGATTTTTTCGCTGGCGTCTTCGGGATGAGGCATCAGGCCGAAGACGTTTCGGCCTTCGTTGCAGATACCGGCGATGTTATCGAGCGAGCCGTTGGGGTTCGCGGCCGGCGTCGGGCGGCCTTTGGAATCGACGTAGCGAAGCAGGATCTGGCGGTTTTCCTTCAGCCGCTCGAGCGTGGCGGGATCGGCATAGTAGCACCCTTCGCCGTGCTTCACCGGCATTCTCAGAAGCTGTCCCTTCTTCGCCGATGAGGTAAAGGGTGTATCGGTTTCTTCGACGCGCAGATAAACCGGCTTACAGACGAACTGGAGCGAGGCGTTTCTGACCAGCGCGCCGGGCAACAGTCCCGATTCGCAAAGGATTTGAAAGCCGTTGCATATCCCGAGGACGAGGCCGCCCTGTCCCGCGAACTCGACGATATCGTGCATGATCGGCGAGAAGCGTCCCATCGCGCCGCAGCGGAGGTAATCGCCGTACGAGAAACCCCCGGGGAGCACGACGGCGTCGGTATTCGCCGGAAGCCGGTCCTTGTGCCACAGGAACTCGACTTTTTGCTTGAGCACGCGCTTCAAGCAATCGTAGACGTCGTGGTCGTCGCAGGAGCCGGGGAAAACAATGACTCCCCATCTCATAAACAAATCCCGAGTTTCGACTTTGGCGTTTGGACTTTCGAGTCTGAAAACGAAATCCGGAGACCCAAATCCAAAAGTTTTTTATTCGATTTCAAACCGGTAATCCTCGATCACGGGGTTAGCGAGCAGCTTATCGCACATCTCGCGGAGCCGCGACTCGGCGGCCTCGCGCGACGCGGCCTCGAGCTCGATTTCCAAATATTTCCCCATCCGCACGTCCCGGACCTCCTGATAGCCGAGCGTGTGCAGCGACCGCTCGACCGCCTTGCCTTGGGGATCCAATACGCCATTCTTGAAGGAGATAAAAATTTTAGCGCGCATAATCGCTCAATGAAAGACCCGCCTGAAGATCGCGTCGACGTTTTTAAGATAATGTTTCAAATCGAGGGCGTCTTCGATATCTGCCGCCGAAAGATAGTGGCGGATCTCGGGGTCCCCCAACAACTCGCGTTTGAGCTCGCCCCCCTGCTTGCCCGCCTTAAGGGCGTGGCGCTGAACCATGCGATAGGCCTGGTCGCGCGCGAGCCCCTTGCCGACGAGTTTCAAAAGAATGCGTTCGGAGAAGATCGCGCCGCCGCTCTTCTCGAGATTCCGGCGCATGTTCTCGGGATAGACCGCAAGGTTTCCGAGCACGTAGCTCAAGCGCCGCAGCATGAAGTCGAGCAGGATCGTCGCGTCCGGCGCGATCACGCGCTCGACCGATGAATGGCTGATATCGCGCTCGTGCCACAGAGCGACGTTCTCCATCGCCGCCAAAGCGTATGATCGCATGAGGCGGGCGAGACCGGCGACGTTTTCAGAAAGGATTGGGTTGCGCTTGTGCGGCATCGCCGACGAGCCTTTCTGGCCGGCAGTGAAGGGCTCTTCGGCTTCCTGGACTTCCGTGCGCTGTAGGTGGCGCACCTCGACGGCGAATTTCTCGAGCGAGCTCGCGATTACGGCGAGGGTCGCGAAAAGAAACGCGTGCCGGTCGCGCTGGATGATCTGATTGGAAACGGCCGCCGGTTGGAGACCGGCTTTCCTGCAGACGTAGGCCTCGACCTTGGGCGAGATTTGGGCGAACGTGCCGACGGCGCCGGAAATCTTCCCGACCGCGACGTCGGCGGCGGCTTTCTCGAGGCGGTCGAGATTGCGCCGCATCTCCTCATGCCACAGGGCGAACTTGAGGCCGAAGGTGATCGGCTCGGCGTGCACGCCGTGGGTGCGGCCGATCATCGGGGTGTTCTTGTATTTCAAAGCCTGCTTACGCAGGACCTGGATCATATCTTTCACGTCGTCGATCAAGATCTTCGAGGCTTCCTTGAGCTGTAGAGCGAAGGCGGTGTCCATCACGTCTGACGATGTCATGCCCACGTGGAGATAGCGGGCATCGTCGCCGACGTATTCCGCGACCGAGCTCAAGAAGGCGATCGTCTCATGCTTGACCTCGCGCTCGATCTCGCGAATGCGCTTGACGTCGAAGCGCGCCTTTTTGCGGATCCGCGTCCCCGCTTCTTTGGGGACGACGCCCAATTGTCCAAGCGCTTCGGTCGCGAGGATCTCGACTTCGAGCCATTTTTGGAACTGGTTTTCCTCGGTCCAGATGCGGCCCATCTCAGGCCTGGTGTATCGAGCAATCAAGGGCTGAATCCCAATTTTGAATTATGAATTTTTAGTTTTGATTTAAAATTCCAACATCAAGATTCAAATTATTTTTTGTCCGTGTGGCCGAACCCGCCTTCTTGCCGCTCGGAGCCGGGCAGATCTTCGACTTCCTGCCACTTGGCTTTGCAGACGCGCTGTACGATCATCTGCGCGACGCGTTGGCCGCGGTGAATGACGATGGGATCGCGGCCCAAATTGATGGCGATCAGTTGAATCTCGCCGCGATAGTCCGCGTCGATGGTCCCCGGGCTGTTCACCAGCGTTAAACCGTTCCGAAGCGCAAGCCCGCTCCGCGGCCGGATCTGCGCCTCAACGCCGTGCGGGAGCGCGATCGCCACGCCCGTCGGAATCAGCGCCCGCTCGAGCGGCTGGAGATTTAAATCTTCATCGATATCCGCCGCGAGATCCATTCCGGCGGACCCAGCGGTCATATATTCGGGAAGCGGAAGCTCTCGTGCCCTATCGCGCACGCGCTTGATCTGGATTCGAACCTCTTCCATGTGAAAGAAGGAATTTCGCTTCCAATTCGAAATTTCAGGACAGAAACGTCGAGCTAGAATAAAAACTCATACTCCAAATGAGCGGTTGAGGTCCAGCTTTTTTTTCTCTACATCGGCAAGGAGCGTGAGCGCCATCGCGTCGGGGCGGAGAATCGCCTTGGCGAGCGCGACCACCCCGTCAAGCGTCACCGCGCGGACATCGCGGATAATCTCTTCGAGCGAAATCGCGTGACCGAAATAAATTTCATCTTTCGCGATGTGGCTCATCCACGAATCCGAGCTTTCGAGCCCTAAGATCATGTTGCCGACGAGCTGATTCTTCGTGCGGGCGATCTCATCGGCTCCGATATCGCCGGCGGCGAGCTTTTTGAGTTCTTTGACGACGAGTTCCACGACCTCTTCGGCCCATTCCAAACTCGTGCCGGCGTAAACGCCGAGATATCCCACGTCGCGGTAAGATGAAAGAAAAGAATAAACGGAATATACCCGGCCGCGCTTCTCCCGAATCTCTTGGAAGAGTCGCGAGCTCATGCCGCCGCCTAAAAGCGTATTCATAACATAGGCGACGTAACGCCGGGGATCGGATTGATGGACGGCTGCGACGCCGAAGCAGAGATGCGCCTGCTCGAGCGTCTTGGCGTGCTGAAAAGCTCCGCTTCGCAACTGCGGCGGCAGAATTTCGAAGTCCTGCGGGGAATGGCTCGAATTCGCGATGCCGCCGAGGCCGCCGGCGATCGCGTCCACGAGCGAATCGTGACTCAAATGCCCGGCGGCGGCGACGACGACGCTGCCGGGAAGATATCGGTCCCTGATAAAGCCGACGATGTCTTCGCGACCGAGACTTTTCACGGTTTCGGCGTCGCCGCAGATGGGCCGGCCGAGCGGATGGTCGGAAAAAAAGTCAAGATTGAAAAGATCGTGAACGTGATCGTCGGGCGTATCCTCGGACTGCGAGATTTCCTGGAGGATCACCTGGCGCTCGCGCTCAATCTCCTCGGGATCGAAAACGGAGTGGAGGAAGATGTCGGACAAAAGATCGACGGCGAGCGGCAGGTTCTCGTCCAGCACCTTGGCGTAATAGCAGGTGTATTCTTTCGCCGTGAAGGCGTTCAGCACGCCGCCGACGGAGTCCATCTCCTCGGCGATGCGCGCGGCGCTCCTCTTCTCGGTCCCTTTGAAGAACAGGTGTTCGATGAAATGCGAAATGCCGTTTTGCGGCTTCGTCTCATGGCGCGAGCCGTTCTCGACCCAGATGCCGAGACTCACGGAGCGCGTGTCGGGCATCTCGCGGGACACAACCCGGATGCCGTTGTCGAGAACGGTCTTTTTAAACACGGATGGGCTTAGAATCGAGGACGCTGGTTACTTGGCGTTTGCTTCTTCCAGAGCCTCTTTTCGGCTGAGTCTGATCTTTCCCTGCTTGTCGATCTCAAGGACTTTCACCATGACCTCGTCGCCCTCGTTGAGCACGTCGGTCACGCGGCGCACCCGCTCGGGGGAGAGCTGTGAGATGTGCACGAGACCGTCCGTCCCGGGCAGGATCTCGACGAAGGCGCCGAAGTCCATGATTTTTCTGACCGTGCCGCGATAGATCTTGCCGACCTCCGGCTCGGCGGTGATGCGCTGGACCATCTCGACGGCGCGGCGGCTCGCCGCTTCGTCGTTGGATGCGATCATGACGGTGCCGTCGTCCTCGACGTCTATTTTGACGCCGGTCTCCTCGACGATGCCGCGAATGACTTTGCCTCCGGGACCGATGATCTCGCGAATCTTTTCCGGCCGAACCTTGAGCGTGATGATCCGAGGCGCATGGCCGGAAAGCTCGCCGCGCGGCTGGGAGATCGTCTGATTCATGATGTTAAGAATGTGGATCCTGCCCTCTCTCGCCTGATACACCGCGTCGCGCATGACCTCGCGCGTAACGCCCGAGATCTTGATATCCATCTGCAGCGAGGTGACGCCGTCGCGGGTCCCGGCGACTTTGAAGTCCATATCGCCCAAATGGTCCTCGTCGCCCAGGATGTCGGAGAGAACGCGTACCTGATCCCCTTCTTTGATGAGTCCCATCGCGATGCCGGCGACCGGGGCGCGTGTCGGCACGCCGCCGTCCATCAGCGAGAGCGAGCCGCCACAGACCGTCGCCATGGAAGTCGAGCCGTTGGACTCGAGCACCTCCGAGACGATGCGTATCGTGTACGGGAAGTCTTCTTCCGGCGGCAGCACGGGGATGAGAGCGCGCTCCGCCAGATTGCCATGGCCGATGTCGCGCCGGCTGGGTCCGCGCAGGAATTTGACCTCGCCCACGCTGAACGGCGGGAAATTGTAATGCAGCATGAATTTCTTGTAGTGCTCGCCGATGAGCGCGTCGATCTTCTGCTCGTCGGAGGTCGTGCCCAGCGTCGTGATGACAAGCGCCTGCGTCTCGCCGCGCGTGAAGAGCGCCGAGCCGTGCGTGCGCGGCAGGATCTCGACCTCGCAGGTGATCGGCCGTATATCCTTGAGGCCGCGGCCGTCGATGCGCCGACCGTCGTTCACGATTTGGTGTCGGAAATACTTCTTTTTGAGCTCATCGAAGCTCGACTTGATGTCCTTTTCCCGCTCGGGAAACTGCTGAGCCGCCTGCTCGATGACCTCGCGCTTGACTTCGTCCAAGCGTTTGTAGCGCTCGAGCTTCTCGCCGATGGCGATCGCGCCCATGATCTTGTCGCGGGCGAGCCCTTCGATGCTCTGGAGCAGGTTCTTGTCCGGCTCGATAAGGGGAACCTGGCGTTTGGTCTTGCCAACGGCGCGTTTGATCTCCTCCTGATAGTCGAGCAGCGGCTGGATCGCCTCGTGTCCTTTGAAAAGCGCTTCGAGAATCTCGTCTTCGGGAACGATGCGCGCGCCGCCTTCGACCATCACGATCGCGTCGCGGCTGCCGGAGAGAAAGATGTCCACGTCGCTTTCCTGCAGCTGACTCTGCGTCGGGTTGATGACCCATTGCCGGTTCACGCGCCCGATGCGCACCCCGGCGAGCGGGCCGTGAAAAGGAATGTCGGACACTTCGAGAGCGACGGAAGTTCCGAGCATCGCGACGACGTCGGGGTCGTTTTCGCGATCGGCGGAGAGCACCGTGGCGATGATTTGGGTTTCGCAGCGCAGACCGCCGGCAAAGAGCGGACGGATGGAGCGGTCGATGAGACGGCAGGTGAGGATTTCCTTTTCCGAAGGCCGCCCTTCCCGTTTAAAAAAACCGCCCGGAATCTTTCCGGCTGCGAAGGTCCGCTCCTGGTAATCGACCGTCAGTGGAAAAAAGTCCGCCTCCGCCCTAAGCTCTTTGGCGGCGACGGCGGTGACGAGCACCACGGTTTCGCCGTATCGCACCAGCGCGGCGCCGTCGGCCTGCTTCGCCAACCGGCCGACCTCAATCGATAAGGGACGGCCGTGGAATTCAACTTCTATTTTTTTAACCATGAATGAACCCTTTGAATGAACGGAAGGAAATCAGAAGACCAGGACGGGACGAAACGTCAGCCCGCAGCACTACTTACGGATGCCCAGCCGTTGGATGAGGCTTCGGTATCTCTCGTAATTATTTTTCCTGAGATAGTCGAGAAGCCGTCTCCGCTGTCCGACGAGCTTTAAAAGACCGCGGCGGGAATGGTGGTCCTTCACGTGGACCTTGAAGTGCTCCGTGAGGTGATCGATGCGCTGGCTCAGCAGCGCCACCTGAACTTCTGGCGAGCCAGTATCGTTCTGATGGACTCTGAACTGCTCAATGAGACCTTTTCTTTCGGGCTGAGCAATCCCCATCTGTCCTCCGTTCATCATCTCTCTTTCTTGATTTAGTTGATACATTTTTAACATACCGATGCTGGGTTGTAAAGCGCGCCGCGGCGTTTCGTACCTGCCGGCCTTTATGCTAGGCTAGCGCCCATGAACCGCTTGGGAATGCTTTGGGCGGCGCTAGCGCTTGCTTCGCTGGTTTCGGCGGCGAATGCCCAGGTTCTGGAGATGTACCGCTGGACCGACGAGCAGGGCGTCGTTCATCTCACCAACGGCCTCGGGGAAATTCCAGAGCAGTTCCGCTCACAGGCGACGCGTATCCGAAGCGCCGAAGCCCGCCCCGCCCCGCCGCCGTCCGACAAAGCCGCGGTCCAGTTTCAACGACGCGGCGATCTCATGGTGGTCAATGCAATTCTCAATGGGAAAACCGCATTGAGCTTCGTTCTCGATACGGGCGCAAGTTATACGACGATTTCGCCAGCGGCGGCGCAACAAGCCGGGATACAGATGCCCGATAATCCGACGGTGCTATCATTCCACACGGCCAACGGCATCATTCAGGCGCCGCTCGCCACCGTTCGCTCCCTGCAAGTCGGCGGCCTTGAGCTCAAAGATGTAACCGTGGCCGTCCACGATGTCTTTCCCGATCCCGGGATAGCCGGGCTGCTGGGGTTAAATTTTTTGAATGAGTTCCGCCTCGACATCGACAGTCGGGCGGGCCTGCTGAATCTCCAGAAAAAGTAGATTCCGTGAGTCGGAGCTGCGTGGAGTTTTATCTGCGCGAGCCGGGGAGGTCGATGAGCGAGTTGCGGCTGCCGACGAGCTGGCGTATCTCGGCGAGATACCTTCGCACATCTCCGAGAAGTCTCGTGCGGCTCATCGGCAGCAGGGCGTAATTCAAGTAATCGCCCTTTAAAAACTGGCATTCCTTGCAGCTGGCGACCGTGTTCTCGGGGCTATCGTCACCGCCTTTGGCGAGCGGCACTAGAAAATCCTTAACTTTGGTGTCGAACCGGCCGCCAAATACTGAGAGCCGCCTGCCGCAATACGTGCACAGCTTGGCGGCGGCCAGAGCTTTCGTGCAAAAAGACTTTACTTCTCCCATCCCAGCAAAACTTTTTAGCCCCGCGTCTTATGAGCAGCCGCTCACGGCGCCGCAATTCAGGCACTTGTAGCAGGCGCCGCTGCGGATCATGATCGCGCCGCAATCCGGGCACGGCGGCGCATCCTGCTGGTACAAACTCGTCACGCTGCTGATCGATGCGACCGGAGCGCCGCCCCGCGGCGCCGCCGAGAACTGTACCACTTTGTGATCGGCTTTATGTTCGGCCTTCGCGTCGGCGCTCTCTTCGCCGCCATTGTCCCTGATGATACCCGCCTCTTGTTGCGCATCGCCATCCAGGAACTTGGTCGCGAGCCAGCGAAAAAGATAATCCATGATCGACTTGGCGATCGGGATATTGGGATTTTTGGTGAATCCCGACGGCTCGAAGCGCATGTGGCTGAACTTGTCGACCAGCGCTTTCAGCGGCACACCGTATTGCAACGCGATGGAGATAGCGGTCGCGAACGAATCCATGAGGCCGGAGATAGTCGAGCCTTCCTTCGACATCACGATAAAAATCTCGCCCGGCTGGCCGTCTTCGTACATGCCCGCGGTGATGTAGCCTTCATGACCGGCGATATCGAATTTGTGGGTGATCGACCGGCGCTCGTCGGGAAGCTTGCGCCGGAGCGGCCGCGATTCCTTCACGTCGCCTTTCACGGACTTCGGTTCGTCCTTGGAGGTATTCAGCGGCTGCGTCCGCTTTGAACCGTCGCGGTAAATCGCAACGGCCTTGACGCCCAAACGCCACCCTTCGATGTAGGCCTGTATAATCTCTTCGACCGTCACGTCCGAAGGCATATTGATCGTCTTGGAAATCGCGCCGGAGATAAACGGCTGGACGGCGCCCATCATCTTTAGGTGCCCCATGTAATGGATCGTGCGGCTGCCGTTCTGCGGCTTAAAGGCGCAGTCGAAGACCGGCAGGTCGTCGTCGCGCACATGCGGCGCGCCTTCGATCGTCTCGTGCTCCTCGATGTATTCCATGATGTCTTGGATCTGCTTGACGTCGTACCCCAGGCGTTTGAGCGCGCGCGGGACGGTGTGATTGACGATCTTCAGGAGCCCGCCGCCGACGAGCTTCTTATATTTAACCAGCGCGATGTCCGGCTCGACGCCGGTCGTGTCGCAGTCCATCATGAAGGCGATCGTGCCCGTCGGCGCGAGCACCGAGATCTGCGAGTTCTTGATGCCATGCGCCTCGGCCTCCTGACAGACCTCGTCCCATACCTCGCGCGCCGCGGAAAGCAGATCGAGCGGCACGTGGGAGGAGGAGATCTTGTAGGCCGCCCCGCGGTGCTTGCCCAACACGCGCAGCATCGGTTGGCGGTTGGCTGGGAAACCCTCGAAGGGCTCGAGCGTCGCGGCCACACGCGTCGACTGGAGATAGCCTTCCCCGGACATGAGCGCCGTGATCGCCGCCGCGTAGGCGCGGCCGCCGTCGGAATCGTAAGGAAGGCCTAACGACATCAGCAGCGCGCCGAGATTGGCATAGCCCATGCCGAGCTCGCGAAAGGCGTGCGCGTTGGCGGCGATCTCCGGCGTTGGATATGACGAATTATCGACGAGAATGTCCTGCGCGAGGATGATGATGTCCACGGTGCGGCGGAACGCCTCGACGTCGAAGCCACCGTCGTCGCGGAGAAACTTGAGCAGGTTGAGCGACGCGAGATTGCAGGCCGAATTGTCGAGATGCATGTACTCCGAGCACGGGTTCGAACCGTTGATCCGGCCGGTGTTCGCGCACGTATGCCAGTCGTTGATCGTGGAATCGAACTGCATGCCGGGATCGCCGCAGAGATAGGTGCCGTCGGCGATCATGCGAAGCAGATCGCGCGCCTTGTACGTATCGCACACCTCGCCGGATTTGACGTAGTGCGTCTGCCAATCGCGGTCTTCGAGCACCGCCTGCATGAACTCGTCAGTCGCACGCACCGAATTGTTAGCGTTCTGAAAGAAGACGCTGCCATAGGCGGGCCCGTCGAGGCTGGCGTCGTAACCGGCATCGATCAAGGCCCAGGCCTTTTTCTCTTCCTCGACCTTACACTTGACGAATTCTTCGATGTCTGGATGGTCGGCGTTGAGGATCACCATCTTGGCGGCGCGGCGTGTCTTACCCCCGGACTTGATGACGCCGGCCGACGCATCAGCGGCCTTCATGAAGGACACAGGGCCCGAAGCGGTGCCGCCACCGGTCATCTGCTCCTTGGCCGAGCGGATCTTCGACAGGTTGACGCCGGAACCGCTGCCGCCTTTAAAGATAATCCCTTCCTTACGGTACCAGTCGAGGATCGATTCCATCGTATCGTCGACCGAGAGAATGAAGCAGGCGGAGCACTGCGGCTTCTCCTCGATGCCGCAGTTGAACCACACCGGGCTGTTGAAGCAGGCCAGCTGATGGACGAGAATGTAGGCGAGCTCGTCGGAAAAGGTTTGGGCATCTTCCTCGGTGGCGAAATAACCGTCCTTACGTCCCCATCCGGTAACGGTATTGACGATCCGGCCGATGAGCTGTTTGACGCTGTGCTCGCGCTGCGGGCTGCCGAGCGGGCCGCGAAAGTATTTCGAGACGACCACATTGGTGGCCATGAGCGACCATGCCTTGGGTATCTCGACATTCGCCTGTTCGAAGACAACTTTGCCCTTCTCGTTAAGAATGGTTGCGGTGCGCGTTTCCCACTCAAGCTCGTCGTAGGGGTTGACCCCCGCTCGAGTGAAAAAACGCTCCATTTTGAGCCCCATTCCGGGGGCCTTTTCGAGCCTTTCCTGGGTCTCCTGCGGTGCCGCTTTTGCCATCGCCCCTTCTCCCTTCCAATTTGCCCTAGTCTAGCTGTTGTGGGCAGTCCTTTTAATATACCGCTATATATTGTTATGTAAACGCCCTTATGTGATTTTTAATAACGTTTGTCAAGAAAATTTTTTTTTGGCAAAAAAAAATTTTCCTTGACAGATTGTGGGCAATTCGTTCTCCGAATGAAATGGCGGTACTTCATTAAGATTTTCGCCCTCGCACGGAGTTTACACAGCCTAGCGAACTGCTTTTTTCTGGTTAGGATAGGAGGATTTTGCTATAAGGAAGCAGCGATGGACAAGCACGATTCCGTCATCGAACGCCTTGGGAACGTCCTGGAAAAATCCCTCAAGCGAATCGATCCTTCTGGCCGACTGGCGGAATACAGCGTCTGGCCGGTTTGGAACGATATGGTCGGCGACATCATCGCCCGCAACGCGCAACCGGAGAAGATCCGTCAGGGAACCTTGTTCGTCAAAGTTTCAAGCCATGTATGGATGCAACAACTTCAATATATGAAAGACACGATTGCAGACAAGCTCAATCATCGGCTCGGTGGCGAGGTGGTGAAAAATATTTTCTTTTATGTGGGTGAGATCGCCCGGCCGATGATAGAAAATCCGACAAAATCTCCGGCGGCTGTACCCGAAGCCGCCGCGAACCTCGATGAAGAGATGCTCGGCACCATTCATGACGCGGAGGTCCGCCGAGCGTTTCAAAGGCTTTTCAACGCCCACGCCCGACGCCGTCGGGACTAAATCGCGGCAGAGACATCCCGGATAACATAGCGCTGACCTCAGGCGTGTATTCTCTTTTTTCAGTATAAATCGTAAGGGGCGGAAGAATTTTAACCTCGGAGCGCCCCTCTTTACTTCCTTCGACGAGCGCCAGCGACGCGTCGCCTCCCGCGAATGAGTGGACCAGCCTCAGCCGCTTCGGTTCGAGTCTGTGCTCGCGCAGGGTCACAAGCAAATCGACGAGCCGCGTCGCAGGATAGACGACGGCGATTTTACCGCTGTGTCCGAGCAAATAATCCGCCGCGCGAACGAAATCCGAGAGGCTCGCTTCTATTTCGTGCCGCGCGAGACGCTTCTCGGCATCGGGATTCATCCTGCCGCTCGCGGCTGCGCGATACGGCGGATTGGCGAGTACGACGTCGAATTCTGCCGGCGAAAAGGCACCATCAATGGCGCGGACATCTCCATCCAATATCTTGACCCGATCGGTCAAGCCGTTTAGTTCCGCGCTTCTTCGTGCTCTAGCGGCCATCCCCGCTTGGAGTTCGACTCCCAGGACCTCGATTGCGGGATGGAGCGCGGCGAGCATTAACGCGATCACCCCGCTGCCGGCGCCGAGATCGATGACGCGATCGGATTTCCTCGGCTCCACGAAGTGGGCCAGGAGCAGCGCATCGATAGAAAAGCGATAGCCGGATGTCCTCTGGATGACGGAGAGCTTTCCCTGAAAGAGCGTATCCACGGTCTCATCGATCATCGGACCACTCTTCGATTTAGGCATACACTTGCAAATCGGGCTGCTTTTTTATATTAGGCTGAGGTTAATCCGCTCACCAATGCTTTTCTTCTTTGGTCAAATCGGCAGCTTTACCCTGCGCCAGTTAACAGAGATGGGAAGGATCTTCCTCTTCCTGTTATCTGCCTTCGGCTTGGCGTTTCGTCCTCCGGCGAAGCTGCGTCTGGTGGTTTATCACCTCAAGACTATCGGCGTCGACTCCCTGTCGGTTGTACTGTTGTCAGGCTTTTTTACCGGTATGGTCATGGGATTCCAAGGCTATTATAGCCTTAGAAAATTCAATGCCGAAAGCTGGCTCGGCTCGGCCGCGGCGCTGGGGCTGCTGCGCGAATTGGGTCCGGTCCTCGCCGCCTTCATGGTCACCGGAAGAACCGGCTCGGCGATGGCGGCCGAGCTTGGCACGATGCGGGCGACGGAGCAGATCGACGCGCTCTACTCCATGGCGATCAATCCGGTCAAGTATCTTGTCTCCCCGCGAATCATCGCCAGCCTCATCGCCATGCCGCTATTGACGGCGATCTTCGATGTCGTCGGCATCTTCGGCGCTTATTTGATCGGTGTCGGCCTTCTCGGCGTCAGCTCCGGCAGCTACTTCGCCGGTATGGAGAACAGCGTCGTCTTTCAGGACGTCTATAGCGGTTTTGTCAAATCGCTGAGCTTTGGCCTCATCATCACCTGGGTTTGCTGCTATAAGGGCTTTAACGCGCCGCCTATGGCGACCGGCGTAAGCCGCGCGACCACCGAGTCCGTCGTGCTTTCGTTTGTCCTGGTGCTGGTCTGGGACTATTTTCTCACTTCGATCATGCTTTAGAGCTTTCGATATGATACGCGTTGTCGACTTGCATAAGAGCTTTGGCAGGCAGACCGTTTTGCGCGGCGTGAATCTCGAATTCGTCACCGGCAAAATTACGACGATCGTCGGGACGAGCGGCTGCGGGAAGACGGTGCTGCTGAAGCACCTGAACGCTCTGCTGCTGCCCGATCGCGGCGAGGTGCTCATCGATGGGGTTGATATTACGAAGCTGAATCAGAAAGACCTTTACGAGATGCGCGGTCGCTTCGGCGTTCTGTTTCAGGGCGCGGCGCTGCTCGATTCCATGACGATTTTCGACAACGTCGCTTTTCCTCTTCGTGAGAAGACCGATCTCAACGAAACCGAAATCAAGAAGAAGGTCGACGAACGTCTCGATCAGGTCGGACTTGAGGGCATGGGGTACAAATTTCCCGCGGAGCTCTCCGGCGGGATGAGAAAGCGAGCGGGGCTCGCGCGGGCGCTCGTCACCGACCCCGAGATCGTCCTCTTCGACGAGCCGACGACGGGCCTCGACCCGATTCTCGCCGCCAGTATTCACCAGTTGATCGCCCGGACGCAGCGCGCCTTTGGCTTTACGGGTGTGGTCGTCAGCCACACGATTCCGCAAGTTTTCGGCATCTCCGACTACGTGGCGATTCTCGCCAACGGGGTCATCGAAGAGGTGAAGCCTTCCAATGAATTTCAGGTATCGAAAAATCCCATCGTCCAACAGTTCATCCGTGGAGAAACGGAAGGCCCCATTCAGGTCTTGTAGGGAGAATCGCCTGTGAATCATACGCGCACGGAAATCACCGTCGGCATCTTCGTCCTCATCGGCATCGTCTGTCTCGGCTATCTCGCGATACGGCTCGGGAAGCTTGAGGTCTTAGGGAACAACGGCTACATCGTCTACGCCGACTTCGCGTCGGTCGCGGGGATTAAGCCCGGCGATCCGATCGAAATCGCCGGAGTTAAAGTGGGCCGTGTCGAGACCCTTACGCTGGCCGACGACCGCGCACGGTTGGGCCTGCGCATTAACGAAGGCATCAAGCTGCAAGAAGATACGATCGCCTCAGTCCGTTCGCGCGGGCTGATCGGCGATAAGTTCCTCTTGTTGACTCCCGGCGGCTCGGATAAAGTCCTGGGTCCCGGCAGCCGGATCCGGGAGACGGAATCGCCCCCGGATTTAACCGATCTGATCGGCAAAGCAATTGGAGGAGATTTGCTCAAAGGCGGCGGTCAGAAGAACGGCGAAAAAGAGGCCGCGGAGAAGGAGAAAGGCGATAAAAAATGAGTCGATACTACGCCGTCATCGCCGCCGCCCTGGCGGTGTTGTTCTTCTTAGACGCGCCGCGGCAAGCCGCGGCGGGGCTCCCGACCGATCAGGTGCGCGCGACGGTCGAGAGCATTACCGCAATCCTTAAAAATCCCGCGCTCAAAAGCGACGCCAAAAGAAAAGACCGCCGCGAGCAGCTGAGACGCGCCATATTCTCGCGCTTTGACTTCAACGAAATGGCCGCGCGCTCGCTCGGCTCATATTGGAGGAAGCTCACGCCGCAGCAGCAGGACGAGTTCACACGGCTTTTTACCGATCTGCTCGAAGCGGCCTATCTCGAGCAGATCGAGTCCTATACCAACGAGAGGTTCGTCTACGTAAAAGAGACCATCGACCAGGATTACGCCGAAGTGCAGAGCCGGATTCAAACCGCGAAGGGCGAAGAATATGCGCTCAACTATCGCCTGCGTCTCGTCGGCAAGGAGTGGAAAATTTACGACGTCGTGATCGAAAACATCAGTCTCGTCAATAACTATCGTTCCCAGTTCAACCGAGTCATCGCCAATCAGTCTTATGATGAGCTGCTGCGCAAGCTCAAAGACAAGCAGGTTCAAACGGCGACCGATAGGCGATAGCCCGGCGATGCTCTCGCATGCTCGCGGCGCAACTCCATGCCCCTCGTCCCATTGAAGACGCGCCTCTCCAAGTCGTGCGGCTGCCCGACCCGCGTCCTGCACTCGGCGAAGTCCTGATTCGCGTCGGCGCCTGCGGCATTTGCCATACCGATCTCCACACCGCTGAAGGCGATCTCGAACTGCCTCGCCTGCCCACGATTCCGGGGCATCAGATCGCCGGCGTCGTCGAGGCGCTCGGCCAAGGCGTTACGCGTTTTGCCGAAGGACACCGCGTCGGCGCGGCCTGGCTCCGCCGAAGCTGCGGCCAATGCCTTTTCTGTCAGCAAGGAAACGAGAATCTCTGCGAGCGAGCCGAGTTCACGGGACTCCATGCCGACGGCGGTTACGCGGAATTCGCCGTCGCCGACGCGACGTTTGTTTATGCTCTTCCGGAGCGCTTTTCCGACATCGAGGTCGCGCCGCTCCTCTGCGGCGGCGTGATCGGCTATCGCTCAATGAAAGTCAGCGGTATTCGCCGTGGCGGCCGCCTCGGACTCTACGGCTTCGGCGCCTCGGCTCACGTCGTGATTCAAATCGCGCGTTATTGGGACTGCGAAGTTTATGTCTTTACGCGAGGCGCCGAGCATCAGCGTCTCGCTCGCGATCTCGGCGCCGCATGGGTCGGTCGAGCGGAAGAAAACCCGCCAAAAAAAATCGACGCCGCGATCATCTTCGCGCCCGCCGGGCCGCTCGTCCTCGACGCGCTGCGCGTCCTTGAGCGGGGAGCAACGGTGGCGCTCGCCGGAATTACGATGACGCCGATCCCGGCGATCGACTATCCGAAGCTGCTTTACCATGAGCGTAAAATCGCGAGTGTCGCGAATGCCACGCGTCGTGACGCCGAAGAACTGCTCGCGCTCGCCGCGGACATTCCGCTCGCGACGGAGGTCGAGGTTTTTGGCTTGGGCGAGATCAACGCGGCGCTCACCAAATTAAAACGGGGACAGATCCGCGGCGCCGGCGTCGTCGCAATGACATATTGAGGTGGATATGCCCGGCAACGGATTGGATGTCATCATCGTCGGCGGCGGCATCGTCGGTCTGGCCACGGCGATGAAGCTCGGCGAGCGGTTTCCCAAGCTGCGCCTCCTCATACTCGAAAAAGAAGCTCAAATCGCGCGGCATCAGACCGGCCACAACAGCGGTGTCATCCATGGGGGAATCTACTACAAGCCCGGCTCATTGAAAGCCGCAAACTGCGTCTCAGGCCGCCGCGCGTTGCTCGATTTCTGCGATCAGAACGGCATCCGCTACGAACTTTGCGGCAAGGTCATCGTCGCCATCGACGAGGAGGAACTCCCGCGGCTGGAGGAACTCTATCGACGCGGAACCGCGAATCAGGTTCCCGGCCTCGAGATGATCGGCCCGGAGCGTTTACGCGAAATCGAGCCGCATGCCCGCGGTCTGCGCGCGGTCTATTCACCGGCGACCGGCATCATCGACTTCGTTCAAGTCGCCGAAGCCTACGCGAAAAAAGTCCGCGAGACCGGCGTAGAAATACTGACATCGCGGCAGGTAAAAAAGATCTCGGAGCACGGCGGGGAACTGATCGTGGGCACGGGATGGGAGGAGTTCCGCGCCCGGTTTCTCGTCAACTGCGCGGGGCTTTTCTCCGATCGTGTCGCCAAAATGCTAAGCGCGCCGTCATCGGAGACCGACGTACAGATCGTTCCATTCCGCGGCGAGTACTATAAGATCGCGCCGGAGAAAGGCTCGCTCATCAAAGGGCTCATTTACCCCGTGCCGGATCCGCGCTTTCCGTTTCTGGGAGTGCACTTCACGCGATCGATTCACGGCTACGTCGAGGCGGGGCCGAACGCGGTGCTGGCGTTGGCGCGCGAGGGCTATCGCAAGAGCGATGTGAATCTTCGCGATTTGTGGGAGACGTTTTCATTTCCGGGTTTTCGGTCCGTCGCGCGCCGCTATTGGCGCATGGGACTCGACGAGCAATATCGCTCGCTCAGTAAACGCGCCTTCACCCGCGCGCTGCAGCGGTTGATGCCTGCAGTCACCGAGGACGATTTGCAACCCGGAGGCGCCGGTGTGCGCGCGCAGGCGGTCGCCGCCGACGGGACCTTGCTCGACGACTTTGTTATCAGACAGACCCGCAACGCCATTCACGTGTTGAATGCGCCCTCGCCCGGCGCCACCGCCTCGCTCGCTATCGGGGAAAACATCGCCGCCGCCGCGGCATCCGCGTTCGGCCTGCGGCATTGATTTCACTTCTTCGTTCCAATAGCTTGAAACGAATTTCATCGGAGGGCCTCGTTGATGATCATCGAATACATGGGCCGCAGGCCGAAAATTTCGCCGCGGGCGTTTGTCGCGCCGACGGCCGTTTTGATCGGCGACGTCACCATCGGCGATGACTCGAGCATCTGGTTCGGCGCGGTGCTGCGGTCGGATCAGAACGCGTATCCTATCGTCATCGGCGCGCGCACGAGCGTCCAGGACAACTGCGTGATCCATCAAGGCGAAGCGCCGACGATCATCGAAGATGACGTGACGGTAGGTCACGGCGCGATCATGGAAGGCTGCATCATCCGGCACGGCGCGATCATCGGCATGAACGCGACGATTCTGGAAAACACCGAGATTGGTGAAGAATCGCTCATCGCCGCGGGCAGCGTCGTCGTTCCGCACACGAAAATCCCGCCGCACGTGCTCGCCGCCGGCACGCCCGCCAAGGTGAAAAAAGAGATCGGCGGCGAGGCGCTCAACTGGATCAAGATGGGATCGGCCACATATCAGGGACTCTGCCGCAGCTACCTGGGCGGAGATTATAAGATCATTGCCTGATCGCAATTTCGCGTGAAACTTCTCGAGCGCTGGAAAACCCGAGCGAGAGAGCTCAAGCGGGAGATCCATGCTCTGGCACTCGCGTGCAAGGATCCCCGCGTCCCATGGCCCGCCAAGCTCCTCGCCGCCGGCGTCGTTGGCTACGCTCTCAGCCCGATCGATCTCATTCCTGATTTTATTCCAGTCCTCGGCTATCTCGACGATCTGCTCCTGGTGCCGCTGGGGATCTATTTCGTTATGAGAATGATCCCCGCGGAAGTCCTAACGGAATGCCGCCTGCGGGCAAATGACACTCCGCTGTCGGCAAAGTCAAACTGGATCGCCGCCGCATTCATTATCACGGTTTGGTTGGTCTTCGGTGCCTGGCTCCTGCGCATTCTCAAAGTCCTTTAAGAGCGCATTGAAGAATCTTCGACCGTCATAGAAAATAACATCATGCAATTCCCCCGGCCCCTTATTGTTTTCGTGTTTTGCATCTGGCTATGGATTCCTGCGCCGGCGGCGGCCGACCTGGAAGGTTATTTAAAAAAGCCCGAGCCGGAGTTCGCCTGGTCGCTGAAAACAAAAGACGAGGAAGCAGGCGGGCGGAGTTATGATCTCCAATTCGTCTCGCAAACATGGCAAGGCATCACTTGGCAGCATCAGCTCGTCGTCTACCAGCCGGCGAACGCCGCGCCGAACGCGACGATGTTCCTGTGGATCACAGGCGGCTCGCCGCGTCCGGCGCATGCGCTGATCGGCATGGAGCTCGCGCGGAAGATCGGCGCGCCGGTCGGGTTTCTGTTCAACATCCCAAACCAGCCTCTGCTCGAAGACAGGCTCTACGAAGACGATCTCGTCGCCGAGACCTTCGTCCGCTATCTAAAGACGAAGGACGAAAATTGGCCGCTGCTTTTTCCCATGGTCAAAAGCGTGGTGAAGGCGATGGATGTCTTGCAGGCATTCGGCAGCCAGGAATGGAAGCATTCCCCCGAGCGCTTCATCGTATCCGGCGCATCGAAACGCGGCTGGACGACGTGGCTTACGGCCGCCAGCGATCAGCGAGTCGCCGCGGTCGCGCCCATGGTGATCGACACTCTGAATATGAAGGCGCAGATGCCGAAGCAGATCGACGCTTTCGGCGCTTACAGCGAGCGGCTCGCGCCTTACGTCAAGCGCGGCCTTTTGCCGATTCCGCAGACCGCCGAGGGACAGCGGCTGTTGAGCATGGTCGACCCGTGGAGCTATCGCAGCCGTTTTGCAATGCCGAAATTCATCGTCAACGGCAGCAACGATTTTTATTGGGTGACAGATGCATTAAACGTCTATTGGAAAGAGCTGCCCGGGGACAAGTGGATCCTCTACGTGCCGAACACCGGACACGATTTGTTGCGTCCCAATTCCCAGAGCATCAATCGCGTCCTCAATGGCCTGGCGGCTTTTTCGCGGCATCAGATGAGCGGCAAGAGGATGCCGGAACTCCACTGGACGCACGAACAGACCGGCGGCAAAGCGCGGCTCACTATTGAAGCATCGCCGGCGCCGCTCGCGGCGCGGCTCTGGATCGCCGAGGCGGCCAATCAAGATTTCCGGACCGCGGAATGGCGCGATCGATCGCTGGAGGTTTCCGACGGCCGCATCGTTGGCGAGGTCGGGGTACCGGTGAAAAACTATCTTGCGTTTTTTGGCGAGGTGGATTACGAAATCGATGGGCTCAAGTACGAGCTCTCGACGCAAATTCGCATCACAGGCGCGACCGAGACGAAAACGGAATAGCCACGCCCATGCCGCGACTGCTCGTCTGCCAGCACGTGCCTCATGAGATTTTAGGAACCCTCAATCCGCTGCTCAAAAGAGCGGGATTTCGCATCCGGTATGTCAACTTCGGCCGTCATCCCGACGCCCAACCGAGCCTCGACGGTTACCAGGGTCTCGTTGTGCTCGGCGGGCCGATGAGCGTCAACGACACCGCTGAGCATCCGCACCTCAGCACCGAGATGCGCTTAATCGAACAGGCGATGGAAAAAGACCTGCCGATCCTCGGCATTTGCCTCGGCGCCCAGCTGATCGCGAAAACTCTAGGAGCGGAAGTTTACCCGAGTGAAGAAAAAGAGATCGGCTGGCACGACATCGCGCCGACGAAACACGCAGAAGGCGATCCGCTCGTCGGCCATTTCGAAGCCAGAGAGAAGATCTTTCAGTGGCACGGCGACACGTTCAACCTGCCACGCGGCGCGCTGCATCTGGCTGTTTCTTCGCTCTGCGAGCAGCAGGCTTTTCGCTACGGCGACAACGTCTATGCGCTCCAATTCCACCTTGAGGTCGACGAGCCTATGATCGAGCGATGGCTCAACGTTCCCTCGAACAAAGAAGAAATCGAGAGCTTGGGTGGAAAGGTCGATGCCGAGAACATACGGCGCGAGACGCCCAGTTACATCGAAAGGCTCGAAGATCTGAGCCGTCGGACCTTCAGTGAATTCATCAAGCTCTTCGGCTTCGAGAAAACCCGCCGCAGACTGGCCTCGCGCTAGCCCCCTATTTCTGGCATTCGGGGCAGTAAAAAGCGCTGCGATTGCCCAGCGTCACCCGCTTGATTGCTTCGCTGCAATCCCGGCAGCGCTCCCGTTCCCGGTCATAGACCCGGAGATGCTTTTGAAATTCGCCGTATCGGTCATCGACATCGCGATAGTCTGAAAAGGACGTCCCGCACCAGCGGATCGCCTCACTAAGGATCTCCGGCGTAAGCCTGGCGATGCGCGCGACCTTCGCGCGCCCCAATTTGCACGCCCGCGCGGTCGGACGCACGCCGGCATGAAAGAGGATCTCGTTCGCGTAAATGTTGCCGAGGCCGGCGACGGTCGTCTGATCGATCAGAAGATCGCGGATCCTGCGGCGCGAGCCGCGCGCGACGCCGTAAAGATAATCGGCGTCGAATTGGCCGTCCAGCGGTTCCGGCCCGAGCACTTTTATATGCGGCAGACTATCCAACTCTCCGCGTGTCGTCACGAGCGACAGACCGAAACGGCGCGGATCATGGTAGCGCAGCTCGTTGCCGCCTTCCAAGCGGACGACGATGTGATCGTGCTTCTGCCTGGGGCGATCTTTATCGACCCAGATGAGCTTCCCTGACATGCCGAGATGCGAGAGCCAGACGGAATCGTTATCGAGGAAGACGAGAATATACTTCCCACGTCTGCGGACATCGGTAATGACTCTTCCGGCGAGCGCCGAGGCGAACTCGGCGCCGACTCTCGTCCTGAGGCGCGGCTCGATCACCTTGACGTCGACGATTCGCCGTCCCAGAATACGACCGCGAAGCCCGCGGCAAATCGTTTCGACTTCAGGAAGCTCGGGCATGGAAAACGTTTTCGATCAGGGATGAGGCTTGAGGAGGGTCACGGATCGGCCCAAGCGGATGAATTCATCGAGGCTAAGCGTTTCACCGCGCCGCCTCGGCTCTATTCCTTGCTGGCGCAGCAGACGATCGACTTCACCGCGCGGTGACTTGAGCCAGGCGGTCAGATTATTTTCGAGCGTCTTTCTTCGTTGGCCGAAGGCCGCCCGCACCAGCCCGCGAAAAACCGGAAGCTCATCCACTGTAACCAGTGGCTGTGGATAGGGCTCGATCTTCAGGACCATCGATCGCACCTTCGGGCGCGGCAAAAACGCCTCCGGCGCGACGGGAACTTTGGCCGTGATACGGCCGTAGATCTGACACCACACCGACAGCGCGCCGTAAGATTTGCTTCCAGGCCCGCTCGCCATCCGCTCGGCGACCTCGCGTTGAACCATCAAAACAAAGAACGAAAACCGTCCGCTCATTTCGAAAAGCCGAAACAGCACTGGTGTTGAAATGCTGTAGGGCAAGTTCGCGACGAGCTTGATCTTGCGTTCGGGCAAGATCGACTCCAGCGGCAGCTCGAGAACGTCGCCTTCAATGAGCTCAAGCACCGGATTCGAGCCTAGAGTGCCGGCGCGTAGTTTCGCGACAAGCTTCGGATCAACTTCGACAGCCCAGACGTGCCGCGCGCGCTCGACGAGCCGCCGCGTCAAGGATCCTAGGCCGGGGCCGATCTCCAGGATTTCATCCTCGGGGGCGGGCTCGACGAGCCGCATGATCGAGTCGAGCACCGCCTCATGAATAAGAAAATTTTGTCCGAGTCTTTTTCTGGGCCTAAAATCGGTTTCTTTCAACGCGGCGCGTGCTTCCTGGTAGAGCGACATGGTTGGCCCGTTCGCGGCTATTGCCTAGAGCGTGAGATCGGCGTCGGCGTTCAGATAGAGGTCGTCGCGCAAGCCGCGCCGGAGCATGTGATAGCCCGCGAGCGCGATCATCGCGCCGTTGTCGGTGCAGAGCGCAGGCGGCGGAACGTGAAGCTCGAGGCCTTCCGACGCGGCGGCCGCGGTCATCTTCTTTCTCAGCCGGCTGTTGGCGGCGACACCGCCGGCAAGCACGATGCGCTTAACATCCAGTTCGACGGCTGCGCGCATCGTCGGCGCGACCAGCATATCGACCACCGCCTCTTGAAAGCTCGCGGCGACTTCAGCTGTCGGCGCGGCCGAGCCGCCCTGCTCTTTTAGATAATGCCATACCGCGGTCTTGAGCCCGCTGAAGCTGAACTCGTGCGCGCCTTTTTTCATGCGCGCGCGCGGGAAGCGGATGGCTTTCGGGTTGGCGCTTTTGGACAGCTCATCGATGACTCGGCCGCCAGGATAACCGAGACCCATCATTTTGGCGACCTTGTCGTAGGCCTCCCCGGCGGCGTCGTCGCGTGTTCCGCCGAGATATCGATAATCGCCGAAATCCCGCACGACATAGAGCAGCGTGTGGCCGCCCGAGGCGAGCAGCGCGAGATATGGAAACTCGATCTCGCGATGGAGGAAAATCGCAAGCAAATGAGCCTCCAGGTGATTCACGCCGACATACGGAACGCGCCAGCGATAAGATATCCCTTTCACCACTGAGAGGCCGACCAACAAAGAGCCGACGAGCCCGGGTCCGCGTGTCACGGCGATGCCGCCGAGATCGCCGACACCAGCGCCGGCCTGTTTCAGCGCGGCATCAATGATCGGCAGGATATTGCGGATGTGCTGCCGTGAGGCGAGCTCGGGCACGACTCCGCCGTACGGGCTGTGAACCGCGTCCTGTGATGAAACGATGTTCGCGACGATCTTACGCCCGTCGGCGAGCACGGCCGCCGCCGTGTCGTCGCACGAGGATTCTACTCCCAACACCAGCATATTCAGCGCGGTTCCGCTCCGACCTCGTCCTGAACGCGCGCTAGTCCGTCGGCGGCGGTTCGGTTCCCCGGATTCAGCCGCAAGGCCTGGGAATAATTCGATTCCGCGCGGGCATAAG
The DNA here is from genome assembly GCA_035495775.1 of Verrucomicrobiia bacterium. Taxonomy (GTDB): domain Bacteria; phylum Desulfobacterota; class Binatia; order UBA9968; family UBA9968; genus JAJPJQ01. Next base: position 6,620 of record DATJFG010000050.1, on the reverse strand, counting down.
AGTGGAGCGCCCGATAGTCCTCGCCACGAAGCGCGTAAAGCTCCGCCAGCCAGTAAGGGTTGTTGCCGAACAGCGGCTCGGCCACATCGAGGAAACGAAGCGATTCCTGATAACGCCCGAGCGCGGCATGGGCCTTCGCGAGGTAATAATAGCCGTAGGGATTGGTCGAATCGATCGCGATGGTCTTTTCCAGCCGTGAGAGCGCGCGCGAATGATCGCCGGCTTCGAGAAGTTTTCGTCCTTCCTCGGTCAAGCGGAGTGAGGCGGCGCGCTGCGGCGGCGTCCCCGGCGTGATCTTGGCGAGCAGCGAACTGTCGTCCGGCAGAGGCGCCGGCGGTGGCGGCGATGGCGCCACCGAGGGCGGAGGCTGAGTCCGCGGAGATTCCTCCTGTCGTGGTGTCGGCCGAGGAGGCAAGTCTTCCTCGCGGACCGGAGGGCGTTCGACCGGCGCACGCGCCTGCGGCGGTGGCGAATAGTCGTCGCGAGGCGGCGGGTAATAATCCGGCGGCGGCTGTCGCGCCGTAGACCGCGGCGGAATGCCGCGATAGATACCGCCGGTTTCGCAGGCGGCGACTCCGAGCATGGCCGCCAACGCGGCTAGGCTCAGCAGGCCATGGTAGAGGCGGGCATCCATCTTACCTTCCAAAAAGCGGCGCGACCATCCGATTGATAAAGTCGGCCGGGGCCGAGAGAAAACCGAACGGCGCGGGGTGAAGCGGACAGTAGGCTGTCGGTTCCTCGCCTTCCAGAAACGCCTGCTGGATGACGGTCGGGCAGTTCGGTGTCGCACGGCCGCCGCTTAGCGGATCGATGTCGATGAGCTTGACGCCCTGCGGCGGCGCGAAATCCGTCACCGAGGTCCCCGCCGTCGCTTTCTTCATGAAATCGGTCCAGATTGGCACCGCCGCCTGCGCTCCGGAAAGGCCGAGCTTGGTGCCGTTATCGAATCCCACCCACACGACGGCGAGAAGCTCCGGCGTGTAGCCGACGAACCAGGCGTCTTTGGTGTCGTTCGTCGTCCCCGTCTTGCCTGCCGCCGGACGGGTGAAGCCCAGCTGGCGCGCGACGCGCGCCGTGCCGCGGTCGAGGACTCCTTTCATCATGTAGTTCATCATGAAAGCGAGCTGGGGCGTGATCACCTTTTCGACCTGAATATCGCGCTTCTCCAAAACTCGCGCTTCGTCATCGACGACCTGCTTCACGGCCAGCGGCTGCGTGCGCACGCCGCCGTTGGCGAGCGCGGAAAAAGCGACGGCGACTTCCAAAGGCGTCACTTCCGCCGCGCCGAGCGCAACGGAAGGATAGACCGGCAGCGGGCTTTGTATGCCGAGTCGATAGGCGATCTCGCGCACGTGCCGGATGCCGACATCGCGCGCGACGCGCGCGGTGGCGGAGTTGAGGGATCTCTCGAGTGCCGTCTGGAGTGTGACAGTGCCGAAATATTCGCCGCGGTAATTCGCGGGCTGCCAGGTCTGCCCTTCGTAGTCCCAGGTGAACTGCGAGTCATCGACCATTGTCGCCGGCGTGAACCTCTTCCCGTTGTCGCCGCCGTACATCAAGGCGGCGAGATAGACGAAGGGCTTGAAGACCGATCCCGGCTGACGACGGGACTGGAAAATCCGATTGAATTGAGATTTGCCGTATTCGCGACCGCCGACCATCGCCTTGATCTCGCCGGTCTGCGGTTTCAAGACGATGATCGCGCCTTCGAGGTTGTCGTCCTCGCCGCGCTTTTTAAGATATGGGTAGGTTTCTTCAAGGCGTTTCAGACCGTCGGCGAGCGATTTTTCCGCCATGCGCTGGAGGCCGAGATCGAGGCTGGTGAAGATTCTAAGGCCTTCCTTCGTGAGCTGGTCTTGCGGATAATTCTCCGCCAGCTCGCGGCGCAGATAATCGACGTAGTAAGGGGCGTCGTTCGTCACCTTGATGAGCTCGCGCCGCGGGATGACCTCTTTCAGCGCGGCCTCATATTGTCGGCGGCTGATGAGCTTATCCTCGAGCATCTTCCCCAACACCACGTTTCTTCTCTGACGCGCCGCGTCGACGCTGCGATACGGCGAGTAGCGCCCCGGCGCGCGAATGAGCCCCGCCATGAGCGCGATTTCGCCCGTGCTTAGCTGAGAGAGGTCTTTGGAAAAATAAAACTCCGCCGCCTGCGACACCCCGAAAATTCCCTGCGAGCCCCGCTGCCCGAGGTAAATTTGATTGAGGTAATTCTCCAGAATTTCCTCTTTGGAGTACTTTCGCTCGGTGATGAGCGCCATGATCGCTTCCTTGAGCTTTCGGTGGAACGTGCGCTCGTCGCCGAGAAAGAAATTCTTCATCAGTTGCTGCGTGAGCGTGCTGCCGCCCTGGACGACGCCGCCGCTCCTGAGATTCGTCCAGATCGCGCGCAGCACGCCGATCGGGTCGATACCGCGGTGCCGGTAAAAGCGCTCGTCTTCGATCGAGAGGATCGCGCGCACGAGCAGCGGCGGCACCTGCGCGAGCGTGACGACCCGCCGCTCCTCCCAGACGCGGTCGTAGAGCCCCGCGATGAGCTCCGGCTCGAGCTCGAGCGAAAAGATCTCCTGGCCGCTCTCGAGATTCTCCATGCGCGTCACGGCAACGCCCTGAAAACCGATGCGGATCGGAAATCCCTTGAACGTCTCCATGGGATAGGCGAAGTCGTGGAGATAGATCTCCACCGCGTCGCTTCTTGAGAACCGATATTCGCCGCGATTGAACGAGCCGCGCGCTTCGCGATAGCCGAGCCGGCGCAGTTTTTCCGATAAGTCTTCTCGCCGAAGATTCATGCCGACGTAGAGGAGCGCCGTATCCGAATAAATCTTCGACGGATGCCCCCACTTCGATCCTTCGAATTTCGCCGTGACGATGCCTTCGAGGTGCCTGACGTACCAGGCGCCAAGCGCGCCGAACAGAGCGAAGAAAACAGCCAGGGAGAGGAAGATGATTTTAAGGCTCGGCAGATGGAGCTTTTTAGGCCAGCGAAGCTTTTTCAAAAAGACCTCTGAGTTAAATTGGCTCTCAGTTTAACGCCTTTCAAAAACAATAAAAAGGGCCGGATGGTTTATCCGGCCCTCGTTATCCGCTCGACTGCTTTTGCGGATTTCAACGCGATGGCTTGAGCGCCAGGAACAGCCTACTCTCACCGCGCCGGACAAGAAAGAGAACGCCCTTGCCTTTTTTGACCTCGCCGACGGCTTTGCGGTAATCCGCCGTGCTGCGCACCGTTTTGCGGTCGACCTCTAGGATGACGTCGCCGCGCCGGAGCCCCGCATCGTCCGCCGAGCTGCCGGACTCGACACTCGTGATCACAACGCCTTCGGCGCGCCGCAGGCCAAGACTTTCGGCGACCTGCGGCGTCACCTGCTGTACGGTCAAGCCTAATTCGCCCTTTTCCGGATTCGATGCGACGACTTCCTCCTCTTTCATCTCGCCGACAGCGGCATTCAATTGAACTTCGTTTTTGTCGCGCAAAATTTTCATCCGGACTTTTTTATCGACCGGCGTCCGTGCGACGATGATCGGAAGGTCGCTCGAGTCGCGAATCTCCTTCCCGTCAAATTCAATGATGACGTCGCCCACTTTTACACCGGCGGCCTCCGCGGGGCCGCCCTTGGTCACGTCGGCGACCAACGCGCCTTTGGATTTGGCCATTCCAAGCGATTCGGCGATCTCCGGCGTGACTTTTTGAATCAGCACGCCGAGATAGCCGCGGGTCACTTTTCCCTTGCCCTTCAGCTGCGGCAGCAGCTCCTTTACCAGATTGATCGGTATCGCAAAGCCGATCCCGATGTTACCGCCGGAGCGGCTGTAGATTGCCGAATTGATGCCGACCACTTCGCCGCGCAGGTTGATCAAGGGCCCGCCTGAATTCCCGGGATTGATCGAGGCGTCGGTCTGGATGAAGCTGTCGTATGGACCGCCGCCCGGCAGATGCCTGCCTTTGGCGCTCACGATGCCCGAGGTGACGGTATTGTCGAGGCCGAAAGGGTTGCCGATGGCCATGACCCATTCGCCGACGTCGAGCTGATCGGAGTCGCCCAAGGGCGCGACGGGCAGATTTTCCTTCGCGTTGATTCTGATCACAGCGATGTCGGTTTTGGCGTCTCGGCCGACGACGGTGGCCTCGAATTCACGCTCGTCGGCAAGCTTGACGGCGATTTTCGAGGCGTTATCGACCACGTGATTATTGGTAAGGATCGACCCGTCTTTATCGATGATGAAACCCGAGCCGAGGCTTTTCTGGCGGAAAGGGCCGTGCGGAGAGGGCCCGCCGAAAAACTTGTGCCAGAAATCTCCGAATGGGTCCTCGTCGCCGAACGGACTCTCCATCCCTTGACCGCCCTGACTGACTTGTGTCGTCGAGACGTTTACGACGACCGGCTTCATCCTCTGCGATAGAGTCACGAAGTCCGGCAGTCCCTGCGGGGTGAGCAGCGGCTGCGCGGCGACTTGCGAGCTGGATGGACCACCCCAGAGCTTAACGAGCCTCGGCGGCGCGAAACGCTCGAAGGCGCCGCTCATGCCGAGCCCGATCAACAGCGCAACGAGCGCCGCGGCACCGATGAGTCGGATGCCGGTGCGGCCGATTAATCCATTGCCTTGCATCTAAACTCCTACTTTTTCTTCACCGCGTCCACATATCGCATGCGGAGATCGTAGAGAACATCCTCCATGAGCTGCTGCTCCCCCGCGTCGAGGTTGCCGCGGGTTTTTTCTTGCAGCAGAGAGAGGATATCGATCATCTGCTTGGCGCCCGGCAGATCGGCCTCGGCTTTGCCGGAAACGGGATCGGCGATCTCTCCGAGATGCATCAATGCCTGCGTGCTGAGACTGATGATGAAAGTTGAAAAATTGATTTCGGGCAGCGCCTCGGCGGATCGTTCTTCGGCGCGGGCGCCGCCGCCCGCCGCTGCCGCCGGGCGCACAGGCTCATCCGAGGGACGTTCATCGGTTTTCGCGCTTTCCCGCGCTTCGCCGGTTTCGGAAAATCGGCGGCGGTCCTCCACCTTGAAGCCTTTACCTTGCTTTTCTCCTTCTTCAGCCATGGTGCCTCCGGATAAATTCGAGCGACAAAAAAGCCGGAGCCCTAGCTCCGGCCGCGGTACGTTCCTCTGAGGCTTGCGTCAATGGGCCATGGCGCGGAGCCGCGCGATTCTCTCCTCGATCGGCGGGTGCGTGCTGAATAGGCTGGCGAGCGACCGGCCGGAGAGAGGATTGATGATGAACATGTGCGCGGTCTCGGGGCGCACGTTCATCGGCGCGATTTCATTGGCCCGCGAAAGTTTGTCCAGCGCCGAGGCGAGAGCGAGCGGATTGCCGATGGTTTTCGCGCCGCTCGCATCCGCCTGGTACTCGCGCGAGCGCGAGATCGCCATTTGAATCAGCAGCGCGGCGATCGGCGCAAGAATCATCGTAAGAAGCAAGCCGATCATCCCGCCGCCCTCGCCCTCGCGATCCCGGCCGCCGTAGCCGCCAAAGATCGCGGCCCAACGCGCCATGTTGGCGAGCATCATGACGACGCCGGCAAGCGCCGCGGCGACGCTGCTGATGAGGATGTCGCGGTTTTTCACGTGCGAGATCTCGTGCGCGAGCACGCCTTCGAGCTCTTCGCGGCTCATCATGCGAAGGATACCTTCGGTGACCGCGACCACCGCGTGCTCGGGGTTTCTGCCGGTCGCAAACGCATTCGGTGTTTCCTCCGGAATGATATAGACGCGCGGCATCGGGATTCCCGCGCGGAGCGCGACATTATGCACGATCGAATACAGTTCAGGCGCCTCGGCTTCGCTCACTGCGCGCGCGCGATACATGGAAAGCACGATTTTGTCGGAGAACCAGTAACTGCCAAAATTCAGCAACAGAGAAAAGACAAAGGCGATCATCATCCCCTGCGGGCCGCCGAGCATCTCCCCGATGACGAGAATGAGGCCGGTCAAAAGCCCGAGGAGGAGTACTGTTTTGATCGAATTAGACATTTGATCTACCTTCGGTGATTGAACTTTAATGCCTGCCTACACCCTTGTCAAGGAGACGGAAATCATTGGCTTTTTTCACGGAATTTTTTCCTTTAGCAGTCGCATAATGTCCGGTGGATCAAAGGTCTTAAGACATTTACGATGCGGGCAACTCTTCATGACGGGATGAGCGCACGGCGAGCATTCGGCGCCGAGGCGCGCAACGCTCACGCGCGGACGGCGCGGCGCCCAGACCGCGGGGTCCGTCGGACCGAAGAGCGCGAGCGTCGTCGCGCCGACCGCGGCGGCGAGTTGCGTCACGCCGCTGTCGTTGCCGAGATACCCATCCGACAGCGAGATGAGCGCGGCAAGCCGCGCTAAACTCAGGCCGCGAGCGACCGCCGCGCATTCCGACCAGAACGCATGATCGCCGTCTTCGGCGGGGCCGAGGACGACCACCACTTGACCGCTACTAGACCACTGCCACCATTGGACGATGTCGCGAAAAAATTCGCGCGGCCAATTTTTTTCCGGCGCGCCGCTGCCCGGCGCAACGAGCAAAGTTCGATTATTCCACTTGATGCCGTCGCCATTATTCCCGTTGATGCCGAGCCACGCGCGCGCCCACGCGAGCGCCTCGGGCTTAACCGCCACCTC
>DATJFG010000049.1:0-2426 GCA_035495775.1 Verrucomicrobiia bacterium | reverse complement strand
GCGGCGGCTCGACTGCACCTCTCGCAGCCGCCTCTCAGCCAGCAGATTCGCACTCTCGAAGAAGAGCTCGGGTTAAAACTTTTTTCGCGCGATCGCCGGCGCGTCGAGCTGACGCATGCCGGAACCGTATTTTTGATCGAGGCGAAGAAAATTCTCTCACAAATGGAAAATGCCTCCGACGCGGCACGGCGGGCCGAGCGCGGACAGATCGGACCGTTCATCGTGGCGTGCGGGCCGCTCGCGGTTGAGACCGTCATGCCGATGATTTTGAAGACCTTCAGAGCTGAATATCCCGAGATCGATTTATCGATTACAGAATCAAACGGTCACAAAATTGTCGATATTCTGCAAGCGAAGCACGCCGACGTCGGATTGCTCATGCCGAATTTCACTTCGGAGAGACTGCAGCGCCAAACGTGTCTAACTCTGCCGCTCGTCGCGGCGGTGCCCAAGGACCATGCGATCGCCAAGCGGCGGCGCATTCGACTTAAGCAATTGGCCGGCGAGCCTTTCGTTGGTTTTTCGCATCAACAGGCGCTCGGTTTTTACGAACACATCGTGGCTGTCTGCGAACGCAGCGGATTCACGCCTCACATCGTCCAGGAAGCCGTCCACCATACGACGTTGCTGGCGCTGGTGGCCGCGGGATACGGCATCGCGCTGATACCGCGTCTCGGCAAGTCTCCGCCGCCGACCGATGTCGTCTTCGTCCAGGTGGTCGAGCCATGGGCGACGATGCCGCTTTGGATCGCGTGGCCGTCGAACAGCTCGTCGCGAGTGCTGTCAGCTTTTCTCGAGGTCGTTCGAAGGTCTTGCCGGCGCGTGTCGATCAAGAGGCGTGTAATCAAAGCCGCTAAAAGGAATCGGCGTTAAACTAACCGTCGGGCGGGATTTCTTCTGCCCGCCGGAGCCGGGGCTCGATAACGAACCGCCGGCTCCGTCCCCCCGGGCAGAACCGGTAAAATGACAGCCGTTGGGAAGCGAACTTAATTTTCTTGAAATGCCATTCTGTTGTCTTGTCGATCGAGCGATCTTTCTTGCAGGCGCAGGTCGCGTAGACGCTGTTGCAGCCAGGTATTCTTCGGCCATTTCCAATTCTGGTGCGGCAAGGCATCGCCCAGGTAAAGCGCCCCATTGACCTTGCTTTGTTGAAAAATAGTTTGCCAGTTCATAGCTGACCTCCTCCTTTTCGAATTGGCCTACCCGCCCTCATCATCCCATTCTTAGCGTTGCGGTATTTTTTTTTGATTCGGTCTTGCGCCCATCCCGATGATCGGACCAAAGGGCGAACAGACGACGCTCGCTGAGTCCGTTGGCCCGGCCGAGGTATCCGGCTTTGGTCAGCACCGTCACGACCTGCAGGGGGGTCGCGCAATCGTTCCACAGCACTCCTTCAACCGGCAATACGAGAAAGGAATCCGGCCGCGCTTGCGGCAAAGCCGCCAACAACTCCGTGCAAAACTCGCTGCGGCTGATGCGTCGAAAGGCGTTATCGACGGCCTGGCGCTCTTTTCCGCCGCCGATCCCCTCGAAGGCAGCATGAATCGAGGGCGCGATGCGCGCGATCAGATCGAAGAGCGTGAACGCCTTGAATACGATCGCCATGCTGTTCCAAAAGGCTCCCCGCTCCAGCAGCTTCGGCGCCTCGGACTCGGGCGGATCTTCGACGAATGATGAGACGCGGCGGATGCCGAATCCTCGAAGCGGGTCGGACTCATCGCAAGGAACGATGTAACCGAGGCCGGTTGAAAGCATGTGCGGTCGTATTCCCAAGGCAATGATCGCCGAAGGGGTCCGCTCCACGGCGCGGCACGCGAGGTAGAGGTGACTGAGGAAGCGGTCCTCCTGGAGAATGAAATGATCAGCGGGAAAGAGCGCGACGGTTGCCAGCGGGTCGCGATGGTAGATATGGAGCAAAGGCAAAAGGACTTCCGCAAGCGACCCTTTGTTCTGAGGTTGAACGATGACGGTCTGCTTGAGTCGATTGCCGATCTGCCGCTGGGCTTCGGGGTGCTTCAGATCCTCGCGCTTTACCACCACAAGGAGCCGCTCGGGCGCGACAAGCTTTTCGGCCCGCGCAAAAGTATGCTCCAGCATCGATCGCTTGCCGATAACGTTGACGAACGGCTTCGGCAGGCTGTCGCCTCGGAGCTCGCGGATAAAGGGGGCTACGCGCTTGTATTCGCCGCCGGCGAGGACGACTCCCCACAGCGAGGAGGTCGTCTCGGGTCTCTTGGATCGATGGGTAAGCATAGGCGCAACTCTCGAATAGTTGCTTCGCCGTAGGGTACCCGGCGAATTAATCTATGCAAATAGGGAGCTTACCTTAATCGAGGGCGGGAAGATTCCCGAGTCGCAGTTGCCTTGCCGGGAGCGATTAGGAATAACCGGCTGAAATTACAAGCTAAAAACTAAAAAGCGCAACA
>DATJFG010000048.1:0-43261 GCA_035495775.1 Verrucomicrobiia bacterium | reverse complement strand
CGTCTTTGTCTTATCTTCTGATGAAGCTCGACGGCTCTACGGGAAACGAGTTGTGGCATCAAACGATCAACGGGTCTCTGGCCATTGCGCTGGCTATCAATGGCGCAGGCGATGTTGCCATAGTCACATCGAGCGGTTCTGCGGTCGAAAAGTTTAGTGGCACTAATGGCGCGTTATTGTGGAGCCAGAGCGTGAATGGCGACTCCACGCTGTTTTCGCGGCCGATCACCTTCGATGCATCGGGCAACGTCGTTACAGGCGGGTTCTTCATTTCGGCGAACCAAAAATTTGCCTCGGTCTCGAAATTAAACGGCACGACGGGTGGAGTTCTGCTTTCGACGACATTGAATGGCGACTTTGCCGGTTCGCTTATGTCGCTCGCCGCCGATTTGGCCGGAAATATTGCAGTCGCTACCGCTATTGCAGGGGACTTCAGTGTCATCAAGGTTGACGGGTCGACAGGCACCGAGCTGTGGCGCCATTCGATCAATGGGAGCGCGAATAGGTCCGATGCCCCGACGCAGGTCCTGGCAGACCAACAGGGCGATGTGTTCGCGGTTGGAAATATTACCAACCAAAACACCGGCTCCGACATGCTGATCGTAAAGCTCGATCGCGGCAGCGGCGCCGAGATATGGCGAAAAGAGATCAACGGGAGCGCGGCGAATTCATCGGACCAAGGTTCGGCACTGGTGTTGGACAGCAGCGGCAACGTCGTCGCTGTCGGCGCGACCCAAGAGGTAGGCACCGGCAGCGCGTTTACCGTTGTCATGCTGAACGGCGCGGACGGGAGCGACTTCACCGGCGCGCCGCCTCCGGTCGCCTTGGCCGGCGGCGACGTGGGCGCCGTCGCGGTCGCGGGGAGCGACAGCTCCTCCAACGGCACGTTCACCGTTTTCGGCTCCGGCGACGACATCTGGGGCTTCAACGATTCCTTCCGGTTCGTCTCTGAAGCATTGAGCGGCGACGGCCAGATCATCGCCCACGTCGTCTCGCTCCAGAACACCAACGCCTGGGCGAAGGCGGGGATCATGATCCGCGAGAGCACAGCGTCCAACTCAGCCCACGCCTTCATGGCGCTCACACCGGGCAACGGCGCCGCGTTCCAGCGCCGCCAGACCACCGGCACCTTCAGCCTCCACACCGCCGGACCCGCGGTCGCCGCGCCTTACTGGGTGAAGCTCGTCCGTGCGGGCAATACCTTCACGGGTTCGGTCTCCACCGACGGTGTCAACTGGACCGTGGTCGGCAGCGACACCGTCACCATGAACACCAACGTGCTCGTCGGCCTGGCTGTGACCAGCCACAACAACGGCGTCCTCGCTAAGGCGGTCTTCGACAACGTGAGCGTCAACGGATCGGGGAGTCCGCCGCCGCCACCACCACCTCCTCCTTCCGGGACGGTGCAGAACGTCGCCTGGACGAGCCTCGTCAACGTGACCGCTACCGGCAACTCCATCCGCAAGACCGGCGGCTGCGACGGGTGCGAAGACGCCGGAGCCATCTCGAGCCAGCAGATCGCCTCGGGCGACGGCTACGTCGAGTTCACCGCCTCGGAGACCACCACCGCCCGAGCCATCGGGTTAAGCCACGGCAATCCCGGCATCACGCGCAACGAGATCAACTACGCGATCATGCTGTGGGGCGTCTCCGGCGGCATCGTGGAGATCTACGAGAACGGCGTATGGAAGACGGGCGCCGGAGCGTTCGCGACCGGAGATGTCTTCCGCGTCTCGGTCATCTCCGGAGTGGTCAAGTACTCCAAGAACGGCACGGTCTTTTACACCAGCGCGGCGGCGCCGACCTATCCCTTGCTGGTCGATACGGCGCTCTGGAGCGGCGGCGCCACGATCAACAACGCCGTCATCTCCACCGGCAGCTCCTCGCCGCCGCCACCACCGCCTCCTCCACCTCCACCACCACCGCCGCCCTCCGGGACGGTGCAGAACGTCGCTTGGACGAGCCTCGTCAACGTGACCGCTACCGGCAACTCCATCCGCAAGACCGCCGGCTGCGACGGGTGCGAAGACGCCGGGGCCATCTCCAGCCAGCAGATCGCCTCGGGCGACGGCTACGTCGAGTTCACCGCCTCGGAGACGACCACCGCCCGAGCCATCGGGTTAAGCCACGGCAATCCCGGCATCACGCGCAACGAGATCGACTACGCGGTCATGCTGTGGGGCGTCTCCGGCGGCATCGTGGAGGTCTACGAGAACGGCGTATGGAAGACGGGCGCGGGAGCGTTCGCGACGGGAGACGTCTTCCGTATCTCGGTCATCTCCGGAGTGGTCAAGTACTCCAAGAACGGCACGGTCTTTTATACCAGCGCGACGGCGCCGACTTATCCCTTGCTCGTGGATACGGCGCTCTGGAGCGGCGGCGCGACGATCACCAACGCGGTGATCTCATCGGCGCAGCTGGTCAACTGATTGCCGCGCCGCGGCGGGTCTGCGCGTGAAGATGAGCAGGCCCGCCGCGGCGAGAGCGCAGATCAAAGCGGAGACGGCGAGCGTGTGATCGATGCCGATCACCGCCGCCGACCCGCCGATCAACAGCCCGCCCAGCGACCACAGCCCGCGGTCCATAAAAAACAGGCTTAGCACGCGGCCGAGGAGCTGGCGCGGCGTGTCGGACTGGATCGCCGTATTCGACGAGGCGCGAAACGCGATGAAGAAAAAACCCGTCAGCGCGAGCATGGCGAGCGAAAAACCGAAGGAATGGGAGAAGGCGAAGAGCCCCAGGACGACGCCGAACGCAAGCGCGCACGAGCAGATCCACAGGAGCCCCAGGCGGCGCGTGCCCAGCGAGGCGAGCGTGAGCGCGGAAAGGGTCGCGCCGACGCCGGGAGCGGCGACGAGTACGCCGAATCCCGTCGGGCCGACGTGCAGGATATTGGTCGCGAACATCGGCAGGAAGCGCTGGTAGGGCGCGCCGACGAGCGCGATCACGTACGAGAGCGCGATGATCCAGAACAGACGCCGATTGCTCGTGAGATAGTTGAACCCTTCGTGGATGTCGCTCAACAGACTTTTTTTATTCTCCGGCGCCTCCCACGGCGGCAGCTCCATCAGCACCAGCGTGTAGATGAGGCCGAGAAAGCTGAGCGCGTTGACGAAAAAGCATCCGGCGATGCCGGCGACGGCGATCATGACGCCGCCGGCCGAAGGCCCGACGATCTTCGATAGGTTGAAGACCGATGACTGGAGGCCGATCGCGTTCATCAGCTCCTCGCGCGGCACGAGGCTGTTGACGAGCGATTGGCGCGCGAGCTGGTTGACGGTGTTGACCGCGCCGAGGAAAAACGCGAGCACGATGATGTGCCAGAAAACGATCAATTGAAAATAGACCAGGAACCAATAGATGAACGCCTGCGCCATGCCGAGCGTCTGCGTCAGCATGAGGAGCCGTCTGCGGTCGACGCGGTCGGCGATCGCGCCGCCGAGCGCGCCGAAGAAAAGCCGCGGCACGGTGTCGAAGAAACCGACCACGCCGAGAAGAACGGGCGAGCGCGTCAGCTGCCAGACGAGCCAGCTCTGGGCGATGTTCTGCATGAAATCGCCCGCCGCCGACAGAAACGCGCCGTAGAGCAGCAGGCGAAAGTTGCGGTGGCGGAGCGAGCGGAGCGTGCCGACATTCCAGAAGCGCCGCCGCCGCGGCTCAGCGTAATCGAGCATTGAAGAAGGTTACCGGAAAGAGATGCTAAATGACATCGCCGAGTCGCCGGCCTAGGAAAAACGGATTTTGTCGAACTCGGTGATCTTGAATTTCTCGGCCGCGCCGCCGGGCAAGATCGTGAACTGGTGCAGCGTGAACTCGTGCTCGTAATCGCCGCGCGCGATCAAACCGTCGACGGGAATCACGACCTCATAGCCGAAAGGCCGCGCCGCGGCGGTCGCGGTATACAAGACCGCCTGGTTGCTCGACGCGCCGCACACGATCACGGTTTTGATGGCGCGCGCTTGGAGCATCGGCTGCAGCTCGCCGCTGTAGAATTTATCGAACGCCGGCGGGAAGATGACCGGCTCGTCCTTCCGCTGGTCGAAGGCGCGGGGCATCCGCTCCTCGGCGGTGCCCTTGTAGCGGTCCGACGCGGTGTAGACGATGAAGATGCGCCGGTCGCGCGCGCGGCCGAGAAATTTCGCCACCGGCTCGACGAGCTTATGGCAGCGCTCCTCGGGATTTTCGCAGCGCGCGTTCAAGTCCAGAACCAACAGAGCCGTCGTCTTGGCATCGACGGCGACTTCTTTGGGCACGGGATGGTTGGGCATGCCGCTCTCCTTGCTGTCCGGTCTTCACATCTGTTTACATTATCTCGATCAACAGTGTAAATAGTCGGGATGCCGCTCGCCGCAAATTACCGGCTGAACAAGCGCATCAGCGCGGTCGCGATGCGCCTGATGAAGCTCGGCACGGCCCGGTCGCCCGACGCTCACGTCGATCTCGGCCGAGAGGCGATAAAAAAAATTCTCCTCGTGCGCGGAAATTTCCGCATGGGCGACTCGGTGCTCGCCTCGCCGGCGATCCTGCTCTTTCGCAGGAACTTTCCCGACGCGGTGATCGATTTTGTCGGCTCGCCGATGTCGCGCGCGCTGTTTCAGAATCTGCCGATCGACCGGCATTTTGAAATCACGCGCCGTTTTCCCCATGCGACCTGGAGTTACTTTTCTCTCATCCGGCGGCTCCGCGCGGCGCGCTACGATCTCGCCGTCGACGTGAGCGGCTCGCAGTCCGCGATGGGCGCGTTTATCGTCGGCTTTTCCGGCGCGCGGCTGCGCGCGGGCATCCGCGGCAAACGCGACCGCTGGCTCAACGTCCGTCTGCCGCGGCCCGCCGAGCGCAATAAATATCAGAGCCTGCCGGCTCTGGCCGCCGCACTGGGGCTGCGCTCCGAGCCGGTGCTTCCCACGCTCGTTCTGTCGGACGCCGAAAAAAACGACGGCCGAAGGCGGCTCGCCGCGGTGGGATTGAGTGGAGGGGCGATCGTGGGAATTTTTACCGGCGGTCGGGCGAGCCGGCGCAAGCGCTGGCCGGCGGAAAACTTCATCGAGCTCGCCGCCGCGCTCAAAGGGGGCGGCGCGCAGGTGGCGCTTTTCGTCGGCCCCGAGGAGCAGGACCTGACGGGATTTTTCGCGCAACGCCTCGGCGGCGCCATCCCCATTTTTTTCGATCCTTCGGTCCGCGGCTTCGCCGCGATGGTCGCCGCCTGCGCTCTTTTTGTGACCTGCGACAGTGGTCCGATGCACCTCGCATGTGCGCTGCGGACGCGCACCATCGCGATCTTTCAAAGACCCGACCATCGTCACTGGGGGCCGCCGCCCGAGCTCGCGCGCATCGTCTATCGATCCGGCGGCGTCACGGTCCAGGAAGTGATCGAAGCCTCCATCGAAGAATGGAAGCGCCTTGCAACCGGCGCGCCGGCGGTCCAGCGGTTGGCTTGACGCTCTTCGGCGATTTGTCTATTTTCTTTTTGGGTCGACAGGGCCCTTTTTCTTTATCAAAGCTCGAACGGAGGTTTTTGGATGCAGGCCGGGCAATGGCGCAAGCAGCTGGGCGATCTGGTACGCGAGCTCTTTCTCTCTGCGGAAATGAAGGAGTTCTATTCCGTTAAAGTGAACAAGGAACGGGCGAAAATTTACCTCGCGCAGCTTGGCATCTATGTCAGGCAGCGGCGGAACTACTGGCCGCAGGTCGCCGCCAATTGTCCCGAATTCGAGGTCAAGCAGAGGATCCTGGCGCACGAGTATGAGGAACTCGTGGAAGACGAGCATTCGGATAAGGGCCATGTCGATCTCGTCGTCCGGCAGGCGCAGGAAGTCGGCATGAGCGAGCGCGAGCTTTACGGCGCGGAGCCACTGCCGACGACCAAGGCGGCGATCTATGCGTGGTGGTGGATCGCGCGCAACCGTCCATGGCAGGAGGCGATCGCCGCCTCGACGATCGCCGAATGGACCAACGACGACCGCCTGCTGGGCGACATCGGCGGCGGAAACTGCAGCCAGCTATCGAAGATCTGGGCGCGGGATCTGGGCTTTGGCCCGGAGCAAATGCCGAATTTCGTCGCCCACAGCATCGCCGACGTGAAGCACTCGGACATGTTTCTCGACGTGCTCGAGAGACACGTCGCGCCGGGAGGCGAAGCCGGCGTGCTTGCAACGGCGAAAGAATCGATGGACATTCACCGCGCCTATTTCGGCGGCATGGCGATGGCGATGAATCAACTGCCTAATTAAAGGAGTCGAAACCAAAATGATCAAAAAATTATCACTCGCTGTCTTATTTATCGCGCTCGGCGTCGCGGCGAACGCGCAAGATAAAAAAGGGCCGCTCTACGCGACCGTCAAGACGAGCATGGGCGACATCGTGGTGCATCTCTTCGACGACAAGGCGCCGAAGACGGTGGCCAACTTCGTCGACCTCGCGACGGGAAAAAAAGAATGGGTCGATCCCAAAACCGGGGACAAGACAAACCGGCCGCTCTATAACGGCACCATCTTCCATCGCGTTATCCCCGACTTCATGATTCAGGGGGGCGATCCTCTCGGAAACGGCACCGGAGGACCCGGGTATCGATTCGAGGACGAATTCAATCCCGAACTGCGGCATTCCAAGGCCGGCATCCTGTCGATGGCGAACGCCGGGCCGAACACCAACGGCAGCCAGTTCTTCATCACCGTCAAGCCGACCCCATGGCTCGACGGCCGCCATACCGTTTTCGGCGAGGTGGTGAGAGGTCAGGAGGTCGTCAACGCCATCGTGAACGCGCCGCGCGGCCCCAACGACAAACCGCTCAAGGACATCGTGATCAAGGAAATCATCGTCAGCCGCGATAAATATTAATCGATGCCGGCGGCGCTGAACTTCTCCGCCAGCGGATGAGCGCCGGGATGCGGAAAAAAGTAGCGCGCGACCTCTTCCTCGCGGACCTCCGAGAGGCTCGCCGGCTGCCAACGCGGCCGGTTGTCCTTGTCGATCAGGCGCGCGCGCACTCCTTCGATTAAATCCGAGCGCTCGCAGAAGCGGAGCGCCATGTGCCATTCACGCAAGAACGCCTCCCGTAATCCAAGCACGCGTCCGCCGCGGAACTGCTCGAAAATGACCTTGACGGAGGTCGGCGACGCGGCGCGATAACCGCCGATCGCGCGTTCGATCCACGGGTCCTCGCCGTGCCAATTGCGAAATTCGCGATCGATTTCCTCGATGGTGTTTCCCCCAGTGAGGCGATCAATCGTCTCGCGGCGGCTCCACAGCTCGGATGTTTCCGCCGCGCTCGCCTCGCATCGCTCTGCGAGGTAACTTCTCAACGCCTCTTTGTTCCTTTTCGCGTCGTCGGTCCAAACAATTCTGCGAAGATCGGAAAATATTTCTTTTTTCGTCTCACTTCGCGCGAGGCCTTCGGCCATGCCGAGCGCCACCGCGTCGAAGGCGCTGAAGTCCGTGCCGGTCAACCCGAGAAACAAGCCGATGCCGTGGGGTACGCGATTTAAGAAGTAGGTCGCGCCGACGTCGGGAAACAGACCGATGGCGACCTCGGGCATCGCGAGCACGCTGCGCTCGGTCACAACGCGGCAGGAGGCGCCGTTCATGACGCCGATGCCGCCGCCCATCGCGATGCCGTCGGCCCAGCAGAGGATCGGCTTCGGATAGACGTGGATGAGGTAATCGACGAAGTATTCCGTCGTAAAGTACTCGCGCGCCAAGGTGAGGCCGTCGGTTTGCCGGAGCGCGGCGGCGAGCGTCTTGACGTCGCCGCCGGCCGAAAAGGCGCGCTCGAAATCGCTGTGGAGGACGATGCAGGCGACTTCTGCGTGCGCGCGCCATTCGAGAAGCTTTTCGCCGATCGCGCTAAGCATGCTGAGATCGAGCGCGTTCAGCGCGCGAGGATGATCGAGGGCGATAAAGCCGAGGACGAAGCGCCCAATCTTCTCTTCCGAAAAGCGCACCTTCGGCGCTGCCGCCGTCGTACTCGGAGGTCGGGTCATTATTTGAGACTATCTATTTTTCGCGGGTATTTCACCTCCGGCCGCGCTTGCCGCTGCGGCTGCCGACCGTTATCTTTATGCATGCAGGAAAGATTTTTTATCGCCGATCAGCTGCGCGAGATCGGCCGGCTGCTCGAAGTCAAAGGCGAAAATCGCTTCAAAGCCAAGGCGTACGAGCGCGCCGCGCGCGCCCTAGAGACGCTTTCCGACGATCTCGACCTGCTGGTCCTGAACCGGCGCTTGACGGAAATTCCAGGCGTCGGCGCGGCGCTCGCCGCGGTGATCGACGAGCTTTACCGCACCGGCCGAACCTCGCTGCTGGAGGAGCTCCGCGCCGAGCTGCCACCCGGTGTGGTCGAGCTGAAGCTCGTTCCGGGGTTGAGCCTCAAAAAAATCGTCGCGCTCCACGCCGCGCTCGGCGTGGCGGGCATCGACGACCTCAAAAGCGCGGCCGAAAAGGGTTTGATCCGCACCGTGAAGGGCTTCGGCGCGAAGGGCGAGGCCAAGATTCTAGAGGCGATCGCAAAGCTCGAAAGCGGCGGCGACCGTTTGCTGCTCGATCACGCGACCGACGAGGCGGAGCGTCTCCTGCGCCATGTTCGCAGCGGCTCCGGCGTCGCCAAGGCCGACATCGCCGGCGCGCTGCGGCGGCGGAAAGAATCGGTTGCGCGCATCCCAATCGTCGCTGCGGGCCCCGAGCCGGAAAAGATCGTCGACCATTTTCTCCGCTATCCGGCGCTCGTCCATTCCGAGCGCCTGGACGGATGCTGCCGCGCGCGGCTGGCGCCGGGCGCCGCGGTGGAAATCCATACGGTGCCGAACGCGGACTATGCCGCTTCGCTGCTGCGTCATACGGGCTCGAAGCGGCATTATGCGCGGCTTGAAGAGCTGGCGCGCGCGAAGAAAGTCGATTTGAGCGCCCGCGCGAAGAGTGAGGAGGAAATTTACCGCAGACTCGGAATGCCATTCGTCCCGCCGGAGCTCCGGGAGGACCAGGGTGAGATCGAGGCGGCGCTCGCCGGCAACCTTCCGCGGCTCGTCGAATTCGAAGATATTAGAGGGCTGACGCACTGTCACACGGTTTACTCGGACGGCAAAAACAGCGTGGAGGAGATGGCGCTCGCCGCCGAGGCGTTGGGGATGAAATATCTGACGATCACCGACCACTCGCCGAGCGCGTTCTACGCCGGCGGCGTCGAGCTCGATCGTCTCAAGCGACAATGGGAGGAAATCGATCGCGCGCAGGAGAAAGTGAAGCTCAGGCTTCTCAAGGGCACGGAGTCCGATATTCTTCCCGACGGCTCTCTCGACTATCCCGCGGACATTCTCGAGCGCTTCGACATCGTCATCGCCAGCATCCACCAGCGGAACAAGATGGATGCCGAGCAAATGACGCGGCGAATCGTTACGGCGATGAAATCGCCGTTCTTTAAAATCTGGGGCCATCCGCTCGGGCGGCTCCTCGAGTCGCGGCCGCCGCTCGAATGCGATATGGAAAAAGTGCTGGATACGATCGCAGCGGCGAACGCGGCGATCGAAGTGAACGGCGATCCGCGCCGCCTCGATCTCGAGCCGCGCTGGATTCGCGCGGCTCGCGCCCGCGGCATCAAGTTCCTGATCTCGACCGACGCCCATTCGACGCGTGCGCTCGGCTACCTTCGCTACGGCGTCGACATGGCGCGCCGCGGCTGGCTGACCCGAGACGAAGTATTGAATACGCTGCCGGAAAAAGATTTCGTCAAGGCGGTCCATCCATGAACCGGGTCTTTCTGCTTTCGCCCGCCGACTGCAACGGCGAGCGTGCTCGCTGGGTGCTGCGGCGCGGCGCGCGTTCGGAGCTTGCGATTAAGCTCCGCGGCGCCGAAGGGGCGCCGCTCGGCGATGTATTTACGTTCTTGAGCGCGCTTTACTTCCGCGGCAAGCTCGCCTACGGGCGAGCGTTCGCGCGTCCGCCCGCCGGCTGCCACGGCGTGCTCGTCATCACGCCGACGCGCGGGATGATCTCGTGTGATTCCGCGATCCGCCTCCCGACGTTGCGCGGCTTCGCGCGCGTACCTATTCACAAGAAGAATCCATTGTATCGACGCTCGCTGCAACGGACGGCGCGGCTGCTCGCCGCCGATATCGGCGCCGAATGCGAAGTCGTGCTCTTGGGCAGCATCGCGAGCGGGAAATATCTCGATCTCTTACAGGGAATCTTCGGCGCGCGGCTCCGCGTCCCCGCGGAGTTCATCGGCCTGGGGGACATGAGCCGCGGCGGCCTCATGCTGCGCTGCGTGCGAGAAGGTCGCGAGCTCGAATACATCGCCGCCGAGCGCGCGTCGATGCTGTCGCGGCTTCCGCGCCTTCTCCGCGCTGCGGGCGCTTCTTTGGAGACGCCTCCCGATGTTGACTGCGAACAACTCGCGCGCTAGATCACGTACATCTTCAAGCAAGGAGTTTCAGTCATGCAAAAACGCGTCAGGGTCGATTGTCGCAAGTTCCCGAGCGAGAAGGGCTGCACGATAGCGATTTCCGGGACGCCGGACGAGGTCGCCGAGCTCGGCTGGCTGCACGCCAAGCTGCACCACGCTCACAAGGACGAAGAGGAAAAAGGCATCAAGGACTGGATTCGCTCCAACGCCGAGCCGGCGCGCGATTGACCGCTACTCCCTCTTCGAATAGATCTCGACGGCGGCGCTGACGCCCGAGCCGCGGACCTTAAAGCCTTCTCCGGCGAGGCACTTCTCCAGCGCCGCCAATAGCAGCAGCACGTTGTTCATCGTGCTGCCTGAGCCCATCAGACCGACGCGCCAGACGCGTCCCTTCAGTACGCCGAGACCGCCGCCGATCTCGATATCAAATTCTTCCAGCAGCCGGCGCCGCACCCGCGCGTCGTCGACGCCGTCGGGAATGCAGACCGTATTGAGCGTCCAGAGCCGCTCGCCCGATGCGACGTGCATTTTAAGCCCCATCGCCTCGACGGCCGCCACCAGCGCGCGGTGATTGAGCTCGTGCCGGCGCGCCCTCGCCTCCAATCCTTCTTCGGCGACGATCCTGAGCGCTTCGCGGAGCGCGTAATTCATCGTGATCGGCGCCGTGTGGTGATAGGTGCGCTCGCTGCCCCAGTAATTGGCGACCAATCCCACGTCAAGGTACCAGCTTGACGGCTTGGTCTTCCGTCCTTTGATCTTCGCCAGCGCGCGCTCGCTGAAGGTGACGGGCGAGAGGCCCGGCGGGCAGGAGAGCGCCTTCTGCGTACCGGAATAACAGCCGTCGATGCCGTGCCGGTCGACCGCGACGGCATGCGCGCCGAGGCTCGTGACCGTGTCGGCGATGAGGAGACCGTCGCGCTCGTTGGCGATTTCTCTCAGCGGTGCGAGCGGCTGCAGCACGCCGGTCGAAGTCTCTGCGTGCACCGCGAACAGCGCCTTTGCGTGAGAATTCTTCCAAGCGGAGCGCAGCTTGTCGATATCGATCGTCCGGCCCCATTCGGCCTCGACGCGTATGGGCTTCGCGCCCAAACGACTTACCATGTCGCACATACGCTCGCCGAAATAGCCGTTGACGCAGACGACGATCTCCTCCCCGGGTTCGAGAAGATTCGCGACCGTCGCCTCCATGCCGGCGCTGCCGGTGCCAGAGATCGGTATCGTGAGGCGATTTTCAGTCTCGAAGACATAACGCAGCAGCGTCTGAATGTCGTCCATGAGACGAAGGAACACCGGGTCGAGATGCCCCAGCACCGGCGCCGTCATCGCGCGCGCGACGCGATCATCGACGGGACTCGGCCCGGGGCCCAAAAGAATGCGCCGCGGCGGATTGAATTCGAGCAGCGTCGGCCTATCGACAGGCATAACGAATGTCTCCTTTCGCGGCAAGATAGCATTCGGATTGTAAGACGACAATCCGCACTGTTTTGCCTTCGACTTCTTAAGTGATATGAGCTTATTCGCCTTTCGGAGGGCTGCATTATGACCCGCCGGCAAAAAAAGTGGCTGATCATTACCGGGGCGGCAGTCGCCGCCTTTGCGATTTTTATTGCCGTCCTGCCGGAGATCGTCCGGCGCACGGCGGTAAAGCAAATCAACGCGACCACGCATCGCAGCGTTGCCATCGAGGACATCGACCTCAATCTCTTCACGCGGCGGCTCGCGATCAAAAACTTCCGTCTCGCCGACCGCACGCGTCCCGACGCGCTGGTTCAATTCAAAGAACTCGCGATCAAGTTCTACTATCTGCCGCTCTTTTCCAAAGAGCTGCGCATCGCCGAGCTCAATCTGGTGTCCCCGGCGTGGGGCATCGCGCGCACGGGTCCATCGGAATTCAACTTCTCCGATCTGATACCGCCGCCGAGCAAGGAGACACCGAAGAAGGACGAGAAAGGCTTGGATGTTACCGTCGAGCATATGAAATTCTCCGATGGCACGATCGTGGTCGATGACCAAGCGGTCGCTCCCGCGCGCTCGTGGAAGGCCGAGGGGCTCAACTTCGATATCGAGCACGTCTCGACGCGGACCGGCGGCCCCGCCGGCACGGCTACATTGAACCTCACACTCGCCGGCACGCCGATCTCGCTCAAGGCCTCCGACCTACGCCTGACGCCGCAGAACGGACGCGCCGCTTTGAACTTCGAAGGCTTCGACCTCGCGCTCTTGCTGCCGTACGTTCCGGCCGATGCCCCGGCGACCCTGAAGAGCGGCCGATTGAGCGCGGCGCTCACCTTGAACTACGCCGGCGCAGGCGCCGCTCAGCTCGACGGAGATGTGAGGTTGGAGAAAATCGCGGTCCTGCAGCACGGCAAAGCGATGCCTTTTCTCTCGGCGCCTGAACTCAAGCTTAAATTGAAGGACATTCAGATGAAGGGCGGAGTCTTCAATATCACGTCTGTTGAGATCGACGGCGATCCCACCGTCGCCGATACAAGCCTGACACCCGCAAGCGAATTCGATTTGAAGCAGTTAAGAGTCAACGTGGAAAAACTGACGTGGCCGCAGACCGAGCCGGCGCTGGTCAAAATTACATCAGCGCTGCCGAAGGGCGGCATGCTGGATGTGGGCGGCAGCATCACATTGAAGCCGATCAAAGCCGACTTAAAAGTGCTACTTAAAGACGCCGATCTCTCGGCCTACCAGCGCTATATTCCGGTTTCCGCGCCGTTTGCCGGCCGGGCGGATGCCGACGTCGCGGTGACGGCATCGATGGAAGGCGATCTTCGAGCGGCGGCGCGCGGAAAAATGACCGTGCGGCGTATCGCGATCGGCCCTAACGGCGCGCCGCTCGTCTCTGTCGAGCAGGCGAGCGCCAATGCGATCGATGTTCGCTGGCCGGAGCAGATCAAGATCGGCCAGGTCCAGATCCGAAAACCTTTTGCGCTCGTCGAGCGCGACAAAGACGGCGCGCTGCCGCTCCGCGCCGTCTTTGCGGCGCCAGGAGCCCCGAAGCCGGCTCCGCCGGCGGCTTCGGCCGCGACGCCGGTCGCGCTGAAGACGGCCGCTCCGCCGGTGGAGAAGACGGTGGTGAAACCGCCGGCGGCGCCGCCGCAAAAAAAAGCGGCGATTGAGATCGGCGAGATCGTCGTCGACGAGGGCAATGCGCGCTTCACTGATCGCACCGGCGACCCGCCGTATACCGAGGAGCTTTCGCGCCTCGCGATGAAAATCACCGGGCTCAGCAACGCGCCGGGTAAAAAAGGCAAGCTCGCGCTCCAGAGCGTGATCGGCGCCACCGGCGCCCTTGAGCTACACGGCGACATCGCGCCGCTCGGAGACACGCTTTTTCTCGATCTCGACGGCGAGCTGCGCGACTTCGCGATCCCGCGCGTGAATCCCTATACAACTCGGCTGCTCTCATGGATTGCGAAAGACGGGCGGCTCGGGACGAAAGTGCATTTTGGGCTGGACGGGGACAAACTCGACGTTAGAAGCGAGATCGTCGTCGGCCGGCTCGATCTCGTTAAGGCGAGCGAAGACGATCAGGTGAAGGACAAGATCGGCCTGCCGCTCGGGATGATCGTCGGCCTGATGAAAGATACGCGCGGTGAGATCCGCGTCAACGTGCCGGTGTCCGGAAGCCTGAGCTCGCCGCAGTTTAGCTTGAGCGATGCGATCTGGACCGCGGTCAGAAACGTGCTCATGAACGTTCTCGCGGCGCCGTTTAAGCTGATCGGCCGGATGTTTACTTCCGGCGATAAGATTACCGGCTTCGCCATCGATCCCGTGGAGTTCGATGCGGGAGGCGCATCGCTCAGCGAGGCGGCGGACGGCCGCATCAAGCAGATCGGCGAGTTTATGCGCAATTCGCCGGCAATCCGGCTTGCGCTCGCCCCGGTCATCAGCGACTCGGATGTTCTCGCGCTCAAAACGCAAGAGGTGACCGCGCGGCTGCAGCGCTATCAGAGAGACCAAAAAATCGGTGACCTCAATACCGCAGCGCAGCGATACTTCCGTCAGGTATTCCCGAATATAAAGGCTCCGGAGAATGTCGAGGGCGTCGTCGCGGTGCTTCGCGATGGCGAACCGACGCCCAACGAACCCGCGCAGAAATTATCTTCGCGCCGAGTGGAAGTCGTGCGCGAGCGTTTGAGCTCGTCGGGTACGGAGCCGAAGCGGCTTGAAACGGCGGAAAAGAGCGCGTCAACCGACGCTAAAGGGCAGGGCCGCGTCGAATTTTCGATTGTCCCGTGAATTGGGCCTCGATCGCTATCGGTATCGCGGGCGTGCTCGTAAGCGCCGCCGCGAAATCTTATATCCGCGTCGACGCGCGCCGCGCTTGGGTATTGGGGCTCGCCGGTTTGTTTCCCGCGTGGCTCTTCGCCTTTCTCACTCTCATCGATCCCGCCTCGCGGAGCGTGGTCGACATTCCTCTCCCGCCGCGCGCGCTCATGTCGTCGGGCGCGGGACTCCTCGGCGTGATCGCGACGGATTACTACCTGCGGAGATCCGGCGGTGCCGTAAAACCTATGAACGGTTGGATGCTGGGCTGGGTTGCGCTGCTGCCGGCATGGCTTATTGCTGCGCTGGGATAACGGCTACTGCCCCATCACTTCAGCGACGAGCGTCACCGACGAGCGAATCTCGACGCTCCCGCTCTCGATCGGCGTTGGCGCCCGCTCCGCCGTCATAGCCTGGCCCTGGAATTCCATGCGTGCGAGCGGTCGGAATGAGCGCTCATTCTCAGTCACAGACATGACGCGCACGAGCTTGACACCCAACGCCTTCGCCACATCTTCCGCTTTCGCCTTCGCTTTTATAGTTGCGGTGCGAAGCGCCTCACGCTGCGGGGCATCCTGGTCTTTGAGTGTGAAGACGAGCCGCTGAACGCGATTCGCGCCTGCGGCCGTTGCGTTGTCGATCAACCGGCCGACGTCCTGAATGCCAGCCATTTTCACCTGCACGACGTTTGTCGCGGTGTAGCCGACGATCTCGGGCTTGCCGCCCTCGCGGGGATTCGGCGTGCGATAGTTCGGCGTCACCGAATAGCCCACTGTCTTCGTCTGGTCGCCGGCCTTGATCAGCTTCTTGACCTCAGTGATGACAGCGGTGAGCTTTGCGGCGTTGTCCTTCGCCGCCTGCGCCGCGGTTTTCGCCTCGGCGACGACGCCGATGTCGATCTCGGCTTGATCGGGCTCGACGGAAACCAACGCTTCGGCGGTGACGGTAATCGATGGGACGCGCGGCGCTACCTCTAGCTGAAGCTGTTGAGCATGAGCGAAAACAGGAAAGAACAAGGCGATGACGGCGGAAATGATCGTTCGCATGGCGCTATTTTGTCCTCCAATCGAGAATGTTTTGCAAGCTGAGAAATTAGACATTTAGACGCCGTCATGCGATGATAATTCATGCCTAC
Source organism: Verrucomicrobiia bacterium (assembly GCA_035495775.1). Lineage (GTDB taxonomy): Bacteria > Desulfobacterota > Binatia > UBA9968 > UBA9968 > JAJPJQ01. The sequence goes on along the minus strand of DATJFG010000048.1, from coordinate 27,455 downwards.
AACCAGCCGTCTTCGTTTCTGTCGCGAGCCGCTGTGCCGAACATAACCTTTCTCGGCGCCGCCGGAACCGTCACCGGTTCGCGCTATCTCGTCGAGGTCGACGGCCGCCGGATATTGATCGACTGCGGGCTGTTCCAAGGAAAAACCGAGCTCAAGCAAAAAAACTGGGGCCTGCTCGGCGCCGATCCCAAGTCGGTCGACGCGGTCATCCTCACTCACGCCCACATCGATCACACCGGATATCTGCCGCGGCTTGTGAAGCAGGGCTTTGCCGGTCCGGTCTTCGCCTCGGCGGCGACTAAAGCGCTGCTCGACATCATGCTGCCGGACGCGGGCCGCCTCCAGGAGGAAGAGGCCCGGTTTGTGAACAATGCGGGCTACTCGCGCCACAAGCCGGCGCTCGCGCTCTTTACCGAAGAAGACGCTCAGCGGACGCTGCCGCTCGTGCGCCGCACGCCTTTCGGTGAGGCGGTCGAGGTCGCTCCCGGCTTTTCCTGCACGTTTCACCGCGTCGGCCATATCTTGGGCGCGGCGTTCATTTTGATCGAGACGAAAAATCCAGCCGGCGGGAAGACCCGAATCGTCTTCTCGGGTGATGTCGGGCGAAAAAACGTGCCGATCCTAAAGGACCCCGAGCCGATATCGGGCGCCGATTACGTCCTGCTCGAATCCACCTATGGCGACCGTCTTCACGGCACGGAGAGCCCGAAGGAGGCGCTCGCGCGCGTCTGCGAGCGCATCGTGCGCAGCGCGGGCGTCCTGTTGATTCCCGCCTTCGCGGTCGGGCGGACGCAGGAGGTGCTCTATCATCTGCGCGCGCTGCAGCGCGAGGGGCGCCTCTCGCCGAAACTGCCTATTTATATCGACAGCCCGATGGCGATCTCCACTGTCGATCTCTACTGCGATTTCACGCCTGAGCACGATTTCGAAATGGAAGAGCTGAGAAATCAGGAAGGCTGCCCGATCGAAGGACCGTCTGTGCAGTTCACGCGCTCCTCGGACGATTCCAAGCGGCTGAACCATGTCCGCGGACCGGCGATCATCTTATCCGCGTCGGGAATGCTGAATGGCGGGCGCATCCTGCATCATCTCATCCATCGGCTGCCTGATCCGAACACAGTGCTGCTCTTTGTCGGATATCAGGCGGAGGGAACGCTCGGCCGGCGCATACTCGAAGGCGCGAAAGAGGTGCGCGTCTTGGGCCAGGAAGTCCACGTGGCGGCGCAGATCGAAGAGATCCCGGCGCTTTCGGCTCATGCCGATTCCAAAGAGCTTCTCGAGTGGCTTTCAGACATACCCGAGAAGCCGCGCCAGGTTTTTCTTGTTCACGGCGAAGATCGTGCGCGCACGGCGCTGGCGGAATCGATTCGGCAGAAGCTCGGCTTCGAGATTACGCTGCCGAAACAAGACGAGCGCCGCGAACTAGGCTGAGCAGCTTCGCCTTCGAATGTTCGAGGATATAGATAAGCGAATTTCCAAGACGCGCTGGGGCAAAACGCCCGGCGCCGAGGAGGAAATTCGCTTTCTCTACGGCCCGCAGGAGCGCCGCCTTGAGCTTCTCCGCGCGATCAAAATATTCTTCGAGTTCATGCGCGGCTTTCGCGCGCTCCATTTCGTCGGACCGTGCGTCACCGTTTTCGGATCCGCTCGATTCCGCGACGATCATCCCTATTATCGCATGGCGCGCGACGTCGGCGGCCGCCTTGCGCGCGCGGGATTTACCGTTATGACCGGCGGCGGACCCGGCATCATGGAGGCGGCGAACCGCGGCGCTAAAGAGGCCCGCGGCCGGTCGATCGGCTGCAACATCGAGCTGCCGGAGGAGCAAAAGCCGAATCCTTATCTCGACAAGTGGATCACCTTCCGGCACTTCTATGTGCGCAAAGTCATGCTGGTGAAGTATTCGTACGCCTTCGTTGCGCTGCCCGGAGGTTTCGGGACGCTCGACGAGATCTTCGAGACCGCCGTGCTGATCCAGACCGGGAAGATCAAGGAATTCCCGCTCGTTCTCATGGGGCGCGAATACTGGCGTCCGCTGCTCGAATTCACGCGCGACCGGCTCGTAAGAGAACAGACGATCGATCCCGCCGACACCGACCGCATCGTCGTCACCGACTCGCCGGAAGAGGCGGTCGAATCGATCACCGAGATCGCCCTCGGTCGCTTCGGTTTGAGCTACCGGGCGCCGCGGTTCAAGCGCCGCCGGCTGCTTTGGGAGTAGGGCGCACGATTAAAATTTTGCCTTGATGCCTCCACTCTTATAGGATAAACCTTAGGAGGTGAGTCGTACTCCGACATTTTCTTAACGGCGCGCAAGAGGAGAAAAGCCCGGCTCGCGGCTTTTAATGGTCTTCACCTCCGGGTCGCAGCGATTGCTCGATTCCACGGCCGACCCGCCCTCTTCCAAAAAGCTCAAAGGCCGTTTGGCCTTTGATTCGGAAGGAGAGAACCATGAATCCTCTTTGGGTGCTAGCCATCCCTTTAGCTCTCGTGATCATCGGAATGGTGCTGAATAGCGTCGGCTTGTCATTCGACCAGCCGGAGAGCTCGACCGAGCAGGACCCCGCCAAACGATGGGAAGCCGAAAGGCAGACCTACCGCCGTTTCTTCGACCAACAGAGAAAACAGGCTGTGACGCGCCAGAAAAGGGTCGGCCAGTACGCCTGGCTCGTGCTTGCCGCTTTTATCGGCGCGTTTTGGTGGATGCATGCGGATACCGTGACCAAGGCGGCGGGATGGAACCAGATCGCTACGCTGCAAACGGTCCCGGTGGCGGAAGGAAAAGACCTGGTGCTGTCGTTAACGCTCCGCGACGGCAGCAATGTTAAATATCTCGTCAAAGCACCGCCAGCAGGCGGCACGCCTGAAGCCGCTCAAGAAGGCTTCTCGAAGGAGGCCGTTTCCACCTGGGAGGTCTCTCAGCTGGGCACGGCGGTGAGCAGCGGCGCCCAGTCGCTGCCGCTCGGCGTCGCGCTCAAGATCGCGAACTAAAAAGCGGCTCGGGGGAGAAGGCGGCATATGCCGCCTTCTCCCGTTTAGCTCTTATACTTCTCGTCGAGCGCGTATTTTTCTTTCAATCCGATAATGTCGTGAAATTCCTCGAACGGAATCAGCCGGTCCATGATCTCGTGCGTCGTGCCGGCGCGCCGCAAAGTCGAATAGACATTTTCCAACGCGCGCGCCGAGGCGTAGAGCGGCCCGAGCGGCCAAACGATCAACTGAAAGCCCAATTCCTTTAGCTCCTCTGGCCCCATGAGCGGCGTCACGCCGCGCTCGATCATATTGGCGACCAAAGGTCCGGGGACATTGCGGCCGATCTCGCGCATCTCCTCTTTGGTATTGGGCGCCTCGATAAAGACCGCATCGGCGCCGGCTTCCTTGAAAGCCTTTCCGCGTCGGATCGCCTCTTCGAGGCCCAAGGCCTGCCGCGCGTCCGTGCGCGCGACGATATAAAAGTCATCCTTGCCGCGCGCGTCGATCGCCGCGCGGAGCTTGTTTAAATATTCCTCCAGCGGGACAACCTGCTTGCCTTTCATGTGGCCGCAGCGCTTCGGCCAGATCTGATCTTCGAGGAACATCCCGGCGGCCCCGCCGCGGATGAGCTCTCTCACCGTGCGGATGACATTGACGGCGTTGCCGTAGCCGGTATCGGCATCGACGATGACCGGAAGCGGCGTGACCGAGCAAACGCGCTGCGAGGCGGAGAGCAGCTCGGTCTGTGTCAATAGGCCGAAGTCAGGCTCGCCGAGATAAGTGGCCGAGACGCTGTAGCCGGTGATGAAGATCACCTCGAAGCCCGAGCGCGAGGCGATCTTGGCGCTCAAGCAATCGTATACGCCCGGCATCACGAGCACGCCTTTCTCTTTCAATGCATCCCGGATCTTCTGCGCTTGGGTCATAAGAGCCTCCCGTGATCAAGATCAACTTACTTGTCCCTGCCCCAAAATTTTCCCAGCCAGCTCTCGTCGTCCTTTTTCGCGATTTGCTCCAGTTCCCCGGGATCGAGCCAAATGCCGCCGCAGCCGGTGCACTGGTCGATGGCGATTTTTTGGAAGCGCCTTTCCTTCAGCGGCTCGCCGCATTTCGGGCAGCGCATCGAGCAGGCCTGCTTGAGCGTTTGTCTCGATTCTTTGTCTTGCTTCGCTTTCAGCTTGTCAATCAGCTCTTTTTCCTTCTTGACGAAGTACTCGTCTTCCAGCGCCTTCTTCCTCTCATCCCATTTGTTCGCCATTTAAAGTCTCCTTAGCGATCTTCTTACTAGAATGGAGCGGCGCAGACAACGCAGAAAGGTGGAGTTATACGGTGTTTACCTTAATTGAGTATACCGAATCACCTGCTAACCTTGTTAGGAGCTTTCCCGGAACGTGTCAATTTCCCGGGGCTCGCGAGGAGAAAGCGACGAATGAAATACCGCGTGGCGATATCGGGCTCTTACGGCGGCATGAACCTCGGTGACGAAGCGATTCTCGAGGTTATCCTGAGAGAGCTTCGATCCGCGCTCGATGTCGAAGTAACGGTTTTTTCGCATAACGCGAAAGATACGGAAGAGAGACATAAAGTCCGGGCGGTGCCGATCCGCGAGCTGCATAAAAACGAAGTGCTCGAAGAGCTGCGCAAGCTCGATCTTTTCGTATTGGGAGGCGGCGGCATCCTCTACGACGACGTGATCGAAGGATTTCTCCGCGACGTGATCTGGGCCAAAGAGCTGGATGTCCCCGTGATGGTCTATGCGATCAGCGCCGGACCCATCAAAACCGCGGAATCGAAGCAGCTCGTGCATCAGGTGCTCAACAAGGTCGATAAGATCACCGTCCGCGAGGGCGAGGCAAAACGGGTATTGACCGACCTCGGCGTTGATCAGGATATCGAAATCACCGCCGACCCGGCGCTCTTGCTTAAGCCGCAGAACTTTACCAAAGAGATGCTCAAAAAAGAGGGCATCAACCCCGACAGCCCGCTGGTGGGTTTTTCCGTTCGCGAACCCGGCCCGGCGGCGCCGGATTTGAACATCGAGCAATATCACTCGATGCTCGCCAACGCGGCGGATTACATGGTCGAGCGCTTCGACGCTCAGGTGCTATTCGTTCCCATGGAGGGCGGCGAGAATAAAGATCCCCAGCATTCTCACGCCGTCATTTCCAAGATGGCGAACACCAAGCGCGCCAATGTTCTGAAAGGCGAATACAGCTCCGGCGAGGTCTTGGGGCTAATGAAGCACATGTCGTTCGCCGTCGGCATGCGGCTTCACTTTCTCATCTTCGCGGGAATTCAAAAAGTTCCGTTCGTGCCGCTGCCATACGCGTCGAAGGTCTCGGGTTTCCTCTCGGACCTGGAAATGCCGATGCCGCCGATTACGGCGCTGAACGTGGGGAAGCTCTGCGCTTTTCTCGATCGGTCGTGGGATTTGCGCCATCAACTTAAAAAACGTCTCGAGGAAAAAGTCCCTCCGCTGCAGGACCGCGCAAAACGGACCAATCGCATTCTTTGCGATTTGCTGCATGCTTTTAAACCGGAGCCGGTCGCCGAAAGCGCGACGGCGGCAGAAAAAGAGGAGGGCAGCCGGCAATAATCAGACCGCCTGAGCCGCCGACGCTAGGTTGCTCGCCAATGCCGCCTCTCGCCAAACCGCAAAACACAACGACGATTGATTTACCGCCGCGCCGCGCGCAGCTCGCGGCCGACGCCGACGTGCTGGTCGTCGGTGGTGGCCCGGCCGGCCTCGGCGCGGCGATCGGCGCGGCGGATGCGGGCGCGCGGGTGATTCTCGTCGAGCGCTACGGGTTTTTGGGCGGCAATGCGACCGCGGCGCTCGTCATGCCGCTCATGTCGTTTCATACGCAGCATCCGCGCGCCGAGAAAAAGGGCTCGACGACGCTCTTCCCGACCGATCACGGCCGCGGCGAGCCGGTGATCGCCGGCGCGCTGACCAAGCTCCTCGACCGCCTCGTCAAGGCGGGCGGCGCGATCTCGCCCTCGATGAAGACTGGCTACGTCGTGCCGTTCGATCCTGAGATCTTCAAGCTCGTCGCACTGGAGCTTTTAGACGAAGCCGGAGTCCGGTTTCTCTTCCATGCCTTTGCGAGCGAAGTGATCGGCGACCCTGCCGTCAAAGGAGTGGTCTTCGAGAGCAAGTCGGGTCCGGTCGTGATCCGCGCGCGCGCGTTTGTCGACGCGACCGGCGACGGCGATATCGCGGCCTACGCCGGCGCGCCCTACACCATCGGCCGCCACGAAGATGGTCTCGTGCAGCCGATGACGCTGATGTTCCGCATGATCGAGTTCGACCGCGCGGCGTTCGACGCTTACGTCAAAGCGCATCCCGGCGAATGGCGCGGTGTGCACGGACTCTGGGATCTCGTGCGCAAGGCGACGGCGGCGGGCAAGCTTCAGCTGCCGCGCGAAGATATACTGTTCTTTGCCACACCGCATGAGCGCGAGGTGAGCGTCAACAGCACCCGGGTCAATCGCGTGCTCGGCATGGACGTGTGGGATTGGTCGTGCGCCGAATGGGAGAGCCGCCGGCAGATGAAAGAGATCGCCGCGTTCCTGCGGGAATTCGTCCCGGGCTTCGAGAAGTCCTATGTCGTTCAAAGCGGCGTTCACGTCGGCGTGCGCGAGACCCGGCGGATTCTCGGCGATTACGAGCTCAATGCCGAGGATATTCTGAATGCGCGGAAATTTTCCGACGTGATTGCGCGCAGCAGTTATCCCGTCGATATCCATAATCCGGAGGGATCGGGCACGACGCTCAAACGATTGCCGCCGGGGGAGGCCTACGATATCCCGCTGCGCTGCCTTTTGCCCCAGAAAGTCGAGAATCTTCTCGTCGCCGGACGGTGCATTTCGGGCACGCACGAGGCGCATTCATCGTATCGCGTCATGCCGGTCTCGATGGCGACCGGACAGGCGGCGGGGATCTGTGCGGCGCTCGCCGTGCGGCGCGAAAAGCCGCCGCGCGCAGTTCCGGCGAGCGAAGTGCAGACCGAGCTCATCCGCCAGGGCGCGATTCTCGGCGATCTCAACAACCGCTGAAATACCGGCCGACAAAACTATTCGAGTCGAATGACGTGGACAGCCGCAGGATCGAACGAGGCGGTGAGCGTATCGCCTTCGTGAATGTCGAGCGCGGAGAACACGGCGCGGGGAACCAGGGCGACTAAAGGGCCGGCGGCGGATTCCAGCACCAGGCGCGATTGCGGCGTCGATGGAATGACTTTGATGACGCGAACGGCGAGATGGCCGACTCCCGTTCCGCAGGCGGCGCGCTCGTTTCGGTGTAAGTGAATGTCCTCCGGGCGAAGGCAGAGAACGATTGCTGTGCCCGCTGGAAATTCTCCGGCCAACTCCATGGCGCCGCCTTCGAAGCGGATCCGCGCGACGCCTTCGTCGCATTGTTCCACGACCGCGCGAAACCTCGTGTCGGCGCCGACAATATCGGCGACTTTCTCATCGACCGGGCGGGTAAAAACCTCCGCGCCTGTCCCCAGCTGCAGGAGTTTCCCTTCGTTGAGGACGCCCACCCGGCTCCCGAGCATGAACGCCTCGTGCCGGTCGTGCGTGACGAAAACGGCGGTGACGCCGGTCTGCCGCAGGATATCGCGTAGGTCGATCAGCAGCGATTCCCTCGTCGCCGGATCGAGCGAGGAGAACGGCTCGTCGAGAAGCAGCAGCTCGGGCTCCAGCACCAGGGCGCGCGCGAGGTTCGCGCGCTGCAGCTCGCCGCCGGAAAGCGTGCGGGTGCGCCGTGCTGCGAGATCGGCGATGCCGAGCCGTTCGAGCCAAGGCAAGACGCGTCTACGCATCTCTCTGCGACGGATACCACGGATCTTTAGCCCGAGTACCGCGTTGTCGTAAAGCGAAGCGTTCAACAGGAGCGGCTCCTGGAAGATGCTCGCCATGCGGCGGCGCATCGCGAGCGTGTTCTGGCCGTTAGCGCGCTCGCCGTGAAAGCGGATCGTGCCCGCGCTCGGCACCTGAAGCAGTCCCATGACCCGCAGCAGAGTGGATTTCCCGGCGCCGTTGGGGCCGATCAGCGCCAACGTCTCGCGGGGATGGATTTCGAGCCGTGGGATATCTAGGACCGTCGCGCTTTCGTGGCGGATTAGAATATCTTCGAGGGTCAGGAGGGCTTCGGCCATCGAATCCGCTCCCGCTGCTGGATGTGGGTCAAGACGAAGTTGATAGTAAAACTCAAGGCGAGGAGAATCAGGCCTAAGGCGATCGCCAGGTCGAAATTGCCTTTTCCCGCCTCCAAAACCGTGGCGGTCGTGAGCACACGCGTCTGGCCGCGAATGTTGCCGCCGACCATCATCGAGGCGCCGACTTCGGAAATGACGCCGCCGAAACCGGCCATGAGCGCCGCGAGCAGCGGCAGACGCGCCTCCTTGCATAAGAGCCAAAGAACCTGCGGCTTGGAGGCGCCGATGCCCACGAGTTGGAGGCCGAGATTCGGATTCAGCGTTTGGAAACTCGTCAGCGTGAGGCCCGCGACGATGGGAAATGCGATGATCACCTGCGCGATGATCATGGCGGCCGGCGAGTAGATCAAATCTAAAAAACCGAGCGGTCCGCTACGCCAGAGAAAAATCGAGACGAATAGCCCGACGACGACGGGCGGCAGGCCCATGCCGGTATTTACGAGCGCGACCGCAAGCCCACGCCCCGGAAATCGACTCATCGCGAGCAGGATGCCGAGCGGCATCCCGAGCAAAAGCGAAACGATCGTGGCGAGGCCGGAGATCTCAATGGAAAGCCCGGTAATCGACCACACCTCCGCATCGCCGCCGAAGACGAGCGCGAAGGCTGTGACGATGCCGTTCCAGATGAGCCGCACGTCAGTTCAAATCGGCTTCGCGCATTCGCGCGGCGGGAACGAAGAGCGACCGGCCGAATTTTTCCACGCCGAAATTTTTAATGGCCTCTTGCGTCGCCGGCGCGACCATGAAGTCGGCAAACGCCTTGCCGCCGACCGTATTGATGCGGGAGCCGTTGGCGGGATTGACTTCCATGACCGAGTAGATATTGAACAGCGCGCCGTCGCCTTCGAGCAGCACGACCAGATTGAGCTTGCCGGTGAACGCTAGGTAGGTCGCCCGGTCGGAGAGCGTATAAGCGTTTTTCTCGTTGGCAATCGAGAGGGTCGATCCCATCCCCTGGCCCGATTCAATGTACCACGAGCCCTTCGGCTCGATGCCGGCGCGCTTCCACAGCGTTTTTTCGAGCACGTTGGTGCCGGAGTTGTCCCCGCGCGAGACGAACGGAGCGCTTCGTCCGGCGATGCGCTTCACCGCCTCGACGGCTTTAACGGCGGATTTGATGCCCGCTGGATCCTCCTTCGGCCCGACGATGATGAAATCGTTGTACATGACGAGCCGGCGGTTCAGGAGTTTTCCCTGCGTGACGTACTGCTTTTCCAGCTCCGGCGCGTGGACGAGGGCCACATCGGCGTCGCCCTTGGCCGCGAGCGCGAGCGCCTGCCCGGTCCCAACCGAGACCGTCTTTACCGAATATCCCGTTTGCTTTTCGAATATCGGCACCAGGACGTCGAGCAGGCCGGAATCCTGCGTGCTCGTCGTCGTGGATAAGATTAACGTCTTAGCCGGCGCTTTGGCGCCTCGGACGCGCAGCGCGAGGGCGAAGACCATGAAGGCGGATAGGAAAAGTAACGCCACGCATCGAAGTGCTTTCATGGCCTACCCCCTACCATATCGATCGTCCGGGGTAAAATTGACGCTCGACGCGGTTGACGCACGAAGTGTCGCAGCGTATCTATCAATATCGCATTCGTCCGACGGGGGGCTGCATGCCTAAGACCATTAAATATCTCGGAAATCTCCTCGCGCTCGCCTTGGCGGTCGGTCTTTGTTCGTCCGCTGCGGCCGCGGAAAAAATTCTCATCGTCCACAGCGCGCTCAACCTTCTTACCTCGCCGGTCTGGATGGCGAAGGAGAAAGGCTATTTTTTGAAATATGGACTCGATGTCGAGACCGTCTACATCCCGAGCGGCACGCTCGGCATGCAGGCGCTCCTCGGCGGCGAGACCAAGATGCTCGTCGCCGACGGCAGCTCGGCAATCAACGCGAGAATGCGCGGCGCGCCGGTGAAAATCTTCCTCGGCATGGTGAATTATTATCCGAACCCTTTTTTCTCTAGTCCCGACATCAAAACGCCGGCCGATCTCAAAGGGAAAAAGATCGCCGTCACACGCATCGGCTCCTCGTCGCATACGGCGACGATCATGCTGCTCAAAAAGCTCGGTTTGGAAGAGAAAGATTACACGATCATGCAGCTCGGCAGCACGCAGAACCGCCTCACGGCGCTCACCAAGGGATTGATCCAGGGGACCACGCTCTCGGCGCCGGAAAGTGTCATCGCGCGCAACGCCGGCATGAAGGTGTTGGTGCCGGCGAGCGAGATCATCAAGCTCGGTGTGACTTTCCAGCATCAGGCCGGGGACGTGATGGAATCGACGCTCAAGAACGAGCGGCCCACCGTCAAAGCCTTCGCGAAAGCCTACCTCGAGGGCGTGCGTGAGACCTACCGAAGCAAGGAGGAGTCGATGAAGGTGGTCAGCAAATACACCCGCATCTCCGATCCGCAGATTCTTTCCGCGTCTTATGACGAGGCTTACCAAGCGATCGAAAAGGATGGAAATCCGACCGAAGCGGGAGTCCAAGTCATCCTGAGCGAGCTCGCGAAAACCGAGCCGCGCGCGCGCTCCGCAAAGCCGGCCGATTTCATCGATACGACGATCATCGGCGAGCTCACGCGCGAGGGTTTTTTGAAAACGTTATGGGGCAAGTGAGGCGGCGGCTCTTCGTCTAAAACGTCCGCCGATCGCGGCGAGCGCCTCATTGAATTCATCCACGCCGATAGCGCGGCACGCGGCGTAAAATACCGCGGCGGCGGAAGTTAAACCGATCGCGACTTGCGCGAGATAAAGTTTAAAACCGTACAGCCGAACGTAACTTGCGGGGGCGATCGCCGTCAGCCATACGGCTGCAGCCATTACCGCCGTGGCAGCCGAGATTCTAACGAGGCTGGACACCAGCCGCTTTCCTTCCAGCCTTCCGAGTCGCCTCCGCATCAGAGCGAGGAGCAGCACGAAGTTCACGATCGCAACGGCCGAAGTGGAGCACGCGAGGCCCACATGCCCGAGAGGGCCGACGAGCAGGTAATTGATAACGTAATTGATAACCACCGATCCCAGGCTGACAAGCATCGGGGTCAGCGCATCATCCAGCGCATAAAAGGCGGGTGCCAGGACTTTCACTCCGCCGTAGCCCGCGAGGCCGATCGAATACGCCGCCAGCGCCGCAGCGGTCTGTCCGGTGTCGAACGCCGTGAACTTCCCGTGCTCGAAGACGAGACCGACGATCGGCTGGCGCAAAACGATGAGTCCCGCGGCGGAGGGGATGCAAAGGAGAAAAATAAGACCCAAAGAATGCGCCAGCGTCCGGCGAAACTCGCCGACCTCCCGGCGCGCCGCGGCGGCCGATATCAGAGGCAGCGTCGCGGTCGAGATTGCGACGCCGAAAGCACCGATCGGAAACTGTACGAAGCGAAACGCGTAATTGAGCCAGGACACGGGGCCGTTGCCGACGCGTCCCGTCGCCGGGTCGATGATCGACGACGCGAAATTACTATTGACGAAAATATTGATCTGAACGGCGGCGGCGCCGATGATCGCCGGACCCATTAGAGCGATGATCTGGCGTACGCCGGGGTCGCGGAAGCTCAGCATGGGCCGATAGCGAAATCCTACCTTTCTGAGGCTTGGCCACTGCACCGCGAACTGCAAAAACCCGCCGAAGAGTGTGCCGTAGGCCATGCCTTCGATGGCACCGAGACCGAGGGTCGGTCCGACGGCGAAACCTAAAAAAAGTCCGCCCACGATGGATCCAATATTGAAAAACGCCGAGGCCATCGCTGGAACGCCGAAGCGGTGCATGGCGTTCAGGATTCCCATGGCCTTCGCTGCGAGCGCGACGAAGAGCAAGAATGGAATCATGATGCGCGTGAGATGGATCGTCAGTCCAGCCTTCCCGGGCACGTCGAAAAACCCGGGAGCAAGCAGTTGGACGACAGCGGGCGCCGCGAACCAGCCGGTGAGCGTGATCGCGCCAAGAATCAACATCAGAAGCGTCGCGACGCGGTTGGAAAGCCGAAACGCCTCGGCTTCCCCCTTCGTCACAAGCACCTGGGAAAAAGTCGTGACAAAAGCGGCCGACAGCGCGCCTTCAGCAAACAGGTCGCGCAGCAGGTTGGGAATGCGAAACGCCGTCAAAAAAGCGTCGTACTGAAGTCCGGCGCCGAAAAGGGCGGCAAAGACCTGATCGCGCACGAGGCCGAGGACGCGGCTCGCCATAATCGCTGCGCTCACGACGCCGGCGTTGCGCGCGACGCTTGAGCGCGATGCGGGCGACGCGGCGGGTTCGGCTTGGGTCATCGCGACAGGCTATCGAATCGATGGGCGGCGACGGTGCGCCGCGCGCTACTTTTGCGTCCAGTTGCCGTCGGATTTCTGAATTCGCCAGCCGGCTCTCGCCTGGTCGATCCAGCTCTTCGCGAAGATGCGTTTGATATCGGGAATTTTTTCCCGCGGGATATTGTTGGCCTTCGCGATTTCGGCGTAGAGGGCGTCGCGGTCGCGGTTTTCCGCCTCGACCAGTTGCTGCACTTCGGCGCGCTCTTTGAGATTGAGACCTTCGGTCGTGCGCACGGAAAGAAGGCCGTCGCGGTTGATCCCGACATTTCCTTTATCCATGAAAGGCTTGATCAATTCGCTCCGCGTCCGGATCGAATCCTTCAAGGCGCGAATCGAGGGATTCGAGATATTGATGTCCGGCTCTTGTGCCAGCGCATCGGCGGCGAAGGCGAGGGCGAATATTTTTTGCGGAATCGAGCCGCGATCGCCGGGCGCCGGCTTGGGCGCCGGCTGCGGCGCCTGTCCTGGTCCGCCCCAGGTTTCATTGACGATCGAATCGGCGGCACGCTGCACTGCCGCCGCCGGGAAATAGATGTTGACGGTGACGCACGCGGTCACGAAGAACGCGAGCAGCATGGACAATTTTTTAAGCATGAATCTCCTCCAGAGCGCACGCGGTTATTTTTTGCCGCTGTCTTTCACCCGCTCGAGGCGAGCTAAGAGGTCGTTGAAACTGATCTCCTGGGTATGGCTCACAATGTTAACGGTCGGAGGCAGCAGCGTGCCGACGACAAGATATTCGCTGCCGTCTTTACTTTCAATGCCGCGCAGCGTGAGTGTATCGTTTTTTAGGGTCGCTTTAAAGCCGAGCTTGCTGTAGCGGTAAAAATCGAACAGGCGTGCGAGGCCGCCGTAGAGCGATCCGGCGTCGTTGCCCGAACTTACGACCGTGATCTTGTTCAGCGCCTCGACGCTGATCCAACGGCTGACGCCCGGCTTGTCCACCGTATAAATATCAGCGCGGAACTCCTCCGGCTGGCCATGCGTGAGGACCAGACCGTCGATCGTCCCGGAGACCGCGCCGGAAATGTGCCCGAATTCGAAAGTGCTGGAGGCCTGTTCGAGATCGAGTGCGTCGAGACGCGTGTTGAGTCTTATAGCGCGCAGCGCGGAGAACGGCTTATTGATCTCCAGGCCGCGAATCTCGGCCCGGCCGCCGAAGACTCCGAGGGTCATCGTCCCGTCGCCTCGAAGCGCTTGTTCCACCCATCGGACCCGTGGAATCGAGCCCGAGAGCGTTCCGCCAAAGCGGTGCCACCCCAATGCGTTCGTAATTTGGTCTAATTTCAAATCATCGAGCTCGAGAGAAAAGGAGAGATCGGCGGGCGCGGCGACGATGTCTTTCCACGCGAGGCCCGACATTATGCCGCGCCCCCCGAAAAGCGACAGACGAATCGGCTCGGGAAAACTGAGAGCATTGTTCCAGAGCGTAACCGGCGTGCTGATTTGCGGGATCGCGACAGTCGCGCTTTTGATCTCGCCGACCGAGAGCCTGCCGACGGGGGCCGCAGTCGCGACGATTGCTTGAGCCGCCGCCGGGTAGCTGAGCATTAATGGTAAATCGAGATTAAGTGGCCCGGCATGCCAGCGGCCGTACCGTTCTTGAACGACGCCCTGCTGTAACTGCAGCTTTCCTTCGATACTGAAACGCTCGCGCGTGCCGCGCGCCCTTAGTGCCAGATCGCTTTTTCCGCCGAGGGCGACCTCCTCGAGGCCGGGGTAGGCCGCCTTGAAGGCGTCCCGAATGAAAAATTCGTAAAAACCGCCCGGGCGGAAGTCGTCGCTTTTGATATCCAAGGCGAATGTCGGATCCGCTGAGAGCTTATCGATCGATCCTGTAACATCGACCCGACCGATCGCCTCGAGTGCGACGGTCATTCGACTGAGGTCAAGCGTGCCTGCGGTCTTGCGGTAGCGACCGTCGATTCGTACGCGGGGCTTTCGCGATTTGAAATCGCCGAAAAATTTGTTCCAGAGAAGCTCCAGCTTCTCGGTCTGGGCCTCGATGTGAAACCCGGCGTCGCCGGCGCAATCGCTGCACGTCAGACGGCCTCTAGCAGTCAGATGCTCCCCGATCTTCGTTTGATCGGGAGTGGAGAAACCTCCATCTACAATCTCAAAGCCCGCGGCGATCGAGAGCGGCAGCTGTCGCTGCTTGACGATGTCGCCGGCGATCTTCGCCTGACCGATTTTGAAATTGGGTTCAGCTTTGGCGCCGAAAGTGACATCGGTCGCGCGGAACTCGCTTTTCTTCGCTTCCAATGAGCCATTCCAGTGAAAAGGTACTTTAAACGAAAAGCTTCCAACAGAGAGTTGCTCGCCGCGCGCGCTGCCGTCAAAGCTCCACGCCGTTCCGGCGATGTCCGGCGTATTGAAGGGGCCCGACAAGCTCACTTTCGCGGCGAGCTTGCCTTTGTAATGAGGCGCCGCGAGGACGCCGCCGAGAAGAGGCTTCAGGCCTTCGAAAAATGCATCGCTCAACGTCAGACTCGCTGAGAGCCGCGCGGGACTTTCCGCGAACGAGATCGTTCCTCCACCGGCGATCGTGCCGAGTGACGAACCAATATCTATTTTTTTCAGAGTCGCCGTGTTTGCGGCATGAGAATATTCGGCTTCGAGTCTCGCCGTCACCGAAACAGATTCGACCGGCGGCAACGCCGGAACGAGTTCAATTGGAAACCTATCAGTATAAACCAGTAGCGACAGGAGAGCAGTGTCGAATCGTGAGCCGATGTCGACGTGGGCCTGTAAAACTGTGTTTATCTTAGCCCCGCCCCAGAGAAGCTCGTACATATTGCCGTTTACCGCCGCCTCATAGGCGCCGTCGGCTTTGCTGACGAGTTTGACACCGCCGGAAAAAACAAGATGAGGCTCTGTGACGGATCGTCCCGCCCGTTGGTCATGCTGATGGACGGTCATCTTCGCGTATCTCTCCGCCGGGGCGCCGAAAATAGACACGACCGCGGTGGCCCCGAGTGCCGGAAGCTCTGCGCGAAGCTCCAAGGCATCTTTTCCGCCGACACGAAGACTCGATGTGTCTGCGGAAAGATCGTTCAAGCGGATCACGCCACGTCCGGTATCGAGCAGCAGCTCGCCTTTTTCAATCTTGAGCGTATCGATAGAGAAATCGGAGGATGGCTTTCCTGCCGGCCGAAGGCGAAAAAGTTCTTGCAACGCGAGGTGAACTACGGGGCGTTCGAAAGCGAGACGCCGGACTCTGCGATAGTACAGGTCGTGGGGCCAAAATGATGCGCTGATGCTCTGGCCCTCGAATAAAACCGCGTCGCCGCGGGAAACAACCACGCCGGAGATTACGAAGCTCAGCCACACCGTCGGTTGGATGCGTTTTATTTTAATCGTATAGCCGCTGCGGGCGCTGAGTTCGGATTCGAGCCGACGGCGAAAGGCTTCGGTTCCAGCGATCAGATAAGCGGCGGCATACGATGAAAGTAACAGAGCGGCGAGCGCGATCGCGATGAGCTTCAGTTTTTGTTTCACTTGAGTATCGACGATACAATGCGACCTTGCCGCAGGCAACTCGGATGGGTCTCATTACTCGCTTTTTTCGCGCGCGTTTGTTATCTGTTTAATTTACTTTTTTCAGGAGAAAGAACTTGAAAATTGGACTTATCGGCCGCCAGGGCTCAGGAAAGACGACGATTTTCAGTGCCCTCACGGGTCTTACGCCGGATTCGGGTCAGGGTGAAAGCCATCTGGGCGTCACCAAAGTGCCGGATGCGCGCGTTGACCGCCTCTCGGAAATCTTCAAGCCGAAAAAGACCACTTACGCCGAGATCCGCTTCACCGATTTTCCAGCGCAGCAGGGCAAAGAGAAACTCAAGGCGAACGCCGCCCTGCTCGCGCAGATGCGCGATGTCGACGCGATGGCGCTTGTGCTTAACGATTTCGACGGCGCGTCGGAGCCGATGAAGGACCTCCGCGATCTGTTGGCCGAGATGATCCTAGCGGATCTCGTCGTCGTCGAAAATCGTCTGACGAAGCTTAAAAAAGAAAAAGGCAAGGAGCGCGAGGGAGAGCTATTGGCTCAGTGCCTGAAGGCGCTTGAAGCCGAAGAAAGCTTGCGGAGCGTCGATTTCACTCCCGATGAGGAGACGCTGCTCGCAGGCTTCGGCTTTTTGAGCCGCAAATCCGTCATCGCGCTCTTCAACGTAAGCGAAGAGCGGGCGGGAAAAGAGCCGCCGGAGGCCTATCGCGCCGAGCTGGAGCGGCTCAAAATCCCCGGCCTCGCCTTGTCGGCCAAGGTGGAAATGGAAGTCGCCCAACTCGACGAAAAAGACCGCCACGGTTTTTTAAGCGAGCTCGGCATCGCAGAGCCCGCACGCGACCGCTTTATTCGGGCCTCGTATCGGTTGCTCGATCTCATCAGCTTTTTTACCTCCGGGGAAGATGAGGTGAAGGCCTGGACGATCCAGCAGGGGACCGTGGCGCGCAAGGCGGCGGGAAAAATCCACAGCGACATCGAACGCGGCTTTATCCGCGCCGAGGTGGTCGCATACGACGACTTCATCCGTTACGGCAGCGAGTCGAAATGCCGCGAGGCGGGAAAGCTAAGGCTCGAGGGCAAGGACTACGTCGTCGTCGACGGCGACATCATTCATTTCCGCTTTAACGTTTAATTGTATCTCTCGCGCATAGAAGTGTCTTGACGCTGCTTTGTTCCACTGTACAATGGTTCCTTCATGCCGCCGGTCGTCAGTGTCATCATAACGTCAGATTACGCTGTCGGCAGCCCTCAAAGCCGCAATGACCTTCGCGATTGTATGGTCGCGCTCTCGCGGCAGGACGTCGAGGAGGAGATCGAGTTTCTGCTCGTCGAGTCCGCACGGCTCGAGCCGGCCTTTACCGCAGAGCTGTGTCGGATTTTGCCTTCGCTTCGAATCATTGCCTCGGTTGAACGCACTGCCGCGGCGCTAAAAAATGCCGGGGCTGTTGCCGCGTCCGCTGAACTCGTCGCGCTCATCGACGCGGATTGCGTTGCCGACCGCGGATGGCTGCGCCGTTTTTTGGCTGTCATCCGTGAGCACCCCGAGGTCTCGGCTGTTACGGGCCGAACGTATTACGCAAGCGAGAGGTTGCTCTATCGAATCATGGGCCTCCTAGCCCGTTCTTACCTCGATGTAGGAGAAGCCGGTTACACGCGCCATGTCGCGATCAATAACGCGGGCTTCCGCCGCTCGGTGCTTCTCTCCCATCCCTGCGCGGACGGAGGCCCCCACATGTCGCTGCTCCAAGCCGAAGCGCTGCGTCGCGCCGGTCATCGCATCTTTTTCGATCCGCGGCTGGCGGTATGTCACGCCTACGACGGATGGGCGGCGGAGCGTCAGATCCGGCGCAGCCTCGGTTATGGCGTCATCAAGACGAGGCTGATCGACCGGCGTGTTCCATACGCCTCACTCGCACGCCTGGGCTATCTTTCGATCCCGCTTTTCGCCGTCATGCGGGCGCTCCACGGATGCTGGAACTGTCTGCGCAATCGGCGCTTTTATGGAGTCGCTTGGTACGAGCTGCCGGCGGCATTTATGTTGGCTGTCGTCGCCTCCGTGATGGAGCTGCCGGGCATGCTCCGCGCGATCCAGGGTAAGCCGCTCGATAAGACGGCGTTTCGGTAGCTGTGAGATCGATTCGGACCTCGGAATCGGCCAGCTGAGGTCTTGACGAGGGGCGGGTACTGTGAAAATCTATCTCTACTTATGGCAAACGCGAGCCAGATGATTCTCGTTGTCGAGGATGAGCTGCCGATGCTGAACCTGCTCAAGAAAATTCTTGAGGACGCCGGGTTTCGAGTTTTAATGGCGAAGGACGGCATCGAAGCGATCGATGTTTACAGCCGCCACCAAAGCGAAGTCGATCTCGTGCTTTGCGACATGGCGCTGCCGAAGCTGGGCGGATGGACCGTCTACCTGGCGTTGAAAGAGCGCAACCCGCAGGTCAAAATGATTCTCACCAGCGGTTATCTCGATCCCAAGGTCAAATCAGATATGGTCAAAGGAGGGGTCCGGGACTTTATTCCGAAGCCTTATGTTCCGGAAACGATCGTCAAGAGCGTCCGGCAGGCCCTCGGCGATCAGCAGGAGTGACGCCGCCTTCTTTATCGGATCTCGCCGACCGTTTCTAACGATCGGTTATCCTCGGCATTCAGCACGGCGATTATTTCATCGAGCATGTAAGGCTTATGGATGAAGTGGTGCACCCCTTCGCGGACGAGAGCCTCTTTAAGCTCCGGGTCCAGGTAGCCAGTCGTGACCAGCACGCGTGCATGGGGATTTTTCGCCCGAATTTTCCGCAAGACTTCCGCTCCCGGCATTTTCGGCAGGTCGAGATCGAGTAGGACCACGTCAATATCGTCGGCATTGCGACAATATCGCGCGGCCGCCTCTTCTCCGTCGATCGCAGTAAAGACGCGATAGCCCCTTTCCACCAATAGATTGCGCAGCAGGTGAAGCGTGGATTCCTCGTCTTCTACGATGAGGGCGGTCGCGCTTCGATCGACGGTTTTGTCGCTGCCGTTGGAGGCGTGGTCCGCTGCGCGGTACTCCTCGGACGCTTCGAGCGGGAACACAGGCAGGGCGATGCGGAACGTCGATCCGCGGCCGCGGGTGCTTTCGACTTCGATGACACCGTGATGGTTCTTGACGATCCCGTAAACCACGGAAAGGCCGAGACCCGTGCCTTTGTTGGATTCCTTAGTGGTGAAAAACGGCTCGAAAACTCGGCTACGAACGCTTTCCTCCATGCCGCCGCCGCCGTCGGCAATCTCTATCGAAACGAATTGCTCAACGTTCGCATTGCCGTTGAGTTTAAGCGCCCCGCGGTCGGCGATGGCCGTCTTCAGCATCAAGCGGCCGCCGCCCGGCATCGCATCGCGGGCGTTGACGCACAGGTTCAATAAGGCTTGGCTGATTTGATCAGGATCCGCCAGAATCGACGGGAGATCTTTCGCGAGCTGGAGATTCACTTCGATATTTTTCGGAAAGGTTCCCTTGATCAGTTCAGCCAGACTGCTCACGAGGGCGTTCAAATCGGTTCGCTCGAGGTTGGCGTCGGCCTTGCGCGCTATCGTCAAGAGCTGCTGCACGACGGCGGCGCCACGCTTGATCGCCTCATTGATGACTTTGACGCCTTCGGCGATTTCTCCGCCGTCGGATGCGTGCGAGCCGATCAGCGAGGAGTAGCCCTGAATGATGTTCAAGATATTATTGAAGTCATGCGCGATACCGCCGGCGAGCGTGCCCATGCTCTCCATTTTCTGCGCCTGACGCAGTTGCTCTTCCAGAGTCTTACGCTCCTCCATGTCTTTCAAAAGCGCCGCATTGGCGGTTATGAGCTCGGCGTTCCGCTCGGCGACGCGGCGCTCCAACTCCTCGTTGAGTTTTTCGAGTTTAGCGCGGCCGCGCTCGGCTTCCACGACGGCGGAGCGCTGGCGAATCAGCTCTTCGCGCTCTTTTTCAACCGCACGGGCGCGCTTAAGCTGCGACAGCATCCATTCGACGCGCGCGCCGCTCGATTTCTGGTTGCCGTAGAGAATCAGCGGGGCTTCGTAGAATAAATTGGAATAGGCATCGTCGCGGATGATCGCGAGCGGGTGAGTGCGGAGCGCCGCGAAGATCGCTTCAGGCGAAAGGCGGCTGCGATTGTACTGACAGACGATTTTTCCAGGAAAGTCCGGAACGAAAATTGTATTGAGAGCCGCTTCCCACTGCTCAAGCAGACGGTTGTCGATGTCTGGCCCTAGGGTCCAGGTCATTTCGACGGCGAAGCGGCTGGCCTTAAAGCCGGACTTTGTCGCCTCTTCGATGAGTTGCAACACCTGACGCGATTTCTTGGCCGCGGAGAGTTTTCCGGGTTGGCGCCAGTCGCGGCGGGTCCAGAGCTTGAGGGCGCCTCGATCGCATTCGCGAGAGACATCGATACCGCCCTGTCTCAAACGTTCGCTGAGTTCATTGATGGTGTGGTCGTCGGCCACGTAAACGAACTGCTCTCCGGCGGCGAGCGCCTCCTGAATGAACGGCAACAGCGCCGGCATCTGCTCTGCGGGATCCTTCTCATAAAAAAGGCAGAGATGATCTCCGGGCAGTAATTTCAGCATTCGTTGAGTCAACTCCGATTGCATAAAGATCCGAAAACGATACGCCGTTTGCCGCGGAACATCGCAAACGATTCGAGATCTCGTCCCATAGCCGAGCGAACCTATTCTATATCGGGATAACCGATCGCCAATAGGGTAAACTCCTGAATCGGTTAGGGAAATACCCGCATTGGCGAGGTAGGCGGACCGCCGCAGCAGCTGGGGATTTCGACAAACGCGGTGTCGTGAAGCAATCGTTCAGATATGCTGTTGGCACGAGCGGTTTCGTTTCCTTAGCGACATCGATCGACCAGCAGCAGCGGCCAGCACCAGAACGATCAGATGCGACCGGACCCTCATAGGAGAGGAGTTGTTCGGCTTGTTTAGGAGAGCGCGACCGCTTCGCGCTCGTTGATCGTCTCAACGACCTTCGCGAGAAGCTCTTCGGGTAAATATGGCTTGTGGATGATGCCGACCACGCCTTGATTGATCATTTCGGAGCGTATTTCCGCCTTGATGTACCCGCTGGCGAAAATCGTCTTCACGTTCGGCTGATCATGTTTCATTCTCAGAAAGGCTTCCCATCCGTTCAGCCGAGGCAGTCCCAAATCGAGAATGACTGCCGCGATCTCGTCTTTGTGCCGACGGTGGACCTCTACCGCCTCGACGCCGTCGCGGGCCACGAGCACCCGATACCCCCGGCTGCGCAAAAAGTCCTGAATGAGCGAGACTTGGCGCTCCTCGTCGTCGACGAAAAGAAGGGTTTCGTCGCCGCGGCGTTCCTCGATGCCATTCAGGTTTACGGTATGAACTGCGACGGTCGATTTCTCGTCGATCGGTTTGAGGGGAAGGTAGAGATAAAATGTTGTCCCGCGGCCGGGTTCGCTTTCGACCTCGACGAAGCCATCGTGCTCACGAATGATGCCGTAGACCGCGGTCAGTCCCAGGCCGGTCCCTTGTCCGGGGCCTTTGGTCGTGAAAAAAGGATCGAAGATCCGGTCCTTTACATCGGGGTCCATACCGGTGCCGCTATCCGTGACCTTAACGCAGATATAGCGGTCTTCGGAGGCATCGGGAAACCGCGATCTTAGCTGCTCCCCGGCAACGGTTGAGTTGCTGAGCCTGAGGCTTCCCGAACCGTTCATCGCATCGCGTGCATTGACGCAGAGATTGAGCAGCGCCTGCTGCAGGCGATTGGGGTCGGCGAGCGTCGGGGAAACATCGGGTTCGACGTCAACCGAAATTGACATGGTCTTCGGAAACGTCTCGCCCAGGATCTTGGCAAACTGGCGGAGCTGATCGCCGACATCGACCGCCTCGAAGCTCAGATTGCCGCTGCGCGACAAAGTCAGAAGCTGCTGTACGAGAACGGCGCCGCGCATGCCGGTCTCGCGGATGATCCCGAGGCCTTCACGAATCCGCTCGGCGTCGTTCACGCCGTTCAGCGCCGATGAATATCCGAGAATAATCGTGAGAATGTTGTTGAAATCGTGCGCGATACCGCCGGCGAGAGTACCGATGCTTTCCATTTTTTGCGACTGAGAGAGCTGCTGCTGGAGTTTCTCCCGCTGCTCGATCGTGCGGATGAGGTCGGCGGTCCGGTCGGCGACGCGCTTTTCGAGCTCGACGTTGAGCTCGCGTAGCTCGGCTTCCATCCGTTTTCGCTCGGTGATGTCGCGCGCGACGCTCGAGGCGCCGATGATGCGGCCGGCGGCATCGAGGATCGGCGATATCGCCAAAGATACGTCGATGACAGCCCCTTCCTTCGACCGACGCAGCGTCTCGAACGGCTCGATTCTCTCACCGCGGCGGATGCGCTCGAGGATCAGCCGCTCCTCGGAGTGCTTTTCCTCCGGAATGATCATCGTCATCGGCTTGCCGACCGCCTCGTCGGCCTTGTAGCCGAAGAGATGCTGAGCGCTCTCGTTCCATGAGACGATAATGCCTTCGAGATTTTTGACGATGATGGCGTCTTGAGAGGATTCGACGACGGCGGCGAGCAGTGCTTGAGCCTCTTTAACGGCCTGCTGCTTCATCCGCTCGTTCATGCGGAAGAGATCGACGAACACCGATACCTTCGCTTTGAGCACGTCCGGCATGACGGGCTTGAACAGGTAATCGACGGCGCCGCTGGCGACGCCGCGGATGACGTCCTCATCGAGCGTGTCCACGGCGGAAAGGAAGATGATCGGCGTGTAGCGGAAGCGTTCGTTTTGCCGGATCATCGCGGCGGTCTCGAAGCCGTCAATGTCCGGCATGCGAACGTCGAGCAGAATAAGCGCGAAATCCTGTCTCAGCAGATGACGGAGCGCCTCGCGACCGGAATGCGCGAGCACGATCGCCCGACCCGGCGCGGCGAGCAGCGCCTCCATCGCCATCAACGTTTTGGCGTCGTCGTCGACGATGAGAATATTGGCTATCGGTTCACTCATCGTGCGTTCTCAGTTCCATGGTGCACAGTACGCCCTTCTTACGCCGCCGGGCTTTCGCTCGCCAGCACCGCCGCCTTGCGGTTGAGCGGCTGTTTGCCGAACAGCCAAATGCGCAGCAGCGCGAGCAGCTCTTCGGTGTCGACCGGCTTGGCGATGTAGTCCGAAGCGCCGGCCTCGAGACATTTTTCGCGGTCGCCCTTCATCGCTTTCGCCGTGAGCGCCAGAATCGGCAGCAGGCGGTGCTTGGGATTGACGCGGATGCGTCTCATCGTCTCGTAACCGTCCATCTCGGGCATCATGATATCCATCAGTACCGCATCGATGTCCGGGTCTTCCTCGAGCAGCGCGATCGCTTCGGCGCCGGTCTCGCGGCTGACCACGTTGAGGCCATGCTGCTCGAGCAGGCTGGTGAGCGCGAAGATGTTGCGCACGTCGTCGTCGACGACGAGAACTTTCTTGTCGATGAGCGCCTCATCGGTTTGCCGCAGGCGCTTCAGCATCTCCTGCTTCGATGCCGGCAACTCCGATTCGACGAGATGGAGGAACAGCGACGTTTCATCGAGCAAACGCTCGGGCGATTGCACGCCTTTTAAAATGACGCTTTCCGCCATGCGCAGCAGCTGGATCTCGTCTTCCTCCGAGAGATCTTTGCCGGTGAAGACCACGATCGGCAGATCGCGGAGATCCGGTTCCTCGCGCACACGTTCCAGAAGCTCGAACCCCGAGATATCGGGCAGCCTCAGATCGAGCACGACGCAGTCGAAACGCGTGCCGGAGCGAAGCGCGGCCCATGCCTCGGCGCCACTCGATGCCGTGACGATGTCAACGCTTTCGTGGCCGAGCAACTCGACAATGCTCTGCCGCTCGATCTCGTTGTCTTCGACGATGAGCAGATTGCGGCGCGCCGATTGAGCGTATTCCAATACGCGATCGGCGGCCTTTTTGAGCTCGTCGGTCGTCGAGGGCTTGATCAAATAGGAGAATGCCCCATGACCCAAGCCCTGGAGCCTTTCCTCCTCGACGGTCAGGATTTGCACGGGAATATGACGCGTCGCGGCATCTTGCTTCAGATGGCTGAGAACCGTCCAGCCCAGCATATCCGGCAGGAAAATGTCGAGCGTGATCGCCAGCGGATTGTACTGGCGGGCGAGCGAGCGAACCAGCGCTCCCTGCGGCGTCACGACGCCTTTAAAGCCCTTCTCGCGCACGAGTCCGAGCAGCACGCGCGCGAAGTGCGGATCGTCTTCGACGATCAGCACACAGGGGTCGCCGGGCATGATCTCATGCCGGTCGTCGGGGATCTCCTCGGGCTTCTCGGCCTGGCGGACGATCAGCGGCGCGGGCGAGGGCATGTCGGCCTTGGGCGCCGCGCCGGGCGCGGCTCCCATATATTGCTCGGGCAGATACATAGTGAAGCTGCTGCCCTGGCCGGGGGCGCTGACGAGCTTGATCTCGCCTCCCAGCAGCGTCGCGAGCTCGCGACTGATCGCGAGACCGAGACCCGTGCCGCCGAAACGCCGGCTCGTGCCCGCGTCGGCCTGATGGAACGCCTCGAAGATGATCTTCTGCTTGTCGGGGGGGATGCCGATGCCGGTGTCGCTTACCTCGAAGGCGATGACTCTCGAGCTCGAGTTGAGCGTCATGTGATCGGGGCTCCATCCGGAGGTCGCGATCTTCATGCGCAGAGTGACGCGACCCTGCATCGTGAATTTGAATGCGTTCGAGAGCAGATTTTTGAGGACCTGCTGGAGCCGTTTGATGTCCGTGACAATACCGCGCGGAATGTCGGGATCGACGTCGATCTCGAAAGCCAGCTGCCGCGATTCGGCGACGTGGCGGAAGCTCCGCTCGACGGCGTCGCGCACCTTGACAAACGGGATCTCCTCCGGCTCGACGGTCACTGTCCCCGATTCGATCTTCGAAAGATCGAGGATGTCGCTGATCAAGTTCAAGAGATCGGCGCCTGCGGCATGGACATTGCGGGCGAATTCCACCTGCTTGCCGCTCAAATTGCCGTCTCGGTTGTCCGCCAGCTGCTGTGCGAGAATCAAAATCGAATTCAGCGGCGTGCGCAGCTCGTGCGTCATGTTGGCCAAAAATTCCGATTTGTACTTCGACGCGAGAGCCAGCTCGGCCGCCTTTTCCTCGACGGCGTGGCGCGCCTGCTCGATCTCGCGGTTCTTGCGCTCGACTTCTGCGTTCTGCTCGGCGAGCTGTTTCGCCTTATTGGCCAACTCCTCGTTCGTCTGCTGCAGCTCTTTTTGTTGCGCCTGGAGTTCGACGGCGAGCTTCTGCGACTGCTGCAGCAACCCTTCGGTGCGCATCGTCGCCTCGATCGTGTTGAGCACGATGCCGATGCTTTCCGTCAGTTGCGCCAGGAACGTGAGATGTGTGGAGGTGAAGTGCGCGAGCGAGGCGAGCTCGATGACGGCCTTGGTCTGGCCCTCGAAGAGCACGGGGAGAACGATCAGGTTGCGCGGCGGCGCTTCGCCGAGACCCGAGCTGATGCGGAGGTAATCCTCCGGTAGCTCGTCGAGCAGGATGCGGCGCTTCTCCAGCGCGCATTGGCCGACCAGCCCAACGCCGACCGAGACGTCGATCGGGATCTCCGGCTCATCGGCACGAGCGTAACCGGCGAGCATCTGGAGGCGATCGGCGCCGTTGCTGGAATCCATTTGATAGATCGCGCCGTACTGGGCGCTGACGAGCGGTGCGAGCTCGGAGAGCAGCATCCGCCCGACCGTCGTGAGATCACGCTGACCTTGGAGCATGCTGGTGAATTTTCCAAGGTTGGTCTTCAGCCAGTCCTGCTCGGTATTCTGATCGGTCGTGGCGCGGAGGTTTTGGATCATCGCGTTGATGTTGTCCTTGAGCTCGGCAACCTCGCCGCGCGCATCGACCTGAATCGAGCGGGTCAAGTCGCCCTTCGTGACGGCGGTCGCCACGTCGGCGATGGCGCGCACCTGAGTCGTCAGGTTGGCCGCGAGAAGGTTGACGTTGTCGGTCAAATCCTTCCAGATGCCGGCGACGCCCGGGACGTTCGCCTGGCCGCCCAGCCGGCCTTCGACGCCGACTTCGCGCGCCACCGTGGTCACCTGCTCCGCGAAGATCGCCAGCGTGTCCGTCATGTTGTTGATCGTCTCGGCCAGCGCCGCGACCTCGCCTTTGGCTTCGACGGTGAGCTTTTCCTTCAAGCTGCCGTTGGCGACGGCGGTGACGACCTTGACGATGCCGCGAACCTGCGCGGTCAGGTTCGCCGCCATGACGTTGACGTTGTCGGTCAAGTCCTTCCATGTGCCGGCGACGCCGGGGACGACCGCCTGGCCGCCCAGCTTTCCTTCGGTGCCGACTTCGCGCGCGACGCGCGTGACCTCGGCGGCGAAGGCGTTCAGCTGGTCGACCATCGTGTTGATGGCGTTTTTGAGCTGCAGGATCTCGCCGCGGACGTCGACGGCGATCTTTTTCGACAAGTCGCCGTTGGCGACGGCGATGGTGACGTCGGCGATGTTGCGGACTTGCGCCGTCAGGTTGTTTGCCATCAGGTTGACGTTGTCCGTCAAGTCTTTCCATGTGCCGGCAACGCCGGGGACGACCGCCTGACCGCCCAGCTTACCTTCCGTGCCGACCTCGCGCGCGACGCGCGTAACCTCGGCCGCGAAGGCATTCAGCTGGTCGACCATCGTATTGATGGCATCTTTGAGCTGGAGGATCTCGCCGCGGACGTCGACGGTGATCTTCTTCGACAAGTCGCCGTTGGCGACGGCGATGGTGACGTCGGCGATGTTACGGACCTGCGCGGTCAGGTTACCGGCCATGAGGTTGACGCTGTCGGTTAAGTCTTTCCATGTTCCGGCAACCCCGGTGACGACCGCCTGGCCGCCGAGTTTTCCTTCGGTGCCGACTTCGCGCGCGACGCGTGTGACCTCGGCCGCGAAGGCGTTCAGCTGGTCGACCATCGTGTTGAATGCCGCTTTAAGCTGCAAGATTTCGCCGCGGACATCGACGGTGATTTTCTTGGATAAGTCGCCGTTGGCGACCGCGATGGTGACTTCCGCGATGTTTCGCACTTGAGCGGTCAGGTTGCTCGCCATCGCGTTGACCGAGTCGGTCAAGTCCTTCCACGTGCCGGCGACGCCGGGGACGACCGCCTGGCCGCCGAGTTTTCCTTCGGTGCCGACCTCGCGCGCGACGCGCGTGACCTCGGCGGCGAAGCTCCGCAGCTGATCGACCATCGTATTGATCGTGTCTTTCAACTGGAGAATCTCGCCGCGGACGTCGACGGTGATTTTCTTCGACAAGTCGCCGTTGGCCACGGCGATGGTGACGTCGGCGATGTTGCGGACCTGAGCGGTCAGGTTGCCGGCCATCATGTTGACGCTCTCGGTCAAGTCCTTCCAGACCCCGCTGACGTCGCGGACCTGTGCCTGGCCGCCGAGTTTGCCTTCGGTGC
>DATJFG010000047.1:0-8740 GCA_035495775.1 Verrucomicrobiia bacterium | reverse complement strand
CTTCCATCTCCTTTTTGGCCTCGAAGACCTCCGGGCGGTAGCGCGGTTTGGCCTGGCGGCTGATGAAGTCGATGACTTTTTTAATCTCCTGGTCGGAGACGAACGCGCCGTGGATGCGCGTCAGCCGCGCGGTTCCCGGCGGCAGAAACAGCATGTCGCCTTCGCCGAGCAGCCGCTCGGCGCCGATCGAGTCGAGAATCGTCCGCGAATCGACCCTCGAGGTCACTTGGAATGATATCCGCGCGGGGAAATTCGCCTTGATGAGGCCGGTGATGACGTCGACCGAAGGGCGCTGCGTCGCGAGGATCATGTGAATGCCGGCGGCGCGCGCTTTCTGCGCGAGGCGCGTGATGTATTCCTCGATGTCGCGTCCGACGCTCATCATCAAGTCGGCGAGCTCATCGACGATGATGACGATCCGCGGCAGGCGCTCATGCACGAGCGGCGCGTCCTCGCTCAAATCGCCGCCGACGGCGCCGTTCTCCTCCGGCGCGTCGTTGTCCTTCAAATCGATCAAGTTCTTTTTATCGGCGGCTTCTTTTTCGAGAATGCGATTGTAATTGTCGATGCTCCGCGCGCCCTTGTCGCGCATCAGCCGATAGCGCCGGTCCATCTCGTCCATCGCCCAAAAAAGCGCCGAGGCGGCTTTCTTCGGCTCGGTCACGACCGGGACGATCATGTGCGGCAGGTTCTCGTAGATCGAGAGCTCCAACATCTTGGGATCGATCATGATGAACTGCACGTCCTCGGGCGAGGCCTTGAAGAGCATGCTCAAAATCATCGCGTTGATCGAGACCGATTTGCCGGTGCCGGTCGCCCCGGCGACGAGCAGATGCGGC
Organism: Verrucomicrobiia bacterium; assembly: GCA_035495775.1. Classification (GTDB taxonomy): domain Bacteria; phylum Desulfobacterota; class Binatia; order UBA9968; family UBA9968; genus JAJPJQ01. The sequence goes on along the minus strand of DATJFG010000047.1, from coordinate 7,901 downwards.
ATGCGCGCGAGATCGCCGATAAAAGGCGTGCCCGAGATGTCGCGCCCGAGCGCGAGGGTAACCCGCGAGTCCGATGCCTGATAGATATCGCCCTCGATCACCTGGCGGAGGAAGACTTTTTCGCGCCGGGGATTGGGAATCTCGATGCCGACCACCGATTCGCCGGGGATCGGCGCGAGGATGCGGATGCTGAGCGCGCGAAGCGCCATGGAGAGGTCGTCGGCCAGCGTGACGATGCGCCGCACCTTGACGCCCGCGGCGGGCTTGAACTCATACATCGTGATGACCGGCCCGGGCTTCACGGCGACGACTTCGCCCTCGACGCCGAAGTCGGCGAGCTTGTTTTGCAGGATGAGCGAATTCGCCTCCAGCGTTTCCTTGTCGATCCTCACCGGCCCGCCCTCGGGCGCGTCGAGGAGATCGACCGAGGGAAGCTGATAGCCGTCGGGCTTGAGCTCGGGGAAGTCGAGCTGCTTCTCGGGTGCGGCGGCTTTCTTGCGCGGCTTTTTGGGCGCCGCCGCCTCGGCATCGGGCGCGTCTTCCTTCATCACGATCGGCGGCGGCACGAAGTCGCGCTGCTCTTTCTTTTTATTTTCGTTCTTTTCCTGCTCGGCGCGGCGGCGTTTCTGCGCGCTCTCGATCGCGGCCGCGAGCCATTTGCCCAGTTTGCCGAAGTCCCGGCGACCGCGCTCCAGAAGAGTCAGTAGGGACTTCTGGCTCACCGCCGCGACGGACAGGAGAAAAGTCGGGATGACGATGACGTAGGCGCCGACGCGCCCGAAGAGCGCGACGAGAAGCGAATTCGCCGTAAGCTCGCCGATGACGCCGCCCGCCTCGCGCCAGGCGTCGACGGTGCGAAGCAGGCTCAAGAGCGTCGCCGCGCTCCAGATGAGCAGGACGCCCCCGGCGAGCTTGGTCGGACGCGTTTTTTCATAGGTGTCGCGAAACAGGCTGTAGGAGACGGTAAAGAGAAAAATCGGCAGCAGGTAGGAGGTGAGGCCGAAGATCTGGAGCAGGAGGTCGGCGACGTACGCGCCCGCCGGACCGCCCCAGTTTTGCGTCGAGAGATTTCCCGAAGGCGTATTCAGCGAGCGGTCGCGCGGGCTGTAGGAAAGAAGGCTCAGCGTCAGGAGCAAACCCAGCACGAGCAGCGCGACGGCGAGGATTTCCCGGTTGAGCTTCGATTTCTTTTCCTGCGCCATCAGGTCTCCATGATGAGCGCGAGCACGACGGGGCGGCGCTCGAGCGCCTTATAAAAATATCGCCTGAGCGCTTTGCGGACCTCTTCCTGCACTTCGCCGGCGTCGCTCAGCGTCTCGCGATTGATCTCCTTCAACGTCTGCAACACGACCTGCCGCCCGCCTTCGAGGATCTCCTCGCCGCCGTCGGCGCGGACGAAGCCGCGCGTGATGATGTCCGGCCCGGCGACGACCTCGCCGCTCTGCTGGTGGATCGCCATCACGGCGAGCACCATGCCGTCGCCGGAAAGGTGCCTGCGGTCGCGGATGACGACTTCCTCGACGTCGCCGACGCCTTTGCCGTCGACGAAGACCCGCCCGACGCTGATCGGCTCCACCTTGCGCGCGCGCTTTCCGTTAAGCTCCAGCACCTGACCGTCTTCGAGGAGAAAACAGTTCTCTTTCGGAACGCCCACCGCTTGGGCGAGCTGGATGTGCCGCACGAGGTGTCGGTACTCGCCGTGGACGGGGACGAAGTAGCGCGGGCGCGTGAGGTGAAGCATCGCCTTCAGCTCCTCCTGCGCCGCGTGGCCGGAGACATGAATCTCCGAGACGCTCTCATAATGGACTTCGGCGCCGCGGCGATAGAGGTGATTGATCACGTTGGTGATCGCCCGCTCGTTTCCGGGGATGAACTTGGAGGAGAGCAGCACGGCGTCGCCGGGGGCGATCTTGATCGATTTGTGATCGTCGAGCGCGATGCGATGGAGCGCGGAGAGCGGCTCGCCCTGGCTGCCGGTGGTCAGAAACGTGATCTGGTCCGGCGGCAGATGCTGCCACGGCTCGTTCTCGTTCAGTGTGTCGCTTGGCAGATCAAGGTAGCCGAGATCGGAGGAGACGTCCGCGTTGTTGATCATGCTGCGGCCGCTCAAGACGAGCCGCCGGCCGGCGCGCCGGGAGATATCGGCGACCTGCTGGATCCTCGGGATGTTGGACGAAAAGGTCGAGACGAAGATCTTTCCGCGGCTCCGCATGAAGATCGCCTCGAGATTTTTCCCCACCTCGCGCTCCGAGGGCGTGTAGCCTTCGCGCTCGACGTTGGTCGAGTCGGAGAGGAGCAGAAGAACGCCTTTTTCGCCGTAGGCGGCGAACTTTTGGAAATCGAAATACTCGCCGCCCATCGGCGTCTGATCGATCTTAAAATCGCCGGTGTGGATCACGACGCCCGCCGGCGTCTCGATCGCGAGCGCGAGACAGTCCATCAAGCTGTGCGTGACGCGGATGCCTTCGAGCTTGAAGGGCCCCAGCTGCCACGGATTTCCCGCGGCGATCTCGCGAAGATCGGCCGATTGCTCCAGGCCGTGCTCGCGTATTTTATTTTTCAAAAGCCCGAGCGTTAAGCGCGAGCCGAAGACCGGGGCGTTGATCTGCTTCAAGATATAGGGCAGCGCGCCGATGTGATCTTCATGCGCGTGCGTGAGCACGATCGCGCGGAGCGAATCTTTTCTCTCCAGCAGGTAGCCGATGTCGGGGATCACGAGGTCGATGCCGAAAAGATCGGCGCCGGGAAACATGAGGCCGCAATCGATCGCGATCGCCTCGCCGGCGTATTCGACGAGCATCATATTCAGGCCGAATTCGCCGAGGCCGCCGAGCGGAATGATTTTGACCGGTTCCATGATTTAAGCGACGTTCAACGCCGCGGCGGCGCGGGCGCCGTGCGCATGCTCCTCCGTATCGGAAGGGACGCGGCAGCGCGACTCGATGATGTCGCGGACGCGCTCGGTCAGTCCTTCGCTGTCTTTGCCGCTCAGACGGTCGACCGCGATCGGCTCGTGGACGAAGACCTCGATCACGCCGCTTTTGAGCCGCCAGTCCTTTTTTCCCAGAATGCTCCAGCTGCCGCTGATCGTGACCGGCACGATCGGCGTCTTGGTTTTGATCGCGAGCAGGAAAGCGCCGCGCTTGAAGTGCCCGAGCCGGCCGTGGAAACCGCGCGTCCCTTCGGGAAAAATCACGACCGAGATGCCCGCCGCGAGCTTTTTCTTGGCCTTGCCCAGGCTCGACATCGCCGCGGCGCGGTTGGCGCGGTCGATCAGAATATGGCGCGAGGCCAATAACGCCCAGCCGAAGAAGGGGACGTAGGCTAAGGTTTTCTTCGCAATCCAGCGGAGCTGGAAGCCCCGCAGGCTCTGCACCATCACCGGGATATCGATGTGGCTCTGGTGATTGGCGATGAAGATGTACGGTCGATCTTTTTTCAGCCGGTCGAGGCCGCGCACCTTGAGGCGCACGCCGGTGATTTCTAAAACCGACCAGCTCCAGAGCTCGCCGATGCGGTAGGCGAGCTTTCCTTCGCGGTCGTCGAAGGGCGCAAGCAAGAGAATCAGCAAAGATAAAATGGGAGTAACGACGGCGATGACGGCGAGCTTAAGGCTATAGATCATTCGACCAGCGTGGAAGCGACTAATTATTCAAAATATCGATGGAAAGTTCTGTCCATTCTAATGGACACCGCGCTAAAAAGCAATGAAATCCCGCGCGCAGCCGCTTCCGCGGCTTCGACTTCAATAAGTTAGTTGTGGGATCAATAACCGCTTTACAATCGTTCTGTCGCGCAGTAATTTCCTTCTCAGCCGCACACGCGAGGTGCTCTATGAAAGTCAGCGACATATTGGCCGGGAAAGGCCGTAACGTCTGGTCAGTCGAGCCTAACTCGATGGTTTACGACGCGATGAAGCTCATGGCTGACAAAGGCATCGGCGCGCTGATCGTCCGCGAAGGAGAGCCCGTCGTCGGCGTCATCTCCGAGCGGGACTACGCGCGCAAAGTCATCCTGGAAGGGCGGTCGTCGCGCACTACGGCTGTGCGCGAGATCATGACCTCGCACGTCCTCTACGCCGGACCGAATCAGACCATCGAGGAATGCATGGCGGTCATGACCGACAAGCGCATACGCCATCTGCCGGTCCTAGAGGGCGGGCACCTTATCGGCGTGATCTCGATCGGTGATCTTGTAAAGGCGATCATAAGCGAGCAGCAGTTCCGGATCGAGCAGTTGGAGAGGTATATCACAAGCGGCTAAGAATTTTAGCCTCCTGCCCCGCCTCTCTTCGATCTAAGGCCTTTCCAGCGGAATTCTTAAAAATCTTGCATTTTGGCCCAGAATCCGCTTGACACTGAATCTTTCTTAACATAAGAAATTTAGGTTATCTCAATTTTCAGCCTAAGAGGATAAGGCGTGATCGACGATATAGATATAAAAATTCTTTCTATTCTGCAAAACAGCGGCCGAACGCATCTCGCCGAAATCGCCAAGGAGGTCGAGCTTTCCTCCCCGGCCGTCATGGAGCGGGTCAAGAAGCTCGAATCGAGCGGCATCATCAAGGGCTACCAGGCGGTGCTCGACCCGAAAAAAGTCGGCAAGGACGTGACCGCTTTTGTCGGCGTTTCGGTGTCGCATCAGAAATATATCGATGCCTTCGCCGCGCTCGTCGCGCGGCAGCCCGACGTCCTCGAGTGCCATCATGTCACCGGCGAGGAGAGTTTCATTTTGAAGGTGAAGACCGCCAACACCGACTCGCTCGAAAAGCTCCTGGGCGACGTCCGCTCGCTCGAGGGCGTGACCGGAACCGTCACCAAGGTCGTGCTGTCGAGCGTCAAGGAGAGCCAGAAGCTCGAATTCGACAACGGGCTCGCGGCGCACGCGAAAAAACGCAACGGAGCGAATCACAGAAAGACAGGGACAGCATCATGAAGAAATCCGGATTACCGGAAAAACAAGGGCTCTACGATCCCCGCCGCGAGCACGACGCGTGCGGCGTCGGCTTCGTCGTCAACATCAAGGGCGAGAGATCGCACCAGATCGTTCAGCAGGCGATCACCGTGCTCGAGAATCTCGACCACCGCGGCGCGTGCGGGTGCGAGGAGAACACCGGCGACGGTGCCGGCATCCTGCTCCAGGTGCCGCACGCGTTTTTCCAGGACGCGTGCAACGGCCTCGGCTTTAAGCTGCCGGACCCCGGCGAATACGGCGTCGGCATGATCTTTCTCCCCGACGCGCGCGCGGTGCGCCAGCGCTGCGAAAAGACGCTCGAGAAGATCATCGCCGAGGAAGGACAAAAAGTTCTCGGCTGGCGCAAGGTGCCGACGGATAACATGTACCTGGGCGACACCGCCAAGGCCTCCGAGCCGTTCATCCGGCAGGTGTTCATCGGCCGCGGGAAAGAGATCGAGGACGATCTCGCCTTCGAGAGAAAGCTCTACGTGATCCGCCGGCGCGCGGAAAACGCGCTCCGCTACGGCAAGGACGCCGTCGGCGAATATTTCTACGTCCCCAGCATGTCGGCGAAGACGATCATCTACAAAGGCATGCTGACCGCGCCGCAGATCGCGACGTTCTATCCCGATCTGACCGATCCGCGGATCGAATCGGCGATCGCCGTCGTCCACTCGCGCTTCAGCACAAACACCTTCCCGAGCTGGGGCCGCGCGCATCCGTACCGCTATTTGATCCACAACGGCGAGATCAACACGCTCCGCGGCAACGAGAACTGGATGCACGCGCGCCAGTCGATGCTCGCCTCGCAGGCCTTCGGCGACGATCTCAAGAAAGTTTTCCCCATCATCCAGGAGGACGGCAGCGACTCGGCGAAGTTCGACAACTGCCTCGAATTCCTCGCGCTCGGCGGCCGCTCGCTGCCGCACGCGATGATGATGATGATCCCCGAGCCGTGGGAAGCGCACGAGAGCATGGACGCGGAGAAGCGCGCCTTCTACGAGTACCACAGCGCGCTCATGGAGCCGTGGGACGGCCCCGCCTCGATCGCGTTCACCGACGGCACGGTCGTCGGCGCCGTGCTCGACCGCAACGGGCTGCGCCCGTCGCGCTACTACGTCACCAAGGACGATCTCGTCATCATGGCCTCGGAGGTCGGCGTGCTCGACGTGCCGCCCGAGCGCATCGAGGCGAAATGCCGCCTGCAGCCCGGCCGCATGTTCCTCGTCGACACCGCCGAGGGGCGCATCATCAGCGACGAGGAGCTGAAGCAGGGGATGGCCGCGGCGCATCCCTACGGGAAATGGCTCAAGGAAAATTCCGTTCACTTCGATCAGCTTCCCGCGGTGGAGGAAAAACAGCCGGCGCACAGCCGCGCGGCGACGCTCGAACGGCTGCAGGCGTTCGGCTACAGCTTCGAGGATCTCAGGATCAACATCGGCCCGATGGCGCAGAACGCGATCCAGCCGGTCGGCTCGATGGGAACCGACACGCCGCTCGCCGTGCTCTCCGACAAGCCGCAGCTGCTCTACAACTATTTCAAGCAGCTCTTCGCGCAGGTGACCAATCCGCCGATCGATCCGATCCGCGAGGAGCTGATCACCTCCACCACGCTGACGCTCGGCTCCGAGCGCAATCTCTTGCAGCCGACGCCGGAGAGCTGCCGCCAGCTCCGCATCGCGGGGCCGATCTTGAAGAACTCCGAGATGGAGAAACTCCGGCGCACGAATCAGCCGGGCATCAAGCCGGCGACTCTGCCGATCCTTTTCGATCCGCACAGCGGCAAAGAAGGACTGGAGCGGGCGCTGGAGGATCTATTCAAGGCGGCGGACCAGGCGATCGCCGAGGGGGCGACGATTCTCATTCTCTCCGACAAGGGCGGCGACCGCGCCAAGGCGCCGATCCCGGCGCTGCTCGCGTCGGCGGGAGTGCATCATCATCTCATCCGCACCGGCGCGCGCACGCGCGTCGGCCTCGTGCTGGAATCCGGCGAGCCGCGCGAGGTGCATCACTTCTGCCTGCTGATCGGCTACGGCGTGCAGGCGGTGAACCCCTATCTCGCCTTCGAGTGCCTCAACTACATGATCCACGAGGGGCTGCTGAAAGACCTCGCCTACTACGACGCCGTCAAGGGCTACATCAAGGCGGTGGTCAAGGGCGTCGTCAAGGTGATGGCGAAGATGGGCATCTCGACCATCAAGTCCTACTGCGGCGCGCAGATCTTCGAGGCGGTCGGGCTCGGGCACGAATTGATCGATAAATATTTCAGCTGGACGCCGTCGCGCGTCGGCGGCATCGGGCTCAACGAGGTCGCGCTGGAGGTGAAGCGCCAGCACGACAAGGCCTATCCCACTTACCCGCTCGACGGCCGCACGCTGGAGGTCCACGGGCAGTATCAGTACCGCGCCGACGGCGAGCTGCATCTGTTCAACCCCAAGACGATCCATCTTTTGCAGAAGGCCTGCCGCACGAACGACTACAAGACGTTCAAGGAATACACGAAGCTCATCGACGATCAGTCCGAGCGCATCGCGACGCTCCGCGCGCTGATGGAGTTCAAGAACTCCAACAAGCCGGTGCCGCTCGACGAGGTCGAGCCGGTCGACGAGATCGTCAAGCGCTTCAAGACCGGCGCGATGTCCTACGGCTCGATCAGCAAGGAGGCGCACGAGGCGCTCGCCATCGCGATGAACCGCATCGGCGGCAAGAGCACCACCGGCGAGGGCGGCGAGGACCCGGCGCGCTACACGCTGGATGCCAACGGCGACTCGCGCAACAGCGCGATCAAGCAGGTCGCCTCCGGGCGCTTCGGCGTCACGAGCTATTACCTGACGCAGGCGAGAGAATTGCAGATCAAGATGGCGCAGGGCGCCAAGCCCGGCGAGGGGGGCGAGCTGCCGGGAAGAAAAGTCTATCCGTGGATCGCCAAGGTGCGCTACTCGACG
>DATJFG010000046.1:0-5991 GCA_035495775.1 Verrucomicrobiia bacterium | reverse complement strand
GCGGATGACGGTATTCCGCTGTCTTGACTCGACTCGTCAGAGTGAAAAAATGATTGCGCATGCGACAATGGCGCGATCAGTTTTTTCTTTGCATTATCACGATCTTAATCGCGGGAGTCTTTAACGGCCGCCCGTCGGCCGCGGCGGCTGCCGAAGAATCTTCGCCGCCAGCGCCCGCGCCGGTCTCTATCCCGCTGGGGGAGGTCGCGGCACAGGCGGAAGCCGCCGCGGCGCGGCTCCGCGATGTGCAGCTGACGCTCTCCTCGGACCACATTACCGAGACGGTCACCGCCGACTTGCCGGCGCTCACGCGCGAGATCGACGTAAGGCTCCGCGAGACGCGGAAGATCGTCGCGCAGCGGCCGGCGCTCGAGATGCTCTCGCGCATGGAGACCGATTGGCAGCGGCTGCGCGGGAACCTCGCGGACTGGTCGCGCGCGCTCGGCGGCCGCATCGCGCGCCTCGAACAGGAGATGGCGCAGCTCGACGAATTGAGCGAGACCTGGCAGCGGACGCTGTCGGCGGCGGTCGACGCGCATGCGCCGCCGGAAGTGATCGGCAGGATTCAAAGCACGATCGGCGCGATCGGCACCGCGCGCGCGAGCGTCTACGCGCGCCGCGGCGAGGCGCTGACGGTGCAAAATCGCGTCGGACTCCAGGACGCCCGCGTCGGCGAGGCGCTGCTCGCCATCCGCCAGGCGCGCACAGACATTCTCGAACGGCTGTTCGTCAAAGACAGCCCCGCGCTCTGGACACCCGAGGCTCGCGCGCGCGCGCCGCAAGATCTGCTCGCCGACAGCCGAAATTCCTTTACCGCGCAATGGGCGGCGCTGTTAAGTTATTCGGAGCGCCAGCCGATGCGGTTTTTACTGCATGCGCTGATCGTCGGGCTGCTCGCCGCCGCTCTTTATCGCGCGCGCGATCCCGTCAAGCGGCAGACGGCGGAGGCGGCGCCGGCCGTCGTCGTCGATCGCCCGCTCGCCGTCGCGTTGATGCTGTCGGTCGTCTTCGGCCGGCTCATCTATCCGCAGGCGCCGCGGCTGCTCTGGATCGCGCTCATCTCGCTCGCGCTGATTCCCGGCGTTCTCGTGCTTCGTCGATTGATCAACGGCAATCTGCGGCCGGTATTTTACGCGCTGGTCGTGTTTTTCTTTGTCGATCAGGCGCGGGCGCTCGCCGCCGCGGTCGATGTCTTGCCGCGTCTTTCATTCCTCGCGGAGATGCTCGGGCTCGTCGGCTTTCTCACGTGGCTCATCTATACGCTCGGCCGCGGCCGGCGCGCGACAACCGGCTCGGCGCGCTCGCGGCGAACGATTCGCATCGCCGCCGCCGTCGCCTGCGCGCTCGCGTGCGCGGCGCTGGCGGCAAACGCGGCGGGTTACGTGACGCTTGCCAATCTCGTCGGCAACGCGGTTTTGGGCAGCGCGTATCTCGCGATCATTCTCTACGCGCTGGTCGAAGTCATCGACGGGCTGGGTGCGCTCGCGCTGAGCGTCCGTCCGCTCGCGCTATCGGGCGTCGCGCGCCGCCACGGCGCGCTCATCCGGCGGCGGCTCCGCCGCGGGTTGCAGATCGCCGCGGTCGTGCTGTGGATTCTCGGGACACTCAATCGTCTGTTGCTGCGCGAGCGGCTGTTCGAGCTCATCCGCAGCGTCCTTTCCGCCGATTTAGGCGTCGGCTTTCTCCACATCACGATGGGCGACGTGCTCTCGTTCGCTCTCACCGTCTGGGCCGCCTTTCTCGTCTCGCGCTTTGTCCGCTTTCTCCTCGAAGAAGATGTTTATCCGCGCGTGGCGCTCGGCCGAGGCCTGCCCTACGCGATCTCGACCGTGCTGCATTACGTCATCCTGCTCGCGGGCTTCTTCGCGGCGGTCGCGGCGCTGGGCTTCGACATGACCAAAGTGACGATTCTCGCCGGCGCGTTCAGCGTCGGCGTCGGCTTCGGCCTGCAGAATATTTTCAACAATTTCGTCTCCGGCCTGATTCTCCTCTTCGAGCGTCCGGTGAAGATCGGCGACGTGGTGCAGATCGACGATGCCTCCGGCGTGGTCGAGCATATCGGCATCCGCGCCAGCATCATCCGCACGCCGAACGGCTCGGAGATCATCGTGCCGAACGGCAAATTGATCTCGGAGCGGCTGACGAACTGGACGCTTTCCAACCGCCGGCGCACGATCGAGCTACCCGTCTCGGTCGCGCAGGGCGCCGATCCCGGGCATGTGATCGCGCTGCTCGAGCGCGTCGCCGCCGAGCATCCGCTCGTCACCGAGGAGCCGCCGCCGCAGGCGCTCGTCGTCAAATTGAGTCCCGACGCGCTCGCGTTCGAGCTCCGCGCGTGGACCGGCGAGATCGAGCGCTGGATGCAGATCCGCAGCGAGCTCGCGATCAACGTGAGCGCCACGCTCGCGGCGGAAAAAATCGCGCTCCGCTAGCCTCGACTATTCTGTTTACCTACCTCGGCATTTCCTCCCCGTATAATTAGGGAGTTTACCCGAGTGGAGCGCCCGGGGCACCTCGTTATGATGGGCGTAGAAGCACCTGCAATCGCGGCAAACTTCCAATCCCGATCCTCGCCCCGGCCACCTCAAGCCGCGCGCGGAAGTTCAAGGTGTGGCCGAATATCTCAAGCGCAATCAATTCACGAATGAGGGGAGAAGCACATGACCGTTAAACTCAAGAAATTGCGCGATCAAGTCGTCGTCATCACCGGCGCCTCTTCGGGCATCGGCCTGGCGACGGCGCGGATGGCGGCGGCGAACGGCGCCCGGCTCGTGCTCGCAGCGCGGAGCTCCAATGCGCTGCGCGATCTTGCCGATGAGATCACGCGCCGCGGCGGCGCCGCGATGCATGTCACCGCGGATGTCAGTCAGCACGGAGACGTGAATGAAATCGTGCGCGCCGCCGAGGACCGCTTCGGCGGCTTCGATACCTGGGTCAACAATGCGGCGGTCGCCATTTACGGCAAGCTGCTCGAAGTTCCGATCGACGACATGCGCCGGCTCTTCGAGACCAATTTCTGGGGGGTGGTGTACGGCTCGCTCGAGGCGGCGCGCCACTTGCGCCGCCGCGGCGGCGCGCTCATCAACATCGGCAGCACCCTTTCGGACCGCGCCCTCCCGCTGCAAGGCATCTACAGCGCGTCGAAGCACGCCGTGAAGGGCTTCACCGACGCGTTGCGCATGGAGCTCGAGGAGGAGCGCGCGCCGGTCTCGGTGACACTGATCAAGCCCGGCGCCATCGATACGCCTTACACGCAGCACGCGCGCAATTACATGGACTCCGAGGCGCAGCATGCGCCGCCCGTATATGCGCCGGAGACCGTCGCGCGCGCGATTCTCCACGCGGCGGAAGTCCCCGAGCGCGACCTGTTTGTCGGCGCCGGCGGCAAGCTGGTGTCGGCGATGGGTCAATACGCGCCGCGGATCACCGACAGGCTCATGGAGCGCTTTGCCGTGCGGCAGCAGAAGAGCGGACGCAGGGTGAAACGCGAGCACGAGGCGTTCGATCGTCCATCGGAGCGGCTCGAAGAGCGCGGCGGCTACGAAGGACACGTCGCCGAGACGAGCCTCTATACCCAAGCGTCGCTGCGGCCGGTTCTCACGGGCGCGGCGATCGTCGGCGCGGGGCTCGCGGCCGCCGCGCTTTTGCGCGGAGCGCCGTCGCAGGAACCCGGAAACGGATCTGAATGATTCACGAAGGAGGAACGATTATGACGATGTATCCCAAGAGCGAAACCGCGTCCCAGCGTCTAAGCGAGCGCAGCTTGACCGTGCGCCGGTGGCGACAGGAGCGCGCCGACGACGGTTTCAGGCGCGAGAATTTTATACAGCACCTCCAAGAGATGGACGAGGAAGATCTCGCGCGGGCGCTGGGCTGGTTCAGCGTCGGTCTCGGAGCGGTGGAAATCCTGGCGCCGCGGGCCGTGTCCCGCTTGATCGGGGTGAGGCGTCCTCCCGGGCTCTTTGCCTTCCTGGGCGTTCGCGAAATCACCAGCGGCATAGGAATATTGACGCAGCGGCGGCCGGCGAGCTGGCTCTGGTCGCGCGTCGGCGGCGACATCATGGACCTTGCGCTGTTGGGCCTTGCGCTCGCCACGCATCGCCGGATGCAGGGGAGGATCGCGGCGGCGACCGCGGCCGTTGCCGGCGTCACCGCTCTCGACCTCCTCTGCAGCCAGCAGCTGAGCGACGGGGTCGGGCGCGACGGCGCGGTACGCACGGGGAAAAGCATTCATGTCAACCGTTCCCCGGAAGAGGTCTACGGTTTCTGGCGCAATTTCCAGAATTTTCCGCGTTTCATGTTTCATCTCGAATCCGTTCAAGTCACCGGCGAAAAGCGCTCTCATTGGGTCGCCAAGGCGCCCGCGGGGACTTCCGTCGAATGGGATGCCGAGATCGTTCAGGAGATCCCGAATCAGCTGATCGCCTGGCGTTCGCTCGAGGGCTCCACGGTGACGCATTCCGGCCAGGTGCGCTTCGAACGGGCTTCCGGCGGACGCGGCACGATCGTCCGCGTCGCGATCGAATACCGCCCGCCTGCGGGCGCCATCGGCGCGGCGATCGCAAAGATCTTCGGCCGCGAGCCGGGACAGCAGATAAGGGAAGAGTTACGACGCTTTAAGCAGCTCATCGAGGCTGGCGAGATCCTCACGACCGAAGGTCAGCCGGCGGGACGCGCGCGCAGCACCTCGTTGCTATACGACCAGGCTTCGCGGCGGGCCGCGCGGGCGACCGAATCGCTTCACAGGGAGGAGGCACGCATATGAAAGCTAACTGCTGGTACGGCAAACACGACCTTCAGGTGACCGACGTACCCGATCCGAAGATCATCAACCGCCGCGACGCGGTCGTGAAGGTTACGACGACGGCGATCTGCGGCTCCGACCTCCACCTGTATAACGGCTACGTGCCGACGATGGAGAAGGGGGATATCCTCGGCCATGAATTCATGGGCGAAGTCGTCGAGGTCGGGCCAGAGGTGAAGAATCTCCGGAGCGGGGATCGCGTCGTGGTTGCGTTCCCGATCGCGTGCGGCAACTGCCTTTTCTGCCAGAAGCAGATGTTCTCGCTCTGTGAGAACTCCAATCCCAACGCGTGGATCGCGCAGAAGCTCCTCGGGCATTCTCCCGCGGGACTCTACGGCTACACGCACATGCTCGGCGGCTTCGCCGGCGGACAGGCGGAGTATGCGCGCGTGCCGTTCGCCGACGTGGGCGCGATAAAAATCCCCAACGGCCTCAACGACGAGCAGGTGCTGTTTCTCTCGGATATCTTCCCCACCGGCTACATGGCGGCAGAGAACTGCAACATCCAGCCGGGCGACACGATCGCCGTGTGGGGCTGTGGTCCGGTCGGGCAGTTCGCGATCGCCAGCGCGCGGCTCCTCGGCGCCGAGCGGGTCATTGCCATCGACCGTTTTCCCGAGCGTTTGCGCATGGCGCGGCAAAAGAGCGGCGCCGAGACCATCAACTACGAAGAGACGGACGTTTACGAGACGTTGATGGAGATGACCGGCGGCCTCGGGCCCGACGGCTGCATCGACGCCGTGGGCATGGAAGCTCATATGCCAGGGCTGATCGGCGCTTACGATCGGGTGAAGCAGGCGATGATGCTCGAGTCCGACCGGCCCGGCGTGCTGCGCCAGGCGATCCGCGCCTGCCGCAAAGGGGGCACCGTTTCGGTTCCGGGCGTCTACGGCGGATTCGACGACAAAATTCCGCTCGGCGCCTTCGTCAACAAGGCACTCACGCTCAAATCCGGCCAGACGCATGTGCAGCGCTATATGCGTCCGCTGCTCGAACGCATTCAAAAAGGAGAGATCGACCCGAGCTTTGTCGTCACGCACCGGCTGGCGCTGGAAGCGGCGCCGGAAGGTTATGAGATGTTCCTCAACAAGCAGGACGAGTGCGTGAAAGTCGTCCTGAGGCCGGGCATGAACACCTTGCACTAGCATGCCACCCCGGCGCCGGCGCGCGAAATGATGAGCGCGCCG
>DATJFG010000045.1:0-43343 GCA_035495775.1 Verrucomicrobiia bacterium | reverse complement strand
GGCAGCCCGCGCCTCACTGTCAATACGACGCATCATCAAGCGGTGAAAAAGCCGGGTAAAAATTTGCTCGTGGACGCGACCGCCGAAGACGGCATCATCGTAGGCATCGAGAGCGCGGCGCACCGCTTCGTCCTCGGCGTCCAATGGCATCCGGAATTTCTCGTGCACCGCGAAGCGGCGCAGCGAAAGATCGTCGCCGCTTTCGTCCGCGCGTGCGCACACCCGGAGTAGAGTTTCCGGCCGACCCATGACCGACATGGCTCAAGATGTGCGGGCGGGCGGCGTACGCCCCAGGTCGCTATTGCTGCCGCGCGAGCACGGCGCTTACGCGGAGCTGGGGTTCACTCTCGCGACAGGGCTGGCGCTCGGCGATTTCACATCCGCCAAAATCTTTTTCGCCGCGAGTCTCGTTCTTTTCTTCATCGTGCACGAGCCACTGCTCATCCTGTTGGGCGAGCGCGGCAGACGAAGGCTCGATCAATTCAAAGAGCGCGCTTTCTTCACCGCCGCTGGTCTAACCGCTACCGCGGTTGTTCTCGGAGTATTGGGGTTGTGGCAAGCTCCGGCGGCGGCTCGTGCCGCGGTTTTGCTGCCGGTCGTCTTCGGCGCATCGCTTGGAGTGATGATCGTCACTGGCCGCGAGAAGAGCGCGGTTGGACAGAACCTCGTCGCGCTGACGTTTGCCGGTGCGGTCGTGGCGTTGGCCTTGGCCGGCGACGCCTCCCTACCGATATCTTTAACCGCAGGCGCGCTCTGGGCGGTGATTTTTACACTACAAACTTTCGCCGTTCGTGAAGTAAGGGGGCGCTTGAGAAAACCCGTCGAGCCGCTCGCCGTTTCCGCTGTCGTCTGGATGAGTGCAGCCGCAGCATTGATTGGGTTATTCCTCGTTGTACGGGGATGGCTGCCTTTCGTCGCGTTGCTCGGCTTGCTGCCGACGGTGATGACCGCCGCGGCATGCGGTCTCCTCGGCGTTTCGCCGAGGCGGCTGCGCGTCGTCGGCTGGTCTTTCGTCTCGAGCAGTTTGCTTGCGCTTGCGGCGATTCTTATGGCCTTCCGTTAACGCATAACTTCGTTCGTCGGGTTTGGTTGACTTACCCCAAGCCGCACCCTAGGCTTGAAAAGCGCGTTCTGCGAGACCGCCAAACCGCCGGCCTCACACTTCGAATGTTTATCGCTCCAGCGCGGAACTGCGCTGAAAACAAGAACCAGCTGAATAAGTCTGCTGGCATTCAAAGGCCTGATCAACTCGGCAATGCCTGACACGATGACCATCGTCACCCTCAGGGAGCCTTCGCGCGCGCCTCAGACATTCCCGACGCTCACGCCGGCGCAGATCGCGCGCATCGCCGGGCACGGCCGCAAGCGGCGTTTCGAGCGCGGCGAGGTGCTGATCGAGCCGGGGGCGCATGTCGTCCCGTTCTTCGTAGTGACGGCCGGCTCGCTGCAAGCCGTCCAGCCGACGCGGGAGGGCGAAGCGCTCATCACGATCCATCGGCCGGGACAATTCACCGGCGAGGTCAACCTGCTCTCCGGCCGCCGCGCGCTCGTCGGGGAACGCGCCGCCGAGCCGGGAGAGGTCGTCGAGCTCACGCGTGAGCAGCTCCTCACGCTCGTGCAGACCGACAGCGAGCTCAGCGAGCTGTTCATGCGCGCGTTCATCCTGCGCCGGGTTGAATTGATCGCGCGCGGCGTCGGCGACGTCGTCGTCCTCGGCTCGATGCACTGCGCCGGAACGCTCCGCGTCAAGGAATTCCTGTCACGCAACGGCCATCCGCATCAGTTCATCGATCTCGACCGCGACACGGACGTGCAGGCGTTGCTCGATCGATTTCACATCGCGCCCACCGACATCCCGGTGGTGATCTGCCGCGGCGATTTCGTGCTGCGGAATCCCACCAACCAGCAAATCGCGAGTTGCCTCGGCTTCAACGATGCGATCGATCAAGCCCACATCCGCGACGTGGCGATCGTAGGCGCCGGACCGGCGGGCCTCGCCGCGGCGGTCTACGCCGCCTCGGAAGGACTCGACGTCTTGGTCGTGGAGACGAACGCGCCCGGAGGGCAGGCCGGCTCAAGCTCGAAGATCGAAAACTATCTGGGTTTTCCCACGGGCATCTCGGGTCAGGCGCTGGCGGGCCGCGCCTTCAATCAGGCGGAGAAGTTCGGCGCGCAGGTGGTCATCGCGAAGAGCGCCACGCGCCTCGACTGCGACAAGAAGCCCTATGCGATCGGGACCGACGACAGTCTCGGAGTCGCGGCGCGAACGGTGATCATCGCGACGGGCGCCGCCTATCGGAAGCCGGCCGTGGAAAATCTCGAGCGCTTCGAAGGTACGGGCATTTACTACGCCGCGACTTTCATGGAAGCCCAGTTATGCCGCGGCGAAGAAGTGATCGTCGTGGGCGGCGGCAACTCCGCCGGTCAGGCGGCGGTGTTCTTGGCCCAGACGGCGAAACGCGTGCACCTAGTCGTGCGCGCGCCGGGGCTGTCGGAGACCATGTCGCGTTATCTCATTCTTCGCATCGAGCAGAACCCCGCGATCAGTTTCCATCCGTCGACGGAGATCGTCGCGCTCGAAGGCGGCGATCATCTCGAGCGCGTTGGCTGGCGCGACAAAAAGACCGGCGCGACCGAGACGCGAGACATCAGGCATGTTTTCATTATGGCCGGCGCGGTCCCGAGCACGGAATGGCTGCGCGGCTGCGTCGCGCTCGACGCCAAAGGCTTCATCAAGACGGGACCGGATCTCACGCACGAGGACTTGGCGCACGCGAAGTGGCCGCTCGCCCGTCCTCCGTATCTGCTGGAAACTAGCCTGCCGGGAGTGTTCGCGATCGGCGACGTGCGCGCCGGCAGCATCAAGCGCGTGGCGTCAGCGGTCGGCGAGGGATCGATCTCGATCTCCTTCGTCCACCGCGCTCTGCGCGAGTAAGCGATTCTCAGAGCCTCCGGACAAATCCCGACTCGTCCAATTCGCGGACGAAGCGGTCGTCGACGAAGATACGCGGATCGACATTCGCGGCGCCAGGCACATCACGCGACATCATCATCAACGCCGCGCCTAAAGCATCGACGACCGGATACGGCAGCTGCGGCATTCCCGGACAGGTGAGATCGTAAGTCCCCTCGGCAACTTTAGCGTCGGAGATGCCGCTGTATTCCTGCTGAACCTTAATTGTGAACTCGCGATCTGTCCGGTAGCGGTGCATCCCCTCGACATAGGCTGCGACGAAGCGGCGCGCGAGGTCGGGCGATGCATCGACCGTGCGCCGGCGCGCGGCGATGCCGCCGAGCGCGTAGTTAAAGCCGAACTCGGCGAAGTCGACGAGAAACGGGCAGCCGCGGAGCATCGCCTCGACCGCCTCGGGCGGCGTCATCACGAGCGCGTCGCACGCGCCGTCGAAGAGCGGCGCAGCGCCGCGCGCGCCACCGCGCGCGAGCTGCACGGCGCTAGCGCGGATGCCCTGCGTCGCGAACCGCTCGATGATGAAACGGACGAGAAGATCATTGAGGCCGCCGTCGCCGACGAAGCCGATGCGGCCGCCATCGAGCTCGCCGCGGCGGCGAAAGCGCGGCCGGCCGACCAGAAACTGCTGGTTGATGCCGCCGGTGAGAAAGACGAGATCGGACTTGCCCTCGATGCCGGCCCTGAGCAGCGCCGGCGCGGCGAGATTGCCGAAAAGGATCTCGCCTTCCATCAAACCTTTGACGACACCTTTCGCGCCGCTCATCAGGCGCGTCTTGACGTCGAGGCCGTGCTTGGCGAAGATGCCGGCGCGCTCGGTTACGATGAGCGGGCCGGCGCCCTGCCCGATTGTCGCATAGCCGGCGATGAGCGACTGCGTCGCCACAGCGGTTTCCGTGATTTATTTATTCCGGTTGTAAGCGCCGAAACCCGGCCGGTACGTCTTATCGTCGAGAAACTGCTTGATCCCCTTCTCGCGCCCGCGCTCGGGGTCGTTCGCCGCGAGCGCGGCGCTCTTGGCCGACATGAGCTCCTCCGCCTGCCAGTAATCCATGGTCTTGCACGCCTTGTAGACTTCCTTGGCGGCCTTCAGCGCGGCGGGATTTTTTTCCTTGAGCTTGCTCGCGAGCTTAATAGTCTCTTCGCGCAGCTTCGCTTTCGGCACGCTGTACGTCACGAGACGCATCTCGGCGGCTTTCCTGCCGTCGAAAGTATCGCCCGTCATGATGTAATACATCGCATCGCGATAGGTCATCGCCTCGGCCAGCACGCGGCTCACGAGCCCGCCGGGAAAGATGCCCCAGTTGATTTCGCTTAAGCCGAAGACCGCGTCCTCCGCGGCGATTGCGAAGTCGCAGGCGATGAGCGGCGTAAAACCGCCGCCGAAGCAGTAGCCGTTCACCATCGCGATCGTCGGCTTGGGAAACGTGTAGAGCTTCCGCCAGCGCCACTCCTGCGAGGCCCAGCCGGCTTTGCGCTTCTCCGCCGGATTTTTCTCCAGCGCGCGAAAATATTCCTGCAGATCCTGGCCGGCGCACCAGCTCTCGCCCGCGCCGGTGATCACGACGACCCGGCTCTCCTTGTCCCCTTCGAGCTCTGTCAGGGCCTCGAGCATGTCGTAGTGGAGCTGCGGGCTCATCGCATTGCGCTTTTCCGGGCGGTTCAAGATCGCCCAGGCGATGCCGTTCTCTTTTTCGACTTTGACGGTAGCGTAGGATCTGGTCTCCATCGTAATTTCCTCCTTGAAGCGTTTCGCAGCATATGGGACGGCTGAATAGTCGTCAAGCCGCAATGGGACCGTTTCCTTTTGCGATTGACAGACGCCCGTCCCACGACTAAAGACGAGGCAAACGGAGGCGCCTATGCCGTATGCGCTCGCGATACTGATGCTCGCCGGTCTTTTTCTCTCGACTCCCGTCCACGCCCGCATCACGAAGATCGTCGTCGAAAAACGGGAGCCATTCGCCGGCGGGAACGAGTTTTCGGTCACGGGTGCCTACGAGAAGCTCGTTGGCAAGGCTTACGGCGAGGTCGACCCGAAAAACCCGCTCAATAAGGGAATCGTCAATCTCGACAAGGCGCCGCGGAACGCGGGCGGCAACGTCGAATACTGGATGGAGATTTCGATCCTGAAGCCCGTCGACATGCGGCGCGGCAACGGCACGATCTTCTACGATACGCTGAACCGCGGCAATAAGGCGATGCGCTTCAACGCCGGTGCAGCAAGAAGCAACGACCCCAGCACGCTCGAGCATACTGGCGACGGATTCATGATGCGTCAGGGCTACGCGATCATTTGGAGCGGCTGGCAGGGGGACATCCTGCCTGGCAACGAGCGCATGACGACCGGTTTTCCGGTGGCGAAGAACGCTGACGGCAGTCCGATCCGCAAAACGATCACGACGGAATTCGTTTTCCAGAAGCCCGCAACCTCGATTCCGATCAGCTTCGACCGCGAGAGCCGCGACATTCGCGCCTATCCCGCCGTCGAGGAAGCGATGCCGCAGGCGAAGCTTTATCGCCGCGCGGGGCCGCATGCCAGGCGTGCGTTGATCGCCCGCAGCGAGTGGTCTTTCACGCGCTGTACCGACAAGGCGAACCCCACGCCGAGCAACACCGACATCTGCTATCCGGCGGGATTTTCCACCGATGCGATCTACGAGCTGGTCTACGAGGCGCGCGATCCGATCGTCATGGGGCTCGGCTTCGCCGCGACGCGCGACCTCGTGTCGTATCTCCGGCGCGAGACTTCCGAGGCGAACCCCTTCTCGTATGCCGACGGGCGCGGCGGCAGGACCGCGCCGCGCTGGGCAGTCGCCTTCGGCTCCTCGCAGGCCGGGCGTTTTCTCAAAGACCTCGTCTATCAAGGCTTCAATTTAGACGAGAATAAGAAAATCGTCTTCGACGGGCTCATCCCGCACATCTCCGGCTCGCGCCGCATCTTCGTCAACGCAGAATTCTCGATGCCCGGCCGCTTCCCGACGGCGGTCGAAGGACATTACTTTCCCGGCGATGAGTTCCCTTTCACTTACGAGACGACGACCGATCCGTTCACGAAGAAAACCGACGGCCTGCTCGTTCGGTGCCGCCAGCAGCAGGCCTGTCCTAAGATCATGCACTGGGATTCCGGCACCGAGGCTTATCAGGGGCGGAACTCGCTCGTCGTCACCGATGCGGCGGGAAAGTCCGAAATGCCGATTCCGCCCAACGTCCGGCTCTATTATTTCTCCGGCACGCAGCACGGGCCGGTCGAGAAGCCGGCGCGCGATACCTGCCAGCAGCTGAGCAATCCGCTCTCTTATCAGGAGACCCAGCGCGCGCTGCTCGCCGCGCTGGAGGATTGGGTAGCCAAAGGCATCGAGCCGCCGAAGAGCCGCTTCCCGCGGCTATCCGACGGGACGCTGGTCGAAATCGCGCAGGTGAAACAGAGCTATCCCGCGATTCCCGGCGCGAAATACAACGGCAAAATCAACGACCTCTTCTTGCAGGAGCGGCGCGCGATGCCGCCTGAGCATATCGCCGGCACCGAGCACCGCGTCTTCGTGCCCAAGCTCGACGCTGATGGCAACGAGCTCGCCGGCGTACGCTCGGTCGAGCTGCAGGTGCCGGTGGCGACGCATTCCGGATGGAACCTGAGAACGAATGGCTATATGGAGGACGAGCTCTGCTATCTCGTCGGCTCCTACATTCCGTTCGCGAAAACAAAGGAAGAGCGCATGAAGAGCGGCGACCCGCGCCTCTCGCTCGAAGAGCGCTACAAGGACAACGCCGATTACGTGGAGAAGCTCGCGCTCGCGGCGCGCTCGCTGATCGATGAGCGTTTTCTACTGCCGGAGGATGCGGCGCGCATTCTCAACACGGCGCGGAAAAACGGCGCGGTGGCGTTAAGCGCGCAGTAAGCTTCGCGGACGAGGAATCACAGCCCGAAAATCTTCCTGAACTCCTCCGCGTAGCGGTCCGCGTTGGCGGAGACCTCCGCTGGCACGAGCTTGAGCTTCAGCTTGGACTGGTCCATCTTGGGCGCGGCCGGCTTGACGTCGCCGCGCGACGGGATGCGCCGCATCTCGCGAATCATCTCCTGCGCCTTCTTGGACAGGACGAAATCGATAAACAGCTTGGCCGTGTTGGGCGCAGTCGCCTTCGCGCTCAGGCCCATGCCGCTGATCGTCGTCACGATCGGATTGAACGTCGTCGACCAGTCGACCGGCGCGCCTTCGCGCTTCATACGCTCGACGCGGAAGCTGTAGGCCCAGCCGAGCGGCACCTCGCCGGCGGCGACGAGCTGCGCGACGAGACCATGCCCGCGGCGCCATGACGGCTCCTGCTGCGCGAGCCGCTCCATGTAGTGCTGCGCCTTTTCCTTCCCCCAAACCTGCGCGAGCGTGCCGTACCAGTCATAGTCGGTCGCGTCCATCAGCATTTTATTTTTCCACTTGGGGTCCAAGAGATCGGGGTAATCGCGCGGCGCGTCGCGCTCGGCGACCATTTTCGTGTTGTACATGACGACGAGATTATTGTTATAGACCGCCGTCCACCGCTGCGCCGGGTCTTTCAGCTCTGGAGGAAAGGCCTGCGCTTCGGCCGACGCATACGGCGCGAGAAAGTTTTTCTGCGCCAACAGCTGGATGCCGCTGGACGAGACGACGTCGAAAAGCACCCTTCCGGCGCGCGCCTCGGTCAAGATGCGGTTCAAGAGCTGCTCTTCGCCCAGGCGTGCAAGCTCCCCCTTGATGAAAGGATATTCGCGCAGGAAGGCGTCGAGCAGCGGCTTCGAGGTGTCGATCGCCATAGACGTATACCAGGTGAGCCGCCCCTCTTTCTTCGCGGCTTCGAGAACCGCCGGCGCCGGCGACTGCGCGCAGAGAAGCGAAGCGAAAAAAAGATAGCCGACGATCACAGAGAGCACCGCCGATGTCTTCATCGTCGCCTCCTTTGCGGACCCGCGAAACTCATTTCCCCAACTCCTTGAGCGCTTGCCGCAAGTAGCTTTGATCGACGTATTTGGCCGGACTAGGCGGCGCTCCCTTGATCGTCCCCTGCTCGGCCTGGATTTGAATCACGATCTTCATGCCTTCAAGATTGATGTCGGCATCGGGATGCCAGATGCGATTCTCCACGTAGTACTCCCAGCCTTTTTCGGCCTGGGACGGCTTGAGTTTCATCTCGCGCGTCAGGAATTCGACCGCCGCCGCTTTATTGTCGTAGAGCCAGCGCATCGAGAGCGCCATCGCCTTCATGAAACGGACGGCGAGCGGCCGGTTCGCCTCGGCCCACGACCGCCGGGCCGTTAAGACCGTGAGCTGAAAATTGGGAATCACATCCGACACCTTGCCGATGATATTGAAGCCCAAGTCGGCGGCCTCGAAGCTCAGCGGCACGGCGATGATGGAGGCGGCGATCTGGCCGGAGGCGAGCGCCGCGAACGCCGGCGCGGAGCCGCCGACGTTGATGAGCTTATAGTCTCGCGGATATTCGAGCCCCTTGGCCTTGAGCACGCGTCTCAGCACCAGCGCAGTTCCCGAAGTAAGTCCGGATGAGCCGAGCGTCGCGCCGCGAAGGTCCTCGTAGGTTTTGTAGTTCTTGCCGCCGACGATCATGTGCGTGAGGCCGTTGATGACGCCGCCGATACTGACGAGGTCGGCGCCGCGCTCGACCGCGGTGATCGGCGCGTCGGCGGCGCCGCCCGAGATCACGACCGAGCCGCCGACCAGCGCCATGAGCGATTTATCCGCCCCCTGGATAAGCACAGGCTGGATGTCGAGGCCCTGCCGCTCGAAGAAGCCTTGCTTCGATGCGACCCATAGCGGGCTGTAGCCGAGCGTTTTGGAGGACGCGCTCACCGGCAGCTTCACCCTCTCCTCTGCGGCTCCGACACCGGCGAAGGCCAAGAAGACGGCGAATAGAAGCGCGGCGAAACGCATCGACGATTTCACCGGATGACTTTATCCGCGCGCTTCTGCATGGCTTGCGGAATCGAGAGGCCAAGCTGCTGGGCGGTTTTTAGATTCATTGCGAGATGGAAGGTGCTCTTTTCGATGGCGAGGTCTCCGGGTTTGGCCCCTTTGAGAACCTTATCGACGTAGACCGCTAGGCGGCGAAAGTTCTCGACGTAATCGGCGGAGTAGTCCATCAGGCCCCCGACCGCGGTATAACCGCCGCGCTCGGAGATCGATGGCAGCCGGCGCTCCAACGCCATGTCGGCGATCTTCTTTAAATGGCGCGACAGAGCAGGATTGCCGACCACGATGAGGGCCTCGGCGCGGCCCTTGGCGGCGGCCTGAAACGCCCCTTCCAAATCCGGCGCCGCGCCGCGCACCTCGAGCGACTGAAATTGGACTTTTCGCGTCGACGCGAGCGCCTCGTAATCTTTAAGCGCCGACGCCGAGGCGCGCCCTTCAGTGTTCCATAACACGCCGATGCGCGCCGCCGATGGTGCCGCTTCTCGCAGCAGGTCGATCGCCTCGCGGCGGAGGTCGCGGTTGAGGCTCGTGATTCCTGTAATGTTTCCGCCCGGACGCGAAAGGCTCGCGATGATGCCTGTCGCGACGGGATCGACCGTGATCAGCATGATCACCGGTACCGCAGAGGTCGCGCGCTTCGCGGCGCGGATCGCCGGCATCGAAGAGACGACCAGAGCGGACACATTCTGGCGCGCGAGCTCTTCGACGAGGCTCGGAACGCGATCGAGCTTGCCCTCGGCGAAACGGAGATCGAGAGCGACGTTTTTCCCTTCGGCGTAGCCGAGATCGCGCAGCTTCTGGCGAAAGGCATCGATGAAAGGACCAGGCGAGCGCGGATCTCCGGAGGATGATACGACCCCGATATGGGGAATGGGCGGCGCATCCGCGGCGCCGGAGCTGGAAATCCAGAAAAGGACGATGGCGAATATCCAAAAACGTTTCATGCGGTTATGGCCCGATGGTCGTTCGTCCGAGTTATAGCGCTCTCTTACCACGGCTGGCGCGCGCGTGAAAAGCCCTGTCGAGGGCATTCACGCGACGCGAGCAGTTTGACCGCTGGTGGCGGCTATGATAATCGAAGCGTGGATGAAGCTCCGCCCGCAAGCGTTCTTGAGCATCGTCCTGGCCGTTTTCTTTATTGTCTTCGTCTACCAGGCCAAGGATTGGCGCCTTCAGGCGCGGCTCTACCCTTGGGCGATCGGCATACCGATGCTGATCCTTGCCGTGATTCAGGTCATCCTCGACTTGAAAGGCATCGGACCCAAGCAGACCGCGAGCGATGCCCCCGTCGACGTGCAACTCGCCGCGCGCACCGATCCCGCCCTCGCGCGCCGTCGCACGATCAACATCTTCTCCTGGATCATCGGTTATCTCGTCGCCGTGTGGCTTTTAGGCTTCGCCTATTGCGTCCCGCTGATCGTCTTCCTCTACCTCAAGCTCCAATCGCGCGAAGGCTGGCCGCTGTCTCTCGCGCTCACGGCGACGGCGTGGCTCGTCTTCTACGGACTTTTTGACCGCCTTCTGCACCTTCCCTTTCCCGATGGCGAGCTCTTTACCTGGCTCGGTTGGGTCTGATTTTTACAGTTGCCGATGGAGGATTTATGAAAGCTCTGACCCAGGGCACTCGTTTATATTGTCTCGTCTCGATCGTCGTTTTATTCCTACCGCTTTTCGGTTCAGTGAAGCCCGTTGCGGCGCAGGAATCTTTTTACAAGGGGAAGACGATCAAGATCGTCGTCGGCTTGAGCGCCGGCGGCGGCTACGACCGCGCCGCCCGCCTGCTGGCGCGCTACATGGGAAAGTCCATCCCGGGCAATCCCGATTTCATCGTCCAAAACATGGCGGGCGCCGGCTCGATTGTCGCGGCGAACTACGTCTACAACGTGGCGAAGCCGGACGGTCTCACGTTATTGATGCCGCACAACAATCTTTACCTCACGCAGTTGTCGGGCGACAAAGAGGTCAAATTCGATCTGCTGAAGATGCCGTGGATCGGCTCGCTCGACAAAGACGACATGATGCTCTTCATGCGCTCCGATGCCCCGTACAAATCGATCAAGGACGTCGTCAAGGCGAAGGAGCCGCCGAAATGCGGCTCGACCGGCGTCGGCGCATCCGACTATGTCCTGGCGCGCATTCTGGAGGAGACGATCGGCGCCAAGGTCAATCAGGTCGTGGGCTATCCGGGCAGCAACGAGATCGCGATCGCCGTAGAGCGCGGCGAGGTGGCCTGCATGGGGCTCACGATCCAGACCTTCTTTTCGCGCGAGCCGTTTGTGACGTGGCTGAAGGGCAGCTTCGTTCATTTCTTGACGCAGAGCGGGCGTAAACGAGACACACGAGTCAACGCCCCGACGATTTTCGAATTGATGGACGAGTACAAAACGCCCGCGCCGAAGCGCCGCCTCGCCCAGGCGATGCTCGCCGGCGGTGAGTGGGCGCGGTCGATGCTGGTCGCTCCGGCGACGCCGCCCGAGCGCGTCCAGATACTGCGCGACGCTTATGAAAAAGCCGCGAAGGACCCGGACCTGCTGACCGAGGCGAAAAAGCTTAAGATGGACATCGAGCCCGGTAAAGCCAGCGATCTGCAGGCCATGGCAAAAGAAGCGATGAACCAGCCGCCGGAAATCGTCGAGCAGATTAAAAAGCTCTTTGTCCAACAATAACATCGACGCGCAACAATATAGCTAGCCATGGAAGCTCCGGCGGATTTTTTTCGCGGAAGACGGCTCTGTGTGCTCGTCGGCACGCGCGCCGGAGTCGCCTACGACCTTTACGCGCGTCTCATCGCCAAGCACTTGCCGAAGTATCTTCCCGGAGCGCCGGAAGTTGTCGTGGAGAACGCGCCGGCGAAAGGAGCGAAAGGCGTCGCGAATGAAATTTACGGTGCGCCAGCCGACGGCCTGACACTCGGGGCGATCTCGCCGGAGCTTTACTTCGGCCAGCTGTCGGGGGATCCGGAGATCGCCTTCGATTGGGCGAGATTTTCCTGGATCGGCACGCCGGAGCGCTCGAGCCACCTGCTCTACGCCCGCGCCACGACGCCCTATAATAGCTTGCGCGCGATCATCGATGCGAAACAGCCGCCGCGCTGCGGCGCCTCGAGAAAATCGTCCTCGGCCTATTATCTTCCAAGACTGCTCGAAGCGCTGTTCGGCGCGCGCTTCGAGATAGTTTGCGACTTCAAAGAGGGACCGGACGTCGACGATGCCGTGGTGCGCGGCGAACTCGACTGTCGCGTGCTTACGATCTCCGGTTTCTTCTCGCACGAGCCGTATCACACCTGGCGAAAGACGGGTTTCGTCCGCATCCTGCTGCAGACGGGTGCGACGCGCGACGCAAAACTGCCCGATGCGCCGACTCTGGATAAAGTCTTGGACGAGTACCACATCGACGACTCCGGACGCCGGCTCGCGCAGGTCATTTTGAGCGGTGCGCTGTTCGGCAGGCCGTGGGTCGCGCCGCCGGAAGTTCCTTCCGAGCGCATTCGCATCCTGCGTGAAGCGTTTCTCAAGGCGGCGCGCGATCCCGTCGTCGAGGCGGAGGCGCAGGCGAAAAACTTAACGCTCTCGCCCGCCGGCGGCGACGAGTTGCAGGCGCTGGCCGTGAAAATCCTCGCACAGCCGGCCGAGGTCGTCGCCCGGATGAAGAAACTCCTCGCCTGACAAATACACTGTTGACACCCCGCAGCCGAAAAGGATAAGCAAAACGTACAGCTTCTAACAACAGGAGATTATTATGCTCAACGTGCTGAGTCGCGGTGCGCGTCCGTCGTCGTTTAAAGTGTTATCTTCGCTTCTCCTGCAACTGCTTTTTTTCATCACCGCCGCCCCTCTTTTCGCGCAGGATTTCTACAAAGGTAAGACGGTTACGATCATCGTCGGAACCAAGGCGGGAGACGCCTACGATCTTTATCCCCGGCTGATGGCCGAGTTCCTGCCGAAGTATATTCCCGGCAAGCCGAACATGATCGTCCAGAACATGCCGGGTGCCGCGTCGATGATCGCGGCGAACAACGTGTACAACATAGCCAAGCCCGACGGGCTCACGCTGGGCGCGATCTATCCGGCGCTCTATTTCGACCAGCTCTCGAAGAAGCCGGAGGTCCGCTTCGACTGGAGCAAGTTCAACTTCATCGGCGCGCCGATCGTTTCGAACCATCTTCTCTACATGCGAAGCGATGCGCCGTATAAATCGGTCGACGATATCAAAAACGCCACGACGCCGCCCAAGTGCGGATCGAACGGCACGACCTCAACGGGCTACTGGCTACCGAAGCTGTTGGAAGAGGTCATCGGCACCAAATTCGACATCGTGGTCGGGTATCAATCGGGCAGCGACGTCGATCTCGCCGTCGAGCGCGGCGAGGTCCAATGCCGCGCCTTTACGATCACCGCCTGGTTCGCGCGCGAGCCTTTCATCACGTGGCGCAAGACCGGTTTCGCCAACGTTCTCTTCCAAACCGGCAGCAAACGCGACGCGCGGCTCAAAGATCCGCCGACGATTTACGAGCTCATGGATAAGTATAAGGCCACGCCCACCGGACGGCGACTCACGACCGTCGCGCTGGCCTCGGGAGATTTCGGCCGGCCGATCGTTTTCGGCCCGAAAGTCCCCGCGGATCGCGTCAAGCTCTTCCGCGACGCGTTCGAAAAGATGATCAAAGACCCAATCTACCTCGCCGAGGCCGACAAGAGAAAACTCGAAATCGATCCGATAGATGGTCAGCGGCTCCAGAAGATCGCGCAGGAGGTCATCGCCGCGAGTCCCGAGGTGGTCGAGCGCATGAAGAAATTGATGGGCGCGGAATAGCGCGGCCATGCTCGAGGCATTCATCAGCGGTTTTTGGCAGGTTCTCTCTTGGCCGGCGTTCGGCTACCTGCTCGTCGGCATCGGCATCGGATTTTGGGTCGGGCTGCTGCCCGGCATCGGCGGCCTCGCCACGCTCGCCTTGATGCTGCCGTTCTCCTACACGATCAAGACGCCGATCGAGGCCTTCTGTTTTCTGCTCGGGATGCTCGCCGTCACCGGGACGACCGGCGATCTGACATCGATTTTGTTCGGCATTCCCGGCGAGAGCTCTTCCGCCGCGCTGATTCTCGACGGCTACCCCATGTCGAAGAAAGGCGAGGCCGGAAGGGCCCTCGGCGCGGCGATCATGAGCTCGCTTTTAGGCGCGACGATCGGCGCGCTCTCGCTCGCGATCTCGATTCCGATCATGCGGCCGCTCGTGCTGCTGTTCGGCTCGCCGGAGCTTTTTATCATCACGCTCATGGGCATCACTTTCATCGGCACGCTCGCGGGCGCCTCGCTCATCAAGGGATTGCTCGCCGGCGGCGTCGGCCTCATGCTCGCGTCGATCGGCGTCGATCCGCAGACCGGCGCGCTGCGCTACACATTCGGCGCACTCTACCTCTGGGACGGGCTCGACGTGACGCCGGTGGTCGTCGGCATGTTCGCGATTCCCGAGATCATCGATCTCGCCGTGCGGGGCACGAGCATCTCCAACGCGCCAAAGGAAAAATTGAAAGGCGTCATGGAAGGCGTCAAGGACACCTTCCGCCACTTCTGGCTCGTCGTGCGCTGCAGCCTGATCGGCGTCTACTTCGGCGTTCTGCCGGTCCTCGGCGCAAACGTCGCCCAGTGGATCGCCTACGGTCACGCCGCCCGCGGCCTCAAAGATAAATCCCGAGCCGGCAAGGGCGCCGTCGAAGGCGTCCTCGGGCCGGGAGCCGCCAACAACTCCACGCGCGGCGGCGACCTCATCCCGACGATCGCCTTCGGCATCCCCGGCAGCGCGAGCATGGCGCTGCTCCTGGGCGCCTTGTTGATCGTCGGCCTTCAGCCCGGGCCGGAGATGCTCAAGTCGCGGCTCGACGTGACCTTCGCGATGGTGTGGATTCTCATCATCTCCAACATCATCGTCGCCGGTATCAGCTTCCTGATTCTTAATCATCTCGCGGCGCTCACGTTTATCCGCGGCTCGCTTTTGATCCCGTTTTTGCTCGTGCTCGTCTTTATCGGCTCGTTCACCGCGAACAACAGCATCTACGACCTCATCGTGACGGTCCTCTTCGGGACCCTCGGTTACTGTATGCTTCTCAACGGCTGGCCGCGGCCGCCGCTCGTGCTCGGCTTGATCCTCGGAAAAATCGGCGAGAACTACCTTTGGATTTCGACTGCCGCATACGGGGGAAAGTGGCTCGCCTTTCCCAGCGTTTTGATCCTGATCGCGATCACCATCGCGGTCGTCGCCTATCCAACCATCAAAGAACGGCGCGGCCGCGCGAAATACGATCGGCCGGAAGACGCAGTATAGCGGTATAAAGGAGATCCCCATGCGCGTGTGCGCCATCGACATTCACCATCACTACCTGCCGGAGTCTCTGCTCGACGAAGCGCGCAAGGGAAAGTCCGCCGGGGTCGCGGCGAAGGAGGGCAAGTCCGGCGAGACGGCGATTTCGTTCGCCGGCGGGGCATCGTTCAATGTGCCGCACGAGCTCGCAGGCCTCAAAGAGCGTTTCGAGGCGATGGAGCGCGGCAAGATCGCCGTCGGCGCGCTCATTCCCCACACCTCGAGCCTGGGGTACCCACTCGACGGTAAAAACGGCGAGGCCTGGTGCCGGAGCTACAACGACGGCATCCATGACTTAACCCTCAAGCACCCCGATCGTTTTGTGGGACTCGCCGCTGCGCCGCTGCAGGACCCGCCGCGCGCGGCGGCCGTCCTCGAGCATGCGATCAAACATCTCAAGCTCCGGGGCGGATACATCGCCTCGAACGTCAACGGGCAATACTACAACAGCGAATTCTTCGATCCATTCTGGAAGAAGGCCGAAGAGCTCGACGCGCTTATCGTGATGCATCCCGAGGACGTCGCGGGCTCGGAAAAGATGGGACCCTACGGGCTGCGGCTCATTTGCGGCAATCCGGCCGACAGCACGCTCTCGCTCGCCTATATGAGCTACAGTGGCGTCTTCGACCGGTTCCCGAACCTCAAGCTCTGCGTGCTTCACGGCGGCGGATTTTTCCCGTACCAGATCGGCCGCCTCGATCAGGGTTTCCGCGTGCGCCGTGGTCCGCGCGCGCCGTCGGCCTCCGCGCCGCCAAGCGCGATCATGAAAAAAAACCTTTACTTCGACACGATGGTCTATCGGACCGACACACTGGATTATCTCAAGCGCGTCGCCGGCGCCGAGCGTCTGATGGTCGGCACCGATTATCCGTACACGCTCGGCGACTGGCTCTCGGTCGAAAAAATCGAGGCCCTCGACTGCCCCGAATCCGAGAAGATGTTGATGCTCGAAGGCAACGCGAAAACACTGCTAAAAATGAGCTGATTGCTTCTAGCCACTCGCCCGCTAAAATATTCTGAGTGACAGCTTCTCGCAGAGGTCATTATGCGCGATCGTTCACAATTCGTAACTTTTTCCGACGCCGAGCTGGCGGCGCGCCATAACAGCGTGGCGGCTTTGATCGAAGAGGGCGGCCTCGACGCTTTGCTCGTCTACGGCTCCGGCCGCTACGCCTCGGAAGTCTACTGGCTCACCGACTGGCCGGGCGGGCGCGAGGCTTATGTGCTTTTCCAGCCCGGCCGCGACCCCGTGCTGCTCATGCAGCTTTACAACCACGTGCCGATGGCGCGGGTTTTATCGGTGGTGAAGGACGTGCGCTGGGCGGGAGCGAACACGGGCAACGGCATCGTTGCTTTGCTGCAGGAGCGCGGCCTTTCTGAAAAGAAAATCGGCCTCGTGGGCTCGATCCCGCACACGCAGTATCAAAAAATGCGCGATCGGCTCTCCGCCGCTCGCTTCGTCGAGATGGGCGGTAAATTCAGGATGCTGCGTACGATCAAGAGTCCGGAAGAGATCGAGCGCATCCGCCTCGCGTCGAAGCTGACCGACGATTCGATGCGCGCTCTCGCGGACGGCATCCAGGCCGGCATGCGCGAGGATGAATTGCCGGCGCTCATCGAGCCGGTTTATTTAAAAGCGGGCGGCTACGCCGGAATTCATTTCATGACCAGCATGCCGATGCGCGATCCGCACTTCCCCGTTCCTTCGCAGTACCATTCGAGCCGCAAGCTCGAGCGCGGCGACTGCATCATCACCGAGATCAGCGGCGCGTATTGGGGCTACAGCGGTCAGATCCACCGGACCTACTCGGTCGGCGAGGGTCCGACGCCGGAGTGGAAGAAGCTCCACGACGCGGCGGTTGAGACCTTCCAGGTGCTGGCGGCGGCGATCAAAGACGGCACCCGCGTGCGCGAAGCCGAGGAGGCCGCCGAGATCGTGCACCGGCGCGGCTATACGATCTACGACGATCTGATTCACGGCGCGAATCAGTATCCGCCGATCTTCCAGACGCGCACGACGGCGCGCCACGAGGACGGCGATCTCGCTTTCCGGGAAAATATGGTCATCGTGATCCAGCCCAACGTGATCACGAAGGACGAAAAGATGGGGCTGCAATTCGGCGAGACGCTTGTGGTCCGGAAAGACCGCTGTGAGAGCCTGAACAAATTTCCGCGCGAGTGGATCGTCTGCCGCGCGTGAACTACCCCACAACCTCGTAACTCTTCACCGTGACCTTCGCCACACCCATGAGTCCGCGGGTGTGCTGCTGGATTTTTTTATGCGCCTCGCTCTCGCGGTACTTATCGATCGCCGCCTGACTCTCCCAGGCGCTGACGGAGATCATCTCGCCGGGGTTCTCGCGGCTGCGCAGGAACTCCTCGCTCTTGCAGCCCGGCGACTTGATCATGAGCGGCGCGCATTCCTGCTTCCACATCCGCTCCGCCTCGGCGACTTTGTCTTTCGGCACGGTGACGATGATCATGCGGGTGATCATGGCGAAGTCCTCCTCTAATAAGCTAGCGGCCGAGGTCGGATTGTCAATACGGGTCTTTGCCGCTAGCGCGCGAGCTCCGAGGTGCAGTGCGGACACCGGATCGCCTTGATCGGTATCATCGACGCGCAGTAGACGCATTCTTTCGTTGTCGCCGGCGCCGCCGCCGGCCGCTGCAGGCGATTGATGCCGCGGATCACCAGAAAAACCGCGAATGCGACGATCAGAAAGCTCACGACCGAGTTGATGAAAATCCCATAGTTGATCGTGACCGCGCCCGCCGCCTTGGCGTCGGCGAGCTTAAGATACGGGCCGGGATTGGCGCCGGGCTTGAGGACCAGAAATAGATTCGCGAAGTCGACGCCGCCGAGCATCAGCCCGATCGGCGGCATAATAATATCTTCGACGAGACTCTTGGCGATTGTCGCGAACGCCGCGCCGACGACGACTCCGACCGCCATGTCGACGACGTTGCCGCGCATCGCGAAATCTTTAAATTCCTTGAACATACCCCACCTCCTTTAATTAAGCCTCTCCACTTCCTCGACAACGGCGCGCGTGAACTCTATCGTGGTTGCCGTGCCGCGCAGACCGTCTTGCCCTCGCGCTCGAACCCCTCCGCTCCGGCGATGAAACTCTGCCCTTCGATCTCCACGCCGGCGGCGCCGATGACCTGCTGCGCCGGAGGGGTCACTTCGGGCCCGATCCCGTCGCCCGGTATCAGTGTCGCGACATGCTTCATTCGCTGCCTCCGCGATTGAGCGTAGCACATCGCGCGCCGATTTGCAGAATTTCATGGCGTCGGTTACGCTCTGAATTTCATCGCCGCCATGCTCACGAGAATCTCCCGCCTGTTCTACGGCTGGCGCATGATCGCCGTCGGCTCCGCGCTCCGAGTCCTAGGCGGCGGTCTTTACTACTATGGCTTTTCTGTCTTTTTTCTGCCGCTGAGCCAGGACCTTGGGCTCAACCGCGCGGCGACGTCGCTGGTGTTTTCGCTCGCGCGCGCGCAGGGCGCCTTCGAAGCTCCGATCGCCGGATACTTCATCGATCGCTACGGGCCGCGCCCGCTCATGATCACCGCGCTCATCATGACCGGCATCGG
Source organism: Verrucomicrobiia bacterium (assembly GCA_035495775.1). Taxonomy (GTDB): domain Bacteria; phylum Desulfobacterota; class Binatia; order UBA9968; family UBA9968; genus JAJPJQ01. The sequence goes on along the minus strand of DATJFG010000045.1, from coordinate 24,463 downwards.
CCACATGGTGCTCTCGGGCGTGCACACGTACGCGATGCTGCTCATCGTCTACATGGGCGTCGTCTCGCTCTCCTTCCACGCGGGCTTCATGGACGCGCCGATGGTCATCGCCAATACCTGGTTCATCCGCCGGCGCACGATCGCCATGGCGATTATCAGCGGATCGATCGGCCTCGGCGGATTTCTCCTGACGCCGCTGCTCTCGCAGGCGATTCAGGCCTGGGGCTGGCGCCGCGCGGCCTTCGCCAACGGCATCGCGTTTTTGCTCATCGGGCTGCCGCTCGCGCTGTTCGTGCGCCGCTCGCCGGAAAGCATGGGGCTTCGCCCCGACGGCCAAGCCGACGTCTCTTCCGAGACGGCCAATACGCGCGGTAAAATCGAGGTCGAAGAGAAGTATACGACGCTTGCGGCCGCCATGCGCACGAGCGCGTTCTGGCTCCTGACGTTGGCGACGGCGCTTCGCATCGTCGCGCTAAGCGCCGTCAACGTCCACTACGTTCCCATCATGGTGTGGAAAGGAATGAGCGCTCAGAGAGCGGCGTTTTTCCTCGGGGCTCAGGCATTCCTGGGGCTCATCTCGCATGTCCTGGTCGGCTGGATCGCCGATCGCTTCGACAAGGCGCGCCTCATGGCGATCTGCATGGGAATCTCGGCGATCGGGCTTTTGTTCCTCATTTACGCCGACAGCGAGTGGAAGATCTGGATCTTTCTGCCGCTATTCACGGTCGTGGAGTCGACGTTCCCCGTCAACTGGTCCGCGGTCGGGGAATTCTTCGGCCGAAAACATTTCGCGAAAATACGCGGCACGATGAGCTTCGTCCAGACCTGGGGCGCCGTGATCGGCCCGGTCATCGCCGGCGCCATTTACGACAGCACGCATAGTTATATTCATCTCTTGTGGGGATTGGTCGGACTGCTTCTGGTTACCGGCGTGCTCTATGCGCTTGTCGTCAATCCCTCGCTGCGATCCCAAAGGGTTCACGCCTCGTCATGATCGTCCGGCTTCGTTCGGTATCGAAGAAGTTCGGCAGCCGGCTCGCCGTGAACGCGCTCGATCTATCCGTGCCGCCGGGCGTCTGCTTCGGCTTGTTGGGCCCGAACGGGGCGGGGAAAACGACGACGCTCAGAATGGTCTACGGCGTCACCCGTCCGACGGCGGGCGCGATCGAGGTGTTCGGCCTCGATCTTAAAGAAAATCTCCGCGCGGTCCGCGCCCGCCTCGGCGTCACGCTGCAGCAGAACGTTTTCATCGAGGCGCTGACGCCGGTGGAGAACCTCCGCGTCTTCGGCCGCTATCATCTGCTGCGTGAGCCGGAGCTCTCGAGGCGCATCGCCGAGGTGATCGAATTTCTCGAGCTCGGTTCGCACGCGAACATGCCCGTCAAGCAGCTGTCCGGCGGCTTCCAGCGCCGCCTCGCGATCGCGCTCTCGCTCATGAACGCTCCGGAGCTCCTGATCATGGACGAGCCCACGACCGGGCTCGATCCCGCCGTCCGCCTCGCGCTCTGGTCGCGCATCCGCGAGCTCCGCGCGCAGGGCGCGACCGTGCTGCTCACGACCCATTACATGGACGAGGCGCAGCGCCTCTGCGATCATGTCGCGATCGTCTCCGACGGGCGAGTCGTCGACGAGGGGGCACCGGCCGCTCTGATCGCCGCGCACCTCGCGCCCGAGGCGGTCGAGCTCGATTGCACGGCGCAAGAAGAAGCGGCGCTCGCCGATGGAGCTAGGAGCGCAGCCCGGCGGCTCCGCGTCGGGAAGCGGGTGACGTTTTACTTGGATGACGCGGCCACCCTCGTCGAGCGCGTCCGCGCCGCCGACCAACGCCGGCCGCTGGTCGTCCGCCCGACCAATCTCGAAGATGTTTTTCTCGCGCTCACCGGCACAACATTGGAGGCTGCGCCATGAGCCTCTCGCTCCCGCACGCCCTCGCGGTGTGGCGCCGCGACGCGGCGATGTATCGCCGCACCTGGAAATGGAACATCCTGCCGAATTTCTTCGAGCCGGTGTTCTATCTGCTTTCGATCGGCCTCGGCGTCGGCGCGTATATCAATCAAATGGGCGGGGGCAGCTATCTCGCCTTTCTCGCGCCGGGGCTCGTCTGCGTCGCGGCGATGAACGGCGCAAGCTACGAGGTGACTTATAATATTTACGTTCGCCTCAACTTCGAGAAGGCCTACGACGCGATGCTGACGACGCCGATCGAGCCCGACGACGTGCTCGGCGGCGAGGTCCTGTGGGCGCTCACCCGCGCCTTGATCTACGGCGGCTGCTTTTTCGCCGTCGTCGCCGCGGCGGGGCTCGCGCCGCTTCCGCAGGGATTATGGATCTTGCCGCTGATGCCGATCACCGGCTTGCTTTTCGCGGCGATCGGGCTCGTCTTCTCGCTGAAGATTCCCAATATCGATCTCTTCAGCTTCTATTATACGCTGTTCTTGACACCGCTCTTTCTCTTCTCCGATGTTTTTTTCCCGCTCAAGGAGCGGCTGCCGCCGGAATGGCTGTGGCTCGGTGAAGTTCTGCCGCTGCTGCATCCCGTGCGCCTGGCGCGCGCCGCCTTCCGCGGCGAGATGTCAGCGGTCGTTTTGTGGGATCTGGCTTATATATTCATCGTATCGGCGCTGCTGCTCGCGTGGGCGCGCCGCGACATCGACCGGCGGCTGACGAGCTGAGGCCATAAATCAAGTTGACACAAATCGTGCGATTCGCTACGTAGCGTCCAATCGACCCACGGGAGGTGCCCATGGAAACCGCCACCGCCACCGCCGCCGTCAATCCGACGGTCCGCGATCACAATACCAACGTGCGCGGGACGATTCTCAACGTCGCCTGGCTCGCGGTTCTCCTCGGCATCGCGGTCGAAGTCATCCTCATCGCCATTCACTCGTTTTTCAACTCGATGCCCGGCGTGAACGCGCTCGTCGCCGATCTCGTCGGGAAAATGTCCTGGTCGGTGATCGTCTGCGTAGGTCTCGCCTTCGGCAAGGCGGCGTCGAAAAATCAGCCGGCCGCGACGGGAATGGCGGGACTGCTCGCCGCGCCCGTCGCTTTCACCGTCGCTCGCACCGTTCAGAAAAGCGTCAGCTACGCGCTCGGGCTCGCCGTCGCGGCCTCGGCCGCTTCGCCGTTTGTCCTCGGTACTTTGAAGGGGCTCGAATACGCCGCGCTGGGCATCTTGCTCACCTGGATCGGCAAGCAGCGCGCCGGCATTGCGGCGCATATCGGCGTCGGCTTCGTCGTCGGGGCTGTGTTCGGCGCCGCGCTCATCGCGCTGCTTGCGCATTACGCCGCCGCGACCCCTCCGCCGCATGCCTTGGTCACGCAAGGGGTCAACGAATTGCTTTTTCCGGTCGGCTGCTCGCTCGCCATCTTCGCCGCCGAAACACTGGGCAAACAGGATTAATTGAGCTGAGATAAAACGATCGGGTGCGCTTGGGCACTTCGCCGGGAGGAGAAGCTTCGGGGGCTTTTACCGGCGATTATCCCCGCCGGCGCCGCGCTCGCCGCAGCCCGTCGCCATGACACGCGAGCCCGAGGACAACGGCCAACACCGCAACTAGCGAGACCAGGTAATTGAGTTCGGCTTCGATCTCCGTCTCCCTCTGCCGGCGTGCTAGTAGCTGGCCATCGCAGGCCGGCAATAAAGTCCGGTGCAACATTCGTACCAGAGCGGAATAATACTTTTAGACGCAATTCAGCGCGATTGGTCTTTTCAGGCATGCGGCGTCTGGCCAAAATGCGTCTACCAGCCGACGAGTTGCACAATTTTGCAACGTGCGCAGCGGGTCACTCGTAGCCGATCGCGGCGACGATAGGAATAGTCGCCGCGCGCTTCGCCGGCACATATCCCGCGACAAGGCAGAGGGCGAACGACGCCGCTAGCGAGAGCACGGCGACATCGGTGGGGTAATAATATTGAAAGCTCCAGCCGGTGAGAAAGCGCGTGTTGTAGACCACATGATGGTAGGAGATGATCGCTCCGGCGATGAGCCCGAGAGTTCCCCCTAGAATGCCGATCCAGCCCGCCTCCGCCATGACCGTGCCCCGCAGCTGCTTGCGCGTCGCGCCGATCGCGCGGAGCACTCCGATCTCCCGCGTGCGGTCGAGCACGGACGCGAGCAGCGTGTTGACGACGCTGAAGATCGCGACCACGACGGCGACGATCTCGACCGCGTAGTTGACGCTGAACGACTGCTCCATGAGTCTCACGACATTCGCCTTGAGCTCGCGGTGCGTGCTGACGAAAAGCTGATATTCATCCGCGTAGCGCTGATTGATGGCGGCGGTGACGCGCTCGGGGTCCGCGTCTTGCGCGAGCCAGAGGTCGAAGGCATCGACGAGATCGTCGCGCCAGAAGCGTTTGTAAAGGCTCCGCTCGATCAGCACGCTGCCCGAATCGGAGGAGTAATCGACATAGACGCCGATGATCCCGACGTCGACGAACCCTGAGGGGGTCGGGAGTCGGATCGAGTCGCCCTTATGCTTGCCGAACTTCCGCTCGAAGCTCTCGCTCACGAGCGCGCCTTTTTGCGCGGCGAGATCTTCCAGGGCAGTGCGGCCGTCGCCCGAGATCATCGGCAGCGTGCGCACGCGCGCGGAGCGCTCGGCGGAAAAAGATTCGATCATGATCGGCCGCCCCTGGTAGTTGGAGCGGATCAGTCGGTAATAATCGACGACGGCGACGCCGGGGATACTTTCCAATTTCGCGCCGAACTCTTCCCGCAGCGGGACATTTAGCGGCCCGGCGGTCTTCGCGCCCGCATGGACGACGAGGTCGGCGGTGACCATGCGGTCGACCCAATGGAGCAGCGACTCTCGCACGCTGGCGACGAACGCGGCGACGGTGAAGATCGCCGCCAGGCTGATCATCAGCGTGGCGACCGTCATGCCCGAGCGGCCGGGAGCGCGCCGAAGGCTGTCGCAGGCGAGCCGCGCCTCATTGCGCAAAAAACCCGCGCGCCGCGGCAGGCGGCCGAGCGCGCGCCAGAATAGTCCCGCCCACGCGGAGACGATGAGCGGCGCGAGAAAAGAGAGCCCGAGCAGGAACAGCATCATGGCGACGACGCCGAGGGTGAACCTTCCCACGCCGGTGAAATCCGCCGGCCTCACGAGGGCGAGCGCCGGCGCGAGCAGCAGCAGGAGGATCCCGATCAGCGTCGCGCGCGAGACGCCCGATGCGCGCGGCCGCCAGACCGCCTGGCGCGAGCTTTCGAGCGGCGCGACGCTCGCCGCCTGCCACGCGGGGTAAAACGCCGCCGCTAGCGAAATGCCGACGCCGCCGGCGAGGCCGACGGCGATCTCAGCGAAGCCCGCGCCGCGGTACGTCGCGTCGAATTGAAAAAATAAGCTGTTGACAGTCTGGCCGACGGAGTAGAGCGCCGCCTGGGCGAGCACGAATCCGGCGACGATGCCGGCGATCGAGCCGGTGACGGCGAGCGCCAGCGCCTCGAGCACGAATAGGTATAGTATCTGCCGCCGGAGGATGCCGAGGCAGCGGAGCGTGCCGATCTCGCGTTTGCGCTGGATCACGGAGACCGACACCGTGTTGAAGATGAGAAAGAAGCCGACGAAGAGCGCGACCAGGCTGACGAAAAAGAGGCCGACGCGAAACGACGTCATCAGCGACTCGACCTGCTCGCCGCGCTCGCGCGGGCGGACCGCCTGCGCCGCCCCGCCCACGCGCGCCTGGAGGCGCGCGCGCACCGTCTCGACGGTTTCGCCGGGGTCGATCGTGAGATCGACGATATCGAGCTTGCCATCCTTCCCGAGCGCGATCTGCGCCGCCGGCAAATCCATCAGCGCGAAGCTGCCGCCGAAAACCTTCGCCGCGCCCTGCTCTTTCAGCAGCGCGCGCACCGTGTAATCGCGCACGCCGCGGCTCGTCGCGAGGCGGAGCCGCGCGCCGAGCGGCAGGCTCAAGCGGCGCGAAAAGGTCTCGGTCAGCGCGATCGAATCCGGCCGGGCGATAAAGTCGAGCGCCGCTTCGAGCGTGACCGGGCCGCCGGCGAACTCGTGGTCGCGGATCGCCGAGTCGGCGAGAAAATCGACGCCGTAGACATAGAGCTTCTCCCCTTTGGCGCCGACGAGCGGAAGGAAGCCTTCCACCGCGGGCGCCGCGTCGGCGACGCCGGGCGTGTCGCGAATCGCCGGAAAAAGCGCTTCAGTGAAGCCGCTCTCCCCGTTCTCGACCTGGAGCACCGCCCTGCCGGCGATCAAATCGATCGTGCGCTGAAACGAGCCTGTCAACGTGCGGTTGACGAGAGCGATCGCGACGATGACGGCGACACCGAGGACGACGCCGAGAAACGTGAGCAGCGTCCGCAGACGATGGCGCATCACATGGCGCCAGCTCACCAGGCGCAAGAGCCCCAGCATCAGCTGTCGCCCTCTTCGACCCGGCCGTCGCGCAAATGGATCACGCGGTCGCTCCGCGCCGCGGCGTCGCGGTCGTGCGTGACCATGACGACGGTCGAGCCCGCCTCGCGGTTGATCGCTCGGATCGTCTCCAGTACCGCGGCGCCGGTCTTGGAATCCAGGTTGCCGGTCGGCTCGTCGGCGAGCAGGATCGGCGGATCGAACACCAGCGCCCGCGCGATCGCCAGCCGCTGGATCTCGCCGCCCGAGAGCTGCTCGGGCAGATGATCGCGCCGTCCCTCGAGGCCGACGCGCGCGAGCAGCGTCTCAGCGCGCGCGCTCGCGTCCCGATCGCTTCGTCCGTCGAGGACGAGCGGCAGCGCGACGTTCTCGATACCGGTAAGCGTAGGGAGCAGATTGAAAAACTGAAAGATGAAGCCGATCTTATTGCGGCGAAACAGCGTCACCGCGTCGTCGTCCATCTGGGAGATTATCCTGCCGTCGACCACGACATCGCCCGCGCTCGGCCGGTCGAGACCGCCGATCAGATGGAGCAGCGTGCTTTTTCCCGAGCCGGACGGCCCCATGACGGCGGCGAATTCGCCGCGCTCGATCGCGAGTGAGACGCCGGCGAGCGCGATGACTTCGCTCTTGCCCTGCGTGTAGCTCTTCTGCACATCGATGAGCCGGATCATGCGGCGCCGGTTCCGACGAGGGCGATCCGCGGCGGGCGCAGATCGTCCGCGGCGGCGCCTTGCCGCTCCGCCGCCTCGGCCCGGGCGAGATTTTTTTTCGTGGGCTCGACGAGCGAAGCGAGATCGACACCGAGATGCGCCGCTCCGTAAGGCTCGAGCTTCTCCAAACCGGTTCGCCAGAGCTTGATCGCGCCGATCGGGACGCCCTGTTCGAGCTTATAGTAGCCGGCGGCGATTTGAATGATCCCCTGGTAAAATAACCGGTCCTCGCCGTGCTCTTCGAGCCAGACCGCTTCGAGCGTCTCGTGACATTCGAAAAAAAGGCCGCGATTGAACTCTTCGATGCCTTGAAGAAGGCGCGCGTCGGGCGGGTTCATGTTTCGGTCGATTTCCGATAGGATTCCATCTCGCTTTATAACACGCGCTTTATGAGCAACGCCACGGATACGCTAAGGCTCAAGATCGACGCGCTCGCTTACGGGCCGTACGGCATCGGGCGGCATGCCGGCCGCGTCGTCATGGTGCCGCTCACCGCTCCCGGCGACGAGATCGATGCGGCGATCATCGAGGACAAGGGCAACTACGCCGTCGGCGCCCTGGCGGAAATCGTCGCACCGTCGCCCGCGCGCCGGGAACCGCCCTGCCCCTACGTCGGCTCATGTGGCGGCTGCCCCTGGCAGATGATTAGCTACGACGCGCAGCTCCAAGCGAAAGAAAAGAGCGTCGCCGACGCGCTCAAGCGCATCGGCAAAATCGACGATTACGAGCTGCTGCCGATTGTCCCATCGCCGGATGAATATCGCTATCGTCGGCGCATCCGGCTCCACGCCGGCGCCGGCAGAAAGCTCGGCTTCCATCGTTTGTTCAGCCACGAGCTGATCGAGATCGCCGCGTGCCTGATCGCGACCGAAGGCGCCGACCGCCGCATCGAGGCCGCGCGCGAATGGGCCGCGCGGCTCGAATCCCGTCTCGTCGAAGTGGAGATCGTCGAGAGCGACGACGGCGAAAACGTCGTGCTCGCGGGCAAGGTCGACGGAGAAGTCGCGTCCGGCGACGACGCAGTCGGCAGGCGCTTTCTCGAAGAACATCCCGGCGTCGCCGGCCTCGTGCTGTTCGGCAAAGACCGCCGCCGGGCGTGGGGCTGCGGGACGATCAGCGTCGCGCCCGAGGACGGAGTTAAGATGGAAGTGGACGCCGAGGTCTTCACGCAGGTGAACCGCAGAGCCAACCGCAAACTCGTCGGCGAGCTCGTCGAATGGGGCGCGTTCGCGCCGTCCGATCGCGTGCTCGAATTTTATTCCGGCGCCGGGAACTTCACGCTGCCGCTCGCGCGCCGCGCCGGGGCCGTGGTCGCCGTCGAAGGCGATGCGCGCGCGGTCGAGAACGGCAAGCGGAACGGTATTGAGAACGGCCTTAAAAATATCCGCTGGGTCCAGTCGCACGTTCCCAGGGCCGCGCGGCGGCTCCGCGAAGCGGGCGAGAAGTTCACGAAAATCGTTCTCGATCCGCCGCGGTCCGGCGCAAAGGGCCTGGAAGAGGATGTCCCGGCGCTCGACGCCGAGAAAATATTTTACGTATCGTGCAATCCCGCGACGCTCGCGCGCGACCTTGCCGCGCTCGCGCGAAAGGGATATGCGGTAAAGCGCGTCCGGCCTTTCGATCTCTTCCCGCACACGTTCCATGTCGAGACGCTGGTCGAGTCGGCGCAGACCTGACGGGAGGGCTTTAAGTTGCTGATTCTACTGGCCTAAGGCCTCGCTGAGTTCTCGATTGTAATCTCCGCGCGGGCTCTGATATAGTTCAGGCGGCACAGGAGGCCCCGAATGTCACAGGCGAAGAAAAACCCTGCTCCCAAAGTCACCATCATCGGCAGCAAGGGCGCCGACCAAGCCATCAACTACCTGTTGGAGGACCGGCACGAGCTCGATTGGGTCGTCGCGGTAGGCCGCACGCGCGACGGCGACATTATCTTCTACGACAGCGGCGGCGACATCATCCAGGATATCGGCGCGCTCGAATACGTGAAGGAGAGAATCTTAAGAGACTACTTCGGCGACACCGAAGACTGATATAATCCTTATCATGCGTCAGACCGGGATCGCGAACCTGCCGCTTCACGGCGGCAAAGCGCCGGCCTGGCTGTTCCAGCGCATGGTCCGCCTCGGGCGCGAGATCGTCCGGCTGATCGTCGAAGACCAGGGACCGCGCGAGCTGCTCGTCCGCATTTCCGACCCCTACTGGTTTCAATCCCTCGGCTGCGTTTTAGGCTTCGACTGGCATTCCTCCGGCGTGACCACGACGGTCTGCGGTGCGCTCAAAGAGGGTCTGCGCGGCATGGAGCGCGAGCTCGGTCTCGTCATCGCCGGCGGCAAGGGCGCCAGATCGCGCAAGACGCCGGGCGAGATCATCGCCGCCGGCGAGCGCTATAAGCTCGCGCGCGATCCTGACGAGCTCGTCCACTTGAGCCGCCTCACGGCGAAGATCGACAACAACGCCGTCCAGGACGGCTTTCAGCTCTATCATCACAATTTTTTCTTCACGCTCGACGGCGCCTGGGCGGTCGTGCAGCAGGGCATGAGCGAGCGCTACGCGCGCCGGTACCACTGGCACTCCGAAGCCGTGCAGGAGCTCACCATCGAGCCGCACGCGGCGATCTGCTCCAGCGTCAAGAAGGAAAGCGTCCTGAATCTCGTCGCGGCCGAGAGCGTCCCGACACAGAACGTCATGACCGAGCTCTCGCACGAGACGCCGGAAAAGATCGTGCGCGAGCTGAATCTCATGAAAACGTTGAGCCTGCCCAAGCGCCACGAGGTCGCCGTCTCCGACCTTCGCCCCGAATCGATTGAAAAAGTTTTACTGAAAACGTACGAGGCGCAGGCGGAGAATTTCGAGGCGCTGCTCGGCATGCCCGGCGTCGGCGCCAAGACTCTGCGCGCGTTGGCGCTCATCTCGGAAGTCACCTACGGCACCGCGGCCTCGTGGAAGGATCCGGCCAAGTTCAGCTTCGCCCACGGCGGCAAGGACGGCCATCCTTACCCCGTCAACCGCAAGGTCTACGACCAGTCGATCGAGATCCTGCGCAAGTCGCTAGAGCGCGCGCGCATCGAGCGAACCGAAAAAGAAAACGCGCTGAAGAGATTAGGGACGCTGTGGGAAAATTGAACGGGAAACAACGTATGCGGGTTGCCGCCGTGCTCGCGCTTCTATTTATCGTCGCGCCGTCGCTCGCCGAGCCTCCGCCGATTATCGATACGCATGCGCACATCTCGAACGACGTCCGCGCGTCGCGCGGCGGCCCTGATTTCCGCGGATCGCTGGACGGGGCAATCGGCCGCATGGACCGCGCCGGCATACGCCGTATCATCGTCATGCCGCCGCCGATGGAGCCCGGCCGCTCGCCCTACGAGATCGAGTCGTACCGCTTCGCCAAGGAAGCGTACGTCGGACGCATCCTCACCGGCGGCGGCGGCGGGAGTCTCAATGGCATGATTCAGTCGACCGCGCCCGACAGCGTCACGGAGGAAATGAAAACCGCCTTTCGCGCGCGCGCCGAGGCGATAGCGGCAGCGGGCGCGGTCGTCTTCGGCGAGATCGCGCTCCACCACATGTCGCTTGCGATGATGGGGCCGCAGCATCCCTACGAGCGCACCGACCCGGACCATCCGCTCATGCTGCTGCTCGCGGACACCGCGGCGGAGAAAAACCTGCCGATCGACATTCACCTCGACCTCGTGCCCAACGACATGAGTCTGCCGGGCCGCCCGATTTTCAATCGGGGTAATCCTTCCACGCTGAAGGCGAACCTCGCCGCCTTCGAGCGGCTGCTCGCGCACAACCCCGCGGCGCGCATCGTCTGGGCGCACGCCGGCACCGATCCGCTCGGCACGCGCACCGTCGAGTTGCAGCGCGAACTGCTCGCGCGCCACCCGAATCTTTTTATGAGCTTGAGGCTGAGCGCCGGCGGGCCGCCGCCGGTCGCCGCTCTCGACTCCGACAAGCGCTTCAAGCCGGCGTGGCTCGCGCTGCTCAAGGAATTTTCCGGCCGTTTCGTCGTCGGCACCGATTTTTTCCACCCGCCGGCTGGCCGAGCGGAGCGCGGCCCGGTCGAGGAGACGCTGGGAAACTACCGCCTGGCGCTCGCGCAGATGCCCGCCGATTTGCCCGAGGCGATCGCGCACGGCAACGCGGAGAAGATTTATCGGCTTGGAAATTAGAAGAAGTCGTTTCTATTTACTTAATCGTCGGTATTGCGCGCTGTGCCTAAACCGCCGCTCAATACCGCTTTGAGTTTGTTTCCGGACTATGTCCCTACCGCCACCTCGAAATCCCTGCCCTCCCACCGATCTTCCTTTAACCAATAAAAGGTGAAGCGCAGCGGTGCGCGCTGGGTTTTCGGGAGTTTGATGTCGTCGTAATACATTCCGGCTGCGGCGCTCGCACCCTCATCGGAAATATGCCGCCAGTCATCCGTCGTCCAGCGCAGCCGAAACGGCGCGCCGGCGATGACCCGGAGCGTTGCGCCTGCGGAGGCGCGCGTTACCCGCCGGTTGAACTTCCAAATCTCCGGAGCTTCGCGGCCGTTCGAGCTCGAATAGCGCCGCTCGACGACGCCGATGCGGTCGAAGATCGCCTCATCCCATGCCGAGCGTAAGAGCTTCATATATTCCGAATGCGCCCAAACGAGCGGCATCGCCGCGCCGGTTGCCTTGCCGAAGTAAAGCTCCAACGCCGGGATGTCCGGCGCGTCCCAGATCTGCTCCGGCAGCATGCCGCCTTTGGTGGCAAAACCCTCGATCGCGCGGATGAGGCCGGCGATCGGCCGCCCCGCGGCGAGTTCGTAGTGCGCGCGCTCGCCGGTGAGGAGCGGCCAGGCCCTGCCGCGGCCCCAGACTTTAAAGCCGCGGCCGTCGTCGCGCTGCCCATAGCCGTCGTGGTTATAGCGGTGCCAGCACGGGCCGACCGGCGTGTCGACCTTCAAGACCGCGTCGATTACTTTGAGTGAATCCTCGATCAGCGGGTCCCGCGGTTTGCGTACGCCGTACCGCACGAGCTCAAGAAAACCCGCGTCGACCACGTCTTTCGCCGGGAACTCATAGGGCGCGCCCGGCAGGCGATTCCTGATCTGGACGACGCCGAGATTCGGGTCTTCGATCGGTTGGGGATTTTGCGGATCGACAGGGTTGATGCGGATATAATGGCGCGCGATTCCGGGCACGAGCGTGCCCTCGGTCGTCACCGTCCAGCGCTCGATGCGCGCCTCGAGAAAATCGGCGTATTCCTCGATGAAGCGCGCGCCCGCCTCGTCGCCGCGGCCGCGCGCGAAGTCCGCCGCACAGAGGAGCCCGGCGATGTGCGCCGCCAGCGTCGACGGCGAATAGCCGCTGTTCTCTTCCCAGCGCTCCTGCGGCGTGGCTGGCCCGTTGTCGACAAGAAAACGCGCCGCCTTCATCACCATCGGATAAGGATCGAACTCCTGCAGGGCGCCCAATTCCTTCAGACGCCAGGCGAGGATGAGCGGGAACGCCACCTCGTCGAGCTGGATGCCCGTCCAGTGCGGCCGGCCGTCGATCCAGAAATTCTGGTTGAAGCCGCCGTCGGGCCGCTGCGCCGCGGCGAGATAAATGAGCGCGCGGAGCGGCGTCTCGGTGTCGCCGGTCGAGAGCAGCGCCGACGCGCTTTGGCAGAGATCGCGCGTCCACACGAGATGATAGCCGCCGAGGCCGTCGTCGTCGCTCCGCTCTTCGCCCCACGGAATGCTGAGCGAGGCGATGAGCGCGCCGGGGAAGCTCTTGTCCTCGTGCGCGTGCAGCAGCGTGTGGCTGATGCAATAGAGCCGCCCGCCGTCGCCGGCAACGCGCTCCAACGGGTGCGTATGGCAGCGCACCCGCTTCCATTGATCCTCGAAGCGGCGGCGCTGCTCGTCGAAATGGACGCCGAGCCCCTGGAGCAGAGTCGTCGTCGCCGCTTGAAAGCCCGGGCCGAAACCAACGCCGAGTGTGAATTCGCGCGACGCGGAGAGATCGATCTCCGCCGTCAGGGCCACGTTGCCGTCGTCGGCATAGTCGAACTCCCAGTGCATACGGAAGTTGTCGTGGAGATCGGTCCAGCCGTCGCTCGCGCCCACATAGCCGCACGAGGTGCGCTTGAACGGCGCGGTCGCGCCCAGCGCGAGGTAGACCCAGTTTCGAAAAGCGACGAGAACCGTCCGGCCGCCCACCTCCGCGCGCGCGGCGTTGTTGCCCCAGCCGCGGCCTTCGAGGTGCGGCGCGAGGAGGACATAGAGATGGAGCTTCTTGAGAAACTCCGCTTCGCCTTCGAGACGCGTGTGCACGAGGACGCAGGAGAGATGCGGGTCGGCGATGACCTCTTGGACGATGGCGTAGCGTCCGAGCGGATCACGCGAGGTCAGGCGAAAGCCGGGCGCATGCTGGTCGATGTAGTCGCCCTCATAGACGAGATCGCGCTTCTGCTCGTGAAAGAATGACTCGCCATCGGTGACAAGGTATTGCAAGTCGCGCGTCTGCGGCATGTCGACGCGCGGGTAGTAAATCTCGTTCAGGATGCCATGCGAGGCCGTGAACCAGACCCGGCTCGCGGTGTGATAGGCGGTGCCGACGCCTTCCTTACTGCTGTGCGTCCAGGCCGGTTCCATACCCGGTCCGCCGAAGGCGCGGCGGCCCTGCAAGAGATTCAGCAAACGGCGCTCCTGTTCGCCGCCGAAACTTGGGAGCGCTTCGGCAGCCGTTTAGGGAGTTAATACTTTACTTCGACCAGGGTTCCAAGTAGCGCGAGCGGACCATATTCTCAGATTCAATGATTTCACCGAGCACTGCCGCATCGAGATTTCGGCCGCCGTCGCAGGCGACGGTGCGGCGATCGAATTCAAGGTCTCGGACACCGGCATCGGCATTCCGCCGGAATCCCGGTCGCTGATCTATGAAAAATTCTACCAGGTCGACAGCCTCGGAGTCGCGGCTCTACAGCGGTATCGGCCTCGGTCTGTATATCGTGAAGCGCTTCACCGACCTTCTCGGCGGCGCGATCGAGGTCGAAAGCGCGGTCGGCGAAGGCTCGACGTTCACCGTTCGCTTCCCGTGCGAAAACTGAAGCGCCGCGTGCATGCGAAGAGATAGGGATTCCACCGCGCGGGATTCTCAAAAAAACGAGTTGTCGGATTTCCTTTTCCTACCTGCAGGAACTCCTTCATCGGCAGGATGCAGCCGATTGGCGTCCGCTGCGGTCAAAGAGCGACAGCAATGACCAATCGGTCAATGGCACAGTGATTGCGCACCGGAAGGGATGCCGACGTAGAAGGTCCGATTTCACCCGCCGCGCCCGAAGCATCCCCCTCCCGTCGGCTTACGCTCGCCGGATCAAACTTCGCAGCTGTCCGGATCAGTGGCTTAAAGCGAATCTCTCCCGCGCCAGGCCCGCGCCTTTCCCCTCGAAATCCGTCACAAGACGCGCTGACATAGCATGACATTCGCTTTGGTGATAGTTAATGTTGAGTTCATTTCGACGCGCAAACAACAGGAGGAAATTAAACATGCCCCGCCGAGAAACACTTTTCCTCGCGTTCGTCGCACTGATGCTGTTGGTCTCCGGCTGTGTCGTCGCGGGACCCGATAATTATGGCGGCCGCGACGCTTATTACTACTATCCCGACGAAGAGGTGTACTACTATCCGCGCGCGGGAGCGTACTACTGGTTCGAGGGCGGCGAGTGGCACCACGGGCCGCGGGCGCCGGCGCGCTACGTTCTCCGCGATCGCGTAAGAGTGGACTGGAACCGTGAGCCGCATCTGGATCACGATCGCATCCGCAGGGACTACCCTGCCCGGCGGACCGACGATCGTGATCGTGACCGCGACAGAGATCGCGATCGCGACAGGGATCGGGACCGGCCACGATACTAAACGCGGCGCGACGATACGGCTTCAGGACGATTCCCAGCGCAATATGAACGGGTGTATGATGCAGCCGCAGGCGCCGCGGATTCAGGCGCACGAGGAGAACCGAGGATGAAAGAGGACGCGCGAAAGAATACCCACAAGCGCAAGCGGCAAAAAAGACGCCGCGCGATGAAGAAGTATATGGCCGAGAAGAAACAAAAGACGTGATTGGCTCGCGTCTGTTACGCGTTTAGATCCCCTCGATCGGGCAGACGACTTCCAACAGAGACGGCTTGCCTAGCGCGAGCGCGCGCGCGAAAGCCGGGCGCAGCTCCGCCGGCCGCTCGATTTTCCGCGTATCGACGCCGTACGCCGCCCCGAGCGCGGCGAAATCCGGCAAATTCAAATCCGTGCCGATGACGCGGCCGCCCCAATGGCGAATCTGGTCGCGCTTCATGTTGCCGTACGCCTCGTTGCGCACGACGATGATCGTGATCGGAAGCTTCTCCCGCGCCGCGGTCGCCAGCTCCTGGGTCTCCAGCATGAACGAGCCGTCGCCGGTGACGCACGCGACCGGCCTGCCGGGATAAGCGAACGCAAGCCCGATCGAAGTCGCGAGGCCGGCGCCGATCGCGCGAAAATCGCCGGAATGATAAGCGTACGCCGGCGCGATGAAGCGCCGGATCAACTCCGTCGTGCCGCCCGCCCCGACAACGAGCGTCTTCTCGTCCGCGCTCTCCTGCAGCGCGCGATAGACGTGCCATTGATCGATCGGTCCGCTTGCCCCATATTCATGCGACGCGAGCTTCGCGCGCCACGCGTCCTTCTCGCCCGCGAGTCTTTGCAGCCGCGCGTGATCTTTCTTCCGCTCGGCGCGCTTCAATAAATCGATCAGGCCGCGGAGCGCAAACTTGGCGTCGCCGACGATCGCGTGGCGCACCGGATAAATTTTCCCGATCTCGCCCGCATCGTCATCGATCTGGATAATCGCCGCGTTTTCGGGGATGACCTTACGCCCGTAGCCGAGCGTCAGCGCCTCGCTGAACGTCGTGCCGATGGCGAGCACGCAATCCGCTTCCTGCGCGAAGGCGCCCGCGAACGGAAACGCGCCGAAGCCGAGCGCGCCGAGCGCGAGTGGATGATCTTCGGCGATAAGCCCCTTGTGCGACGGCGTGGTGGCGAACGGCGCGCCTAAAATCTCCGCCAATTCTTTCAACTCCGCCGCCGCTTCCGCCCAGTGAACCCCGCCGCCCGCGATAATGACCGGCGCGGCCGCGCGGTTGAGCTCCTCGGCCGCGCGCCTGAGCGCCGCGCCGTCGGGCGCAATCCGATCAGGCAACGGCGGCGCCCAGGGGCGCGCCGGCAAGTCGATCTCCGCTTGCTGAACATCGCGCGGCACGCCGATATAGACTGGCCCTTTCCTCGGCGTCAGCGCCAGTCGAAATGCCTCGCGAAGCGACTCGACGGCATTTTCCCTCGTCAATGTCCCGCTCATCTTCACGACCGGCGCGAAGATCTCGCGCTGCGGGATCTCGTGCCACGACGAGGCGCCCTTCCCCGCCGCTTCGCCCCAGACGTCCGAGGAGAGGCCGATCAGCGGAATCGATTCCTTGTGCGCGTAGGCGATGCCTGTGAGCAGATTCGTCGCTCCCGCTCCCGCGGAGACAAGGCAGACCCCGGGTGCGCGCCGCGCCTTGGCGTACGCCGCCGCCATATACGCGGCGGACCCTTCGTGCAGTGCCGGGACGAAGCGGATCTCCGGATCGCCGTACATCGCGTCGGTGATGTCGAACACCGAATGGCCGGTGACGCCGAAGATCGTGCTTACGCCGGCATCCTTCAGCAGTTCGACGATAAAGCGGGCGACCGTCGATTTCATTTAACCTCTTTTCTTCCACAGTTCGGCGACGAAGCGGCGCACCGTCTCCAAATCGGCGTACGCGGGATCGTCGAGCAGCGCGTACTTGACGCCCGGCAAAATCCGCGCGCGCTCGGGCACGTCGTCCTTCGGGATATCGGTGCGAAGCGAGTTCTTGCCCGCCTCCAGCGTCTGGAAGACGATTTGCCCCTCGCGGGATAAAAGCCAGTTGATGAACACGCGCGCAGCGCTCGGATGCGGCGCGCGATTGACGAGCATCACGTTGCCGCCGCCCGAGCCGACCAGCCCGCCCTCTTTGAATGAGCCGGCCGAGAAAGACTCTACTGGAAGGCCCTGACGCTTCGCCTCCCAGATATCGAGGCGATCGGCGTTCTGGAGCGCGGCGATGGCAACCTTTTCTTGCGCCATCCAGTCGACCATCTGACGAATGTCGCGGCTCACCACCGGCTCCATGTCAGTGAGCAACCGCTTGACGAACTCGGGGCCGATCTCGCGGTTGAAATAAAGAAACTGCAGCGGCTCCTGCGTGCCGCCCGAGAGCGGCTCGGCGATGACGATCTTCCCCTTCCATTTTGGATTGAGAAAGTCCCAGTGCGACTTGAACTCCTGCGGCTTGACGAGGTTCGTGTTGTAATGAAAGTACTGGAGCGGCGATCCCGCGAACGAAAAGATCCGCCTGCCCTCGTCGTCGCCGTAGATGTGCCGGCCCTGCCACCATTTCGAGGTATCGAGCACCTCGGGGAGGACGAGCGACGGCGCGATCGGATCGAGCACGCCGCCCTTCAAAAGGCCAACCGCTGCGGAGCCGGCGCCGCCAATGAGAATATCGGCGATGTACTTGCCCGCACGCCGCTCGGCGAGCAGGCGCGCGACGCGGTCCGATCCGCGCACCGTCACCTCGACCACCTTCAGCTGCGGAAATTTCTTCTGAAAGGCGCGAAACAGCGGCTCGTGGCCCGGGAAAGTATAGACGGCGAGCGAGCCTTCCTGCTTCGCCGCGCGGAGACTTTTATCCCAATCGACTTTCCAATCCGCGCACGCACGAGAGGCCGGGAACGCGGAAAAAAGGACCATAAGAACCACAGCAGTGCGGGGTCGCAAAATACGCATCGCGAGAGGCCGATCGGTCAGGCAAGTCATACTTCAGCTTGAGCGACGTGCCAAGGGCAGATATTGACCGCTTCGCATGGGAAACCCGATACATTCATCGCATATAAATTCGACGGATTGAGTCTTAAAAACAAGACGAAATCTCCTGGAAATTCCCAGATTCTAGAAACTTGATCGCCCGGGCTCCGCGTTCGCAATCTCCCGTGCAATCCTCACCGCAAGCGCGCAGCGCTATGCCGTCCACAGAAATCGATAAACTATCCGGTTCTGTAAGGCGCGAAGGAGCTAGGCTCAAAACATTCGCCCCGGCTTCCCGAACGAACACATGGCATAGGCCGTGCTAAACACTGCGCGATAAAGCGCGTCAAGGAGCCGGAAGTCGCTCGGAAAGGAATCCTAGTGGCGGTGGGATTGCTACGTTTATGGCAGCGGTCGATGTTGATGGCCATAGCAACCCTTCTACCTCTATTCGCATTAGACGCCGGGCCAACGGCTCCCCGGGTTGCAGTCTTCGCTCCGGGCCCGCCTTTCGACCCCGTCTTTCGCGGCTTTCAAGAAGGCATGGCGAAGCTCGGCTACGTCAACAGCCGGAATATTTTTTTCTTGGCGGAGAACACCAAGGGGGACACCGCCTATTTAATCAATCGGGCGCGAACGCTTATCGAAGGCCAGCCCAGCGTTTTATTTACCGTCAGCACGCCGCACACCGCGGCGGCGATGAAAGCGACGAGCACGCTGCCGATCGTCTTCGCCTGGACGGGAGATCCGGTACAGTCGGGATTCATCGTCAGCTACGCCACTCCGAAAAAGAATCTAACGGGGGTATCGAGCTACGCCGGCCCCCTCGCCGGCAAGCGGCTCGAAATTCTCAAAGAAATCGACCCCAAAATCAAAAACGTGCTCGCGCTCGTCGCGAGCAAGGACATCGTGGCCGAGCCCTCCTATGAATTTCTCGAACTAACAGCCAAGCGCATCGGCGTGCACATTGTGCGTTCGGATGTCTCGAGCAAGACGGATATCGAAAGAGCCCTGCAAGCGGCGCGGAAAGATTCTTTTGACGCGATTTACCACGTCCCATCGTCGCTGGTCGGCGTCAATATCAAACTTCTTATTAAAAAGTCCCTGCGTGAAGGCCTGCCGCTGGTCGTTCATGAAGAGTCGATGGTGGAGCAAGGCGCATTGTTCACGTACGCACCAGATTTTAATCTGGTGGGATATCAAGCCGCCCGGCTCGTCGCCAAGGTATTGAACGGAGAAAAGCCCTCGGGGATTCCGGCCGAGACGCCCGAGAAGCTCCGCTTCGTCGTGAACCTCAATACCGCCAGGGCCATTAAACTGAAGCTCAGCCCGGAGATCTTAGAGCGCGCGGACCGCGTAGTTGAATAGGACGGGAGACTCGACATGCGACATTGTCGACGAATCATTTTGGCCGCGGCGGCCGCGCTCTTCGTGACTTCGCCACAGATAGTGGCGGCCAAACAGCATCGCGTCGCGATCGTTCTTCCCGACGAGGAATGGGCCAGCTCCGTTGTCGGACTCAAAGAAGGAATGACCGCGCTTGGCTACGCGGAAGGGAAAGACATCGTTTACCTGATGGATGACGCCCGCGGGGACCAGACCCGAATGCTCGAGTCGACGAAAAAATTCGTCGCCGAAAAACCCGATGCCATTTACACCGTGACCAACACCGCTCTTAAAGTCGTGGCCGACGCGACGCACGCCTCGAAAACCCCGGTCATCTTCGGCTCGGCGTCGGGGCCGGTCGAAAGCGGCTTGGTCCGAGGTTATGTCACGCCCGACTCGCACGTGACCGGCGTGACCAGCGGCAGCATCGAGCTCGTCCAGAAAAGGCTCGAAATTTTGAAGCAGGTTCTTCCGCGCGTCAAAACGATCGCCGCCATCGGAGATCTGGAGGCCGACAGCTCCAAAGCGGCGTTTCGGCTGGCGGAGGAAACCGCGCGTCAACTCGGCCTTAAGTTGAAGCCGATTCGCGTGACCAGCAGGGAGCATGCGATCGAGTCGGCCAAAAAAATCACCGCCAAAGACGCCGACGCCATCTTTCTCATTCCGGGGCTCTACTCGGTCAGCGCGGTGACGGGCATCGCGGCGCAAGCGAAAAACGCGCGGCTCCCTTTCGGCGTGTATCAGCTCGAGCACATTAAAATCCCCGGCGCTTTGTTGAGCTACGGATCCTCTTACTATCTCGACGGCAAACAGTCCGCGGGGCTGCTCGACAAGGTCTTAAAAGGCGTCCCGCCCGGACAACTGCCGATCGAACGGCCGCGGCAGGTCCAATTGATCCTCAATGTCGACACGGCCAAAGACATCGGGATCAGCTTCCGGCCTGATATCTTGAGCCGGGCCGACGAACTGATCGAAGCGGCTAAATCGCCTTAACGGACGGTCATGTGAAGTTCTTTGTTCTTCGAACCCTGCAGGCGCGCCTGGTCAGGACCCTCGTCATCGCCGTCGCGATCATCGCGGCGACGTTCTTCTTTGTCTGGCGGCTGACCATCGAGCCGGCCCTAAAGAACGGCGTGGCGCGCCAGCAAAAGGAGACCGCCGAACACGCCGCCGGCGACATCGGCGAATTCATCCAGCACCGCGTCCAGCAGATGATCGCCGTCGGCGAGATCGTGCGGCTGTGGGAGATGAAGAGCGAAGAGCAGAAAAAGTCTCTCTACCGCCTGATGAAACTTGACCCCGAGATCCGCGAAATCGCCATCGCCGATGTCCATGGCCGCGAAACGCTACGGCTCTCGCGCCTGCGCGTTTACACGAAGGACGATTTGGCTTTCCTCGGATCCGAGGAGAAATTTCGTCGCCCGGCCTCCGGAGAATCCTATATCGGCCCCGTGTACCATGACGTCACCGCCGAGCCGTTGGTCACTCTCGCGGTTCCGATCCGGTTCACGCCGAAGGAAATCCGCGGCGTGCTGCTCGCGGAAGTCAGTTTAAAAAATCTTTGGACCTCGATCGCGAGCATCAAGGTCGGCCATGCGGGATATACCTTCGTGGTCGACCGCGCGGGAGATCTCATCGCCCACCCCGACTATTCCAAGGTGCTGTTGAAATTGAACTACTCCAGCGTATCGACGATCGCCGACTTTCTCAACAAAAGAAACGCCGGTGTCGGCGTCAGCCGAATCAGAAAAGGAAGCAACGGGGCCGCCGTCATTGCGAACTACGCGACGGTCGCGGAGCCGATGTGGGCGGTCGTCGTCGAAGAGCCGGTCGAGACGGCCCTGGCGGAGGTCAAACAGGTCAAAGAGGTCGCGCTCTTCATCCTCGCCTTCACTCTCGTCGGCGTCTTCTCCATCAGCTACGTCTTCAGCCAGCGCATCGCGCGTCCGGTGCGCGAGCTCGAGCAGGGCGCCAGCCTCATCGCTCAGGGCGCATGGGATCAGAAGCTCGACATTCGCACCGGCGATGAGCTGGAGGGCCTGGCGCAGCGCTTCAACGAGATGGCCGAGGCGCTTAAGAAATCTTACGCCGGACTGGAAGAGAAGATCACCGAGCGCACACGCGATCTCTCGGCGCTTTACGCGACTCTCGCCCCGCTCGGGTCCTCCAACGCGGACCAACTGCTCCATGACGTTCTCGAGCGCCTGAAGGAAGCGACGCAGGCGGACGCGATCTTGATTCGCATCTTCGACAAGGAGACTAAAACCTTTCCGCACAAGGCCAGTATCGGATTCCCCGAGAATTTTCTCGCGTCGCTGCGCCCGGTCGCGAAAGATTCCGTCACCCACGCCGTTTTCACGAGCGGAGAACCCATGATCATCGCCGACATCGCTTCCCATCCCCGCCTCACGACCAAAAGACATCTGACGGCCGGACTTTTATCCGCCGCTTTTCTTCCGCTGGAGATTTCGGGTGAAATCCGCGGCGTCATTCATCTCGCCAGCCGTAAGCTTCGCGGTTTTACGGAGCACAAGACCGAGCATCTCATGACGATTGCGCATCAGATGGGGGTCGCGATGCACAATCGCGAGCTATTCGAAGAGGCACAAAATCGGCTGCGACGGATCCATGCGCTCAGGGAAATCGATCTTGCGATCTCATCGACGCTGGACGTGCGCAACGTCTTGGACATCCTCATGGATAAGATCGATCTCGTTCTTCCACATGCCGCGGTCACGGTCCGCCTGCTGGACAAGGACCGTCGAGTCCTGCGGCCTGTCGCCTGTAGAAACTTGGATGAAACCGAATGGCGGGCGGGCCCATGGACCTTCGGGCGCGGCCTAGCCAGCATCCCGCTCGAGACCCAATCCCCCTTGATTATCCGCAACGTCCTCAGCGATCCGCGCGTGCGGGATCTCGAATTCTACCGCAAACACAACCTCCGCTCGTATGTCGGCGTGCCGCTGATCGTTAAAGAACAGTCCTTGGGCGTCCTCGGGTTTTACAGCAAAGACGACCACGAGTTCACAAACGAAGACGTCGACTTTCTCGCCACGCTCGCGGCCCAGGCGGCCGTAGCGATCCACAACTCGCAGCTCTTCGAGCGATCGGAAGACAACCTCGCGCGCGTCCGCGCGCTGCGCGAGATCGACCTCGCCATCACGTCGACGCTCGAAACCTCCTCCGTGCTCGGGCTGCTGCTTGAAAAAATCAATGTTTTTCTTCCCTTTCATGCCGCGACCGTGCGGCTATACAACAGGGAGACGAAGAACCTCGACGTCATCGCGGCCAAAAATATCGATGAGCAGTTGTGGAAGGATCACTCCCACGAAACGGGCCGCCGCGCCGGCAGCTACGCATGGACGGTTTTCGAGTCGAAACAGCCGCTGGCGATCAGCAACATCGCGCGGGATTCGGCGACCCGTCGAGCCTTTCTGCAGCAACAGGGAATCATATCCTTCCTCGGGGTTCCTCTGATTGTCAAGGAGGAGACGCTCGGGGTTCTCACTCTATACAGTCGGATGGAGCGTGAATTCAGGTCGGAGGAAATCGAGTTTCTCTCGACAGTCGCGGGCCAGGCGGCGATCGCGATTCATAACGCGCAGCTCTACGCCGAATTGAGAAAACAGGCCGCGGCACTCGCAAAATCCAACCGCATCAAGGACGAATTCTTAAGCGTCATGTCCCACGAGCTCCGCACGCCGCTGAGCGGCATCATCGGCTACACGGGTCTGATTCGCGATAAGCTGATCGGCCCCACGACTTCTAAACAAAACGAGGCGCTCGACAAGCTCATGAATCGCGCTAAAGACCTCATGGCGATGATCTCGAGCATCCTGTTCGCCACGAGCATCGATGCGGACGAGGTCAGAGTGATCCGAAGTAAATTTTCAGCGGTCGATCTCCTCAACGATCTCAAGACTGACTACGAGCTTCCGTCACAAAAGACCGTGGCGTTTCGATGGGACTATCCGGCAAACCTGCCGGCCCTCACGACCGATCGAGAGAAGCTCAAAAGCATTCTACAAAATTTAATTAATAACGCCGTCAAATTTACCCTCGGCGGGGCGATCTCGGTAGAGGCCCGAATGCTGGGCAAAACCAACGGCAACGGCATCGGCTCGAAGAGCGGCGACTTCATCGAATTCAAGATCGCCGACACGGGCATCGGTATTCCCGAGGCCAAGCTCGGCGTGATTTTTGAAAAGTTCCGTCAGGTGGACGGTTCGGAGACTCGCTTGTTCGGTGGGGTCGGCTTAGGACTTTATATCGCCAAAAGTTTCACCGAGCTTCTCGAAGGCGATATCAAGGTCGCGAGCAAGGAAGGCAGAGGATCGATTTTCACCGTCAAAATCCCCTGCGGAATGGATGAAGAGGCAGAAGCACAGCCGGGAACCGGGCGAGATCCGCGCCCGGAACCGAAGGCTTAGGCTTCTTATAAGTGAAACCTTCCACCGGTCGTCGCAGGCGGTTTATCTATGCGCGGGGCGGGATTTACCTTTTCCCCAACATCTCCACCGGCGTCTGGCGCGGGCCGAGGCTCTCGTAGTACTCGTTTTTCTCCGGATTGTACCTGCCTTGATTGAAGCCGCCGCCCTTCTGGCTGCGGATGATGATCGCGACCGTACGCTCGCCGACGGTGACCTCGGTGTGGATCTCGTACGGGCGCACGAGGTCGATCTCGCCGGGGCCGACGAGCACGTCGTTCGCCTTCTTGATCACGGCGTAGCCCGGCTTGCTGCGGTCGTCGAGGCGCTCGTAACGCTCGACGCGCTCGTGGCCGTCGAGCACGCCGTAAAGCGTGTAGATGTGCGCGTGGTCGTGGATGCGCGCGCGCCCGCCGTTTCCCTGGCGCGCCGCGCCTTTCGTGAGGCCGTTGATCGCGAAGCCATAGTCGGGATCCTCGTAGAAAAGCAGGTTCTCCGCGCGCCCTTCGGCCGGGACGCAGTCGGGCCAGCGCTTGGAGGCTTCGCGCACTTCGGGATCGGCGAGCAGCTCGGCGAGAATCGGGCTCAGCTGTGTCCAGCGCTTTTCCGGATCGCTCTCGCGCGCGAACAGCGCGCGCGTCTTCTCGACGAAGCGCTCAAGCCCGTTTTGCTTCTTGTCCATGATCGGCTCCTTTCGTCTGTT
>DATJFG010000044.1:0-117559 GCA_035495775.1 Verrucomicrobiia bacterium | reverse complement strand
CGAAGAGCGCGTGACGCAGCACGGGGTGGCGGGGCACGACGTGCATTCGGGATTTCGCGGCAGGCACAGCGTCGCGCCGAGATCCATGAGCGCTTGATTGAAATCCCCTGGACGAGCGGCGGGAACGAGGCGCGCCGCCGTGTCGCGGACCGCTTGCTCATCGCTCGTGCCATAAAGACGCGCGAGCACGCGGCGGGCATTGCCGTCGAGCGCCGCGTAGCGAGCGCCGAAGGCGATACTCATCAAAGCGCCGGCCGTATAGTCGCCGATGCCGGGCAGCTCTCTCAGGGCGCGGAAATCGCGCGGGACCTTGCCGCCGTGCCGGCGCACGATCTTGCGGGCCGCTTTTTTCAAATTCAGCGCGCGGCGGTAGTAGCCGAGGCCCGACCAAAGCGCGAGAACTTTTTCACGCCGCGCCGCATCGAGCACGACGACGGAAGGGAGCGCGGCGAGAAAGCGCCGATAATAAGGGAGAACCGTTTTCACCTGAGTCTGCTGGAGCATCGTCTCCGCGACCCAGATCGCATACGGATCGCGCGCACCGCGCCAGGGCAGATCGCGCCGCGCGCGGTCGTACCAGTGGAGCAGCGTGCGGCGAATGCGCGCGTCTTTGTCTTTTTGCACAAAACGCAAGCTACATCAGCGGCTGCCGGCGATCAAGCAAAGCGGTTTTCATGGGCGTTTTCGCCCGATTTTCCGGCGTTTTCCTTGCGAACTCGGGCGTCGTGGCGTATAAATTTCACCTATGGGCGGCATGGGACGGCTCGGAAGCTACATCCTGCGCTACTGGCGGCGCTACGTTTTCGGCGCTGTGTGTCTTTTGTTCACGGTTTCTCTCGTCATGTGGATTCCGTGGCTGATGCGCCAGGCGGTCAAAGTCATCGAGCAGGGCGGCTCGCTGTGGGATGTGCGTTATTACGCGCTGCTCATCCTCGTCGCCGGCGCGGGCCAAGGTATCGTGCGCACCTTTTCCCGCGCGCTTATCTTCAACGCCGGCCGCGACATCGAATACGACGTCCGCAACGACCTTTTCGCTCATCTACAGAAGCTCCCCATCGGCTTCTATCATTCGCAGCGCACCGGCGATCTCATGTCTCGGGTGATCAACGACATCTCCGCGGTGCGCATGCTGCTCGGCCCGGGAATACTGAACCTCGTCAACGCGCCGGCTTACTACATCTACGGCATCGTGCTCATGTTCTCGATGGACGTCCGCCTGACGCTCGTCGCGCTCTTGCCGTGCCCGCTGCTCATCTACGCGGTGCGGCGCTTCCGCGGGAAGATTTTAAAAAGCTCGCTCAACGTCCAGCGGCAGATGGCGGAGCTGAGCTCGCACATTCAAGAGAATTTGAGCGGCATGCACGTCGTCAAAGCGTACACGCAGGAAGAAAATCAGGTGCGGGAATTCGTCGCGCTAAACGAGGACTTTCAGAATAAAAACATGGAGCTCGCCCGGCTCCGCGGCCTGATCGGCCCGGTCATGCAGGGTTTGAGCGGCGTCATGGTGCTGCTCGTGATCGGCTACGGCGGCTTCCGTGTCGTGCGAGGGGATCTTCTCATCGCCGACATCGTCGCGTTCATCGCCTATCTGCACGTGCTCGCCTGGCCGACGGCGGCGTTCGGCTGGATGCTGTCGCTCATCGAGCGCGGACGCGCCGCGATGGAGCGGCTGGAGGAAATTTTCAAAATCGAGCCGGAGATCGCGAGCCCGGCCAAACCGCTGCCGCTGTCGGAGTCGAGAGAAGGCATCGAGTTTCGCGACGTCTGGTTCAGTCACGAGGCGAAGGTCAACGGCCAGGCGATTCTCAAGGAGATCGACGTGGTGGTGCCGCGCGGCCGGACTCTGGCGGTCGTGGGGCGCACCGGAGCGGGGAAGAGCACCATGGCGCAGCTGATCCCGCGTTTTTACGACGTCTCGTCCGGCGAGATTCGCATCGGCGGCAAGGATATCCGCGCGCTGTCGCTCGCCGAGCTGAGACGGACGCTCGGCTACGTGCCGCAAGACCCGTTTCTCTTCTCCAGTTCGCTCAAAAAGAACCTGGCCTTCGGGCGCGACGAGGTCACGGACGAAGAGATCGAAGAGGCGGTGCGCACCACGCGGCTCGACCGCGACGTGGCGATCTTCCCCGATGGGCTGGAGACGATCGTCGGCGAGCGCGGCATCACGCTGTCGGGCGGACAGAAGCAGCGCGCGACGCTGGCGCGCGCTCTCTTGACCGACGCGCCGTTTCTCGTGCTCGACGACTGCCTCTCGAGCGTGGACGCGCAGACCGAGGACGAGATTCTCCGCGGCCTTCGCTCCGCGCTCAAGGAAAAAACCTGCGTCATCATCTCGCACCGAATCTCCGCGGTGAAGGATGCCGACGAGATCGTCGTCCTCGACGAGGGACGCATCATCGAGCGCGGCAGCCATCAAGAGCTCGTCGTCAAGGGCGGCCTCTACGCCGATCTTTATCGCCAGCAGCAGTTGACCGAGGAGCTGGAGCACCTCGCGTGAGTTTATAAATTTGTAGTTTCCGATTTACTTTTTAATTCAGTCATGGCGGAAGAACAACACGAAGAAGTTTACGGCAAGGCGTACGACGTCCGCCTAATCCGGAGATTGTGGCGTTTTTTGCTGCCTTATAAACGGCTGTTCTTTTCCGCCATGCTGCTGCTGCCGCTGCTGCAGCTCTTCGGCTTGGCGCAGCCGTACCTCATGAAGATCGCCATCGATCGCTACATGGCGACCCGCGATCTCTGGGGCCTCGAGGAGGTCGGCCTTTTGTTTCTCATCGCGGTTGTCGGCGAGGCGTTCGCCACCTATTACCACTACTATTTGACGATGCTGGTCGCGCAGAAGTCGCTGGCGGATATGCGGGTCGCGATCTTCGCGCACGTGCAGAAGCTGCCGATGAGCTACTTCGATCGCAATCCCGTCGGGCGGCTCGTCACGCGCATGACGAGCGACGTCGACGTGCTGCAGGAGATGTTCGCCGCCGGCGCCATGACCGTGCTCTCCGACGGCATCATGCTCCTGTGGATCGTCGTCATCATGTTTTACCTGAACGCGAAGCTCGCGCTGGTCTCCCTCGCGCTGATCCCGCCGATGTTCTTCGCGATCAATTTTTTTCGCCACAAGGCGCGGCATACCTACCGGCTCATCCGGGAGCGCATCGCCCGCATCAACGGCTATCTCGGCGAGGCGATCTCGGGCATGGCGGTGATCCAGCTGTTCGTCCGCGAGGGAAAAAGCTACCGCGAGTTCGACGATCTCAACGCCGCGCACCGCGACGCCAACCAGCTATCGAACATCTACGAGGCGGCGCTGCACTCGATGGTCGAAGCCGCTGGCTCGGTGAGTGTCGGGCTGCTCCTCTGGTACGGCGGCGGCGAGGCGCTCGCCGGCGCGATCGGCATCGGCACGATCGTCGCGTTCAAGGAATACATCAACCGTTTCTTCGGGCCGCTCCGCGACTTCAGCCAGAAATACACGGTCATGCAGTCGGCGATGTCCTCCGCCGAGCGCATCTTTCAGTTGCTCGACACGCCGATCGCGATCGACAATCCGCCGAAGCCGATCGTGCCCAAACCGTTTACCGGCGAGGTGCGATTCGAAAACGTCTGGTTCGGCTACAAGCCGAGCGATCCGGTCTTGAAGGGCGTCTCGTTCCGCGTCAAGCCGGGCGAGCGTGTCGCGATCGTCGGCGCGACCGGCTCGGGTAAGACCACGACGATCAAACTCTTGAGCCGCTTCTACGACATCCAGAGCGGCGCGATCAAAGTGGGCGGCGTCGACGTGCGCGAATGGGATTTATCCGCGCTTCGCCGGCACATCGGCGTCGTTTTGCAGGATGTCTTTCTTTTTTCCGGCGACGTCCGGACCAACCTCACGCTGGGCGAAAGAGGCATTCCCGACGAGCGCCTCGTCCAGGCCGTCCGCTACGCCAACGTCGAGCGCTTTTTAAGCCGGTTCTCCGACGGCCTCGGCGCGCACGTGCGCGAGCGCGGCAGCAATTTCTCCACCGGCCAGCGCCAGCTTCTCTCGCTCGCGCGCGTCCTCGTCTTTCAACCGGAGATCCTGGTGCTCGACGAGGCGACCTCGAGCGTGGATACCGAGACCGAGCTGTTGATTCAGGACGCGCTCGAAAAAGTCATGAAGGGGCGCACCTGCCTCGTCATCGCGCACCGGCTCTCGACGATCCGCAACGCCGACCGCATCATTGTCTTTCACCACGGCGAGATCCGCGAGGTCGGCACGCACGCCGAGCTGATGCAAAAGCAGGGGATTTACTACCGGCTGTACCAGTTGCA
Organism: Verrucomicrobiia bacterium; assembly: GCA_035495775.1. Classification (GTDB taxonomy): domain Bacteria; phylum Desulfobacterota; class Binatia; order UBA9968; family UBA9968; genus JAJPJQ01. The sequence goes on along the minus strand of DATJFG010000044.1, from coordinate 113,266 downwards.
GTACGCGACGGAGGAGGAGCCGGAACGGCTGGAGGAGGATCGGGCGGCGAAGGTGTGAGACCGTAGCTTAGCAGCCGCAAGCACCCCAAACCGGAAGTTCTGCGCGATCGTTCCCTCTTTCAACAGTCATTACGCCACGCATTAAAGTAACTTCGCATGCCTCGTCTTCTTCTTCGCACACGCGCGTAATACCGCAGTCGACAGCCACCCTCAGGTCATCGCCTCTTAACCTGAACGAAACAGAATCGCCGACTTCCGAACTCGACAGTAAACCCTCACGTTCGACAATCAATGTGTGCACTTCATTATTGACGCGGATTTTACCTTCGCCGCCGAACTCCTACTTTAGGATAGGTGCCCCTCTGTACTGGAGCTGCGGCGGATAATGAAACGAGCAGCCACAGCCATAGATCGCATCAAATTTTCTTAGAGGCATAATCGTCAAAGATGGCTTGGCCGGTTCCGCCGCGTTCACGAAGGTTGTCGTAATGAAAGAAATTAAACCGATAAGACTCAAGTTAATTATACGGTCCATCGTGGTCGCTTCATCTCCATCGTATTCCATTGATATTCCTAGGTCTTTTCTGACCTGTCAATCCATCCAATAATTTATCTTTCCCTTTGCATTCCTCTCTTCCTTTGTGGTAGTCTGCCCTCTCACGCAATGTTTTTAGGCTTTACCCTCGTTAGACCGCGGTTTCTGATCGCCGTCCTCCTCCTCTGTGCTGTCGCTTTTTCCGGCTGCTCGCCGACGTACGTCATGCGGGCGGCGTATGAAGAAGGGAAGATCCTCTGGCGGCGTGAGCCGATCGAAGACGCGCTCAACAAGCCCGACCTCCATCCCAAGACCCGCGAGAAGTTCAAGCTCGTGCTCGCGGCGCGCGAGTACGCCCGCGACCAGCTCAAATTCAACGTCAAGGGCAGCTATGCGAGCTATTCCTTCGTCGACCGACAGAACTTGAGTTATGTCCTCATGGCGGTCCCGAAGACGGACCTGAAGCCGTACATGTGGTGGTTTCTGGTCATCGGCAACGTGCCTTATAAGGGTTTTTTCAGCCAGGAGGAGGCGCTCGCCGAGGCGAAGCGGTTAGAGAAGGACGGTTACGATACTTATATCCGCACCTCGGCGGCGTTCAGCACGCTTGGATGGTTCGACGACCCTCTGTTGGCGCATCTGCTCCGCTTCGACAAGGTGACGCTCGCCGATACCATCTTCCACGAGCTCTTCCACAACACGCTCTATGTCGGCAGCGCCGGCGCCTTCAACGAGAGCCTCGCTAATTTCGTCGGCGCGCATGCCGCGATTTCATTTTTCCGCGACCGCTCCGGCGAGGGCAGTCCGGAGCATTTGCGCGCGCTCGAGGAGTGGAATGAGGAGCTCGAGTTCTCGCGCTTTTTAACGGACATGGCCGCGTCGCTCGGCGAGCTTTACGCGAAGAAAATTCCCATGGCGGAAAAGCTCCGGCTCCGCGAGGAGGTTTTCTCGCGCGCGCAGAAAAATTGGGCCGAAAACGTGAAGGACCGCCCTGATCACCGCTACCGGTCGTTCGCGAAGGTGCCGCTCAATAACGCGGTGCTCGCGCAGCATCTGCTCTATCTCCGCGATCTCGATCTCTTCGAGTCGGTCTACCAGCTGAACGGAAAAGACCTCGCGCGCTCGGTCGTGTCGATCAGAGACGCGGTCAAAAAAGGGACCGACCCGTACGATGATGTCCACGTCCTCGCGCAGAACTTGGAAGAGAACAACTTACGCGCCGCTAACCGCCTCTCGGAATCGCCGAATCGCGTTAACGTGATCGGCGGCGCGCGCTAACCCCGCCTTCATCGTATTAACCGACACGTGCGTTGCGCCGAGCGCCTTCCATTGTGATACCGTCTCGCGCCATTTCTCCGGCGTCCCGCCGGCGGTGTTGACGCGTCCTTCGATGCCGATCGCCGCCGGATTGCGCCCCGCCTCCTTCGCGTAGGATTTCACTTTCTCGATCATCTCGCGCACTTTGTCGCCCGGCTCCGCGAGCGGAAACCAGCCGTTGCCCAAGCGCCCGACGCGCCGCAACACGGCTTCGGCGTTGCCGCCGAACCAGATCGGGATCGGCCGCTGCACCGGCAGGGGGTTGATGCCGGCATCGGTGATCTTGTGCCAGCGGCCGTCGAACGTCACGAGCTCCTTGGTCCAGAGCGCGCGCAGGACTTCGATCTGCTCTTCGGAGCGGCGGCCGCGATCGTTGAAATTCGCACCGAGCGCCTCGTATTCGACCGGATTCCAGCCGATGCCGATTCCGAGACGGAGCCGGCCTTTGCTCAGCACGTCGACCGCCGCGGCCTGCTTCGCGACCAGAACCGTCTGGCGCTGCGGCAGGATGAGAATGCCGGTGGCGAGCCCGATTCGCTCCGTCACCGCGGCGAGGTAGCCGAACAAGACGAACGGCTCGTGAAACATGTCCTTGTGCGAATAGGGCGGCGTCCAGCCGGGGCGGCTTGCCGGGTTGGCGCCGATGACGTGATCGTACGGGATGAGGTGATCGTAGCCGAGTGCTTCGGCCGCCTGCGCGAAGTCGCGCACGCCGCCGGGGTCGGCGCCGATCTCGGTCTGGGGAAAGATGACGCCGAATTTCATGGCGGGTCTCCTTTTATGGCGCGACGATCAGCGGGGAGAGAATTTTTTCCTCGAGCCATGCCGTGAGGTCGGCGAGGCTTTTGGGGCCGATCTCGTGCGCCATGTCATATTCGCGATAAGTGATTTGAGAGCCCACGCCGCGAAGCGCTTCGATGGAATCGCGTGCGCGTGCGATCTCGACCAGCTCGTCGAGCGATCCGTGCTGGACCAATATGGGAGGCAGAGGTTTCGCCTCGGCGTGCGAGACAAGGCTCACGAGCTCCTTCGGCAGCCACGAGCTCAGCACCGCCACGCCGGCGAAGCGCTGGGGCTCGGCCAGCGCGAGCGCGTACGCCATCACGCCGCCCTGACTGAAGCCGAGAACGACCAGCTTTTTACGGTCGATCGGATAGCGCTCAAGCGCCGCGTTGAGAAAGGCGCGAAGCTGATCGCGCGCAGAGAGAAGCGCCGGCATATCCGGCGGATGTCCCATCGTGAGCGGAAACCAACCGTAGCCGACCGCATGCTGGGCGATCGGTACGGTAACCGGCCCCTGCGGGCAGATCACGAGGAAACGGCCGCCGCAGAGATACGGCGCTAAGCCGAGGAGGTCCTGAGCGTTCGCGCCCCAGCCGTGGAGCGCGAGAATCGTCGGATGCGGGCCGTCCCCGGCCGGCTCGAAAATCGCGTGTTCGAGTACCATCGCTCGACTCTTGCATACTCGGGGAATTTTTGGAACCGGGCTGGCGGCGCGAAAAAATAAAATATAATTGTCTAATCGCGACAGGCGTCGCCGATCACGCTTCATGCAATTCGTCGCCGATAAGATGCTGGGACGCCTCGCGCGGTGGCTGAGAGCCATCGGGCAGGACGTCGCCTACGGCCCGCAACTCTCCGGCGCGGGGCTGCTGCGCGTCGCACGCCAACAGGGCCGGCTCATTCTCACGCGCGACAGCGCCGTCGCCAAGCGGAATCCGCCGCCGTTTATCATGATCCAAAGCGATCACTTTCGCGAGCAGCTGAAGCAGGTGATCGAAGAATGCGGCCTCGATCCCGTGAAGGACGCTTTTACGCGCTGTTTGGAATGCAACACGGCGCTGGAGCCGGTCGCGAAAGGCGCCGTCGAGGGCAGGGTGCCGCCGTATGTTTTCGCGACGCAGGAGAAGTTTTCACTGTGCCCAAAATGCTGGCGGGTGTATTGGCCGGCGACGCATCAGGAGCGGATGCTGGTGGAGCTCAAGTCGATTCGTTAAAAGAGTTATTCGGCGGCTAAAGTGGCATTTGTCCGGTCCGTATGCTAATTTACTTCACTTGCGTACCCGGCGAATCTGCTGGAGTCGCAAGCTAAAAATAGATCTGGAATATTCCCCGGTAGCTCAGTCGGTAGAGCGGGTGACTGTTAATCACTAGGTCGGGGGTTCGAGTCCCTCCCGGGGAGCCAACCTTTACCTAAAGGGTGCTTTGATGGCGAGAAAAAAAGTCGTAGGCAATCCGACGCCCCGCGTCGAGGGCGAATACAAGGTCTCCGGCAAGGCGATGTACGCCGTCGACGTCGTCCTCCCCGGCATGCTGTGGGGAAAAATTCTCCGGAGCCCGATCCCGTACGGGCGCATCAAGCGCATCGACGTCAGCCGCGCTCTCAAGGTCCCCGGCGTTCGCGCGGTCGTGACCGGCGAAGACGTCGCGGGGCTGAAGATCGGGCGAAAGCTCTACGACATGCCGATACTCGCCGACGGCGTGGTGCGCTTCATCGGCGAGAAAATCGCCGCGGTTTCGGCCGATACCGAAGAAGTCGCTGAAGAAGCGGTCGGCTTGATCGACGTCGAGTACGAAGAGATGGAGCCGGTGCTCGATCCGCTGAAGGCGATGGAGCCCTCCGCGCCGATCCTTCATCCGGACTTGCAAAATTATCGCGGCCTGCCGAAGAAGCTCGAAGCGGCATCGAACGATTTCATCTACGTGACCTGGAAAAAAGGCGACATCCAGGAAGGCTTTCGCCAGGCCGAGGTGGTTGTCGAAAACACATTTTATACCAATCAGGTGCATCACGCCTACATCGAGCCCCATTCGTGCGTCGTCAGCGCGGCCGCCGACGGCTCGGCGGAGATCTGGGCATGCAGCAAGGTGCCGTACGCGATTCGCGAGCAGGTCGCGAACGCGCTCAAGCTCAGCCCGGAAAAGCTGGTCGTCCATCCGTGCTACATCGGCGGCGATTTCGGCGGCAAGGGCGACTTCATGGACGTCGCGCTGGTCTATGTGCTTTCGAAAAAGAGCGGACGTCCTGTCAAGGTTGTGATGGATTACGACGAGGAGTTCATCGCCGGCAACCCGCGCCATGCCTCGATCGTGCGCGTCAAGACCGGCGTTAAAAAAGACGGCAAGATCGTCGCGCACCACATGGAATTCGTCTTCGACAGCGGCGCCTACGGCGCCTTCAAGCCGAATGCGTTCTTGAACGGCCCGCACGCGTCCGCCGGCCCGTACAACATCCCGCATGTGTTCATCGAAGAGCACATGGTCTACACCAACAAGATTCCCTGCGGCCATATGCGCGCGCCGGGCGATCCGCAGGGATTTTTCGCCAACGAGAGCCAGATGGACCTCGTCGCCAAGAAAATCGGCATGGACCGCATCGCATTCCGGCGCAAGAACCTCATGCACGATGGCGATCTCGATCCGACCGGCGAGAAGATCGACTACATCAAGAGCGACGAGACGCTCGACCTGGCGCTGAAGGAAGCCGGATACAACAAGGCGAAACCCAAGAACGTCGGCCGCGGCGTCGCGCTCGTGCAATGGACGCCGAACGGCGGCTCCGGCACGGTCGGCATCAAGATCGACAAGGATGGGATCGTCACGATCTCTTCCGCCATGCTCGATCAGGGCGCGGGAACCTACACGCTCCTCTGCGAGATCGTCGGCGAGGAGCTGCAGGTGCCGCTCAGCCGGATCAAGACCGAGACGCTCGACACTAAGACCGGCAAACCCGATACCGGCGTCGGCGCGAGCCGCGCCACGCGCGTCTACGGCAACGCCGGCTATCAGGCGGCCGTGAAGGCGGCCGAGGCGGTGAAGCAGGCCGCCGCGCAGCGGCTGGGAGTTCCGGCCGAGGAAATCGTGCTCGCCGAAGGCAACGCGCAGGCGAAGCGCGGCGGTAAACGCGTGAGCTATGCCGAGCTCGCCAAAACCGCGCCGATCACCGTCGAGGCGACCTACAGCGACACCTCCAAAATTCACGAGGCGTCGATGTGTGCGCAGGTGGCGGAAGTCGAGGTTGATCCCGAGACCGGGCAGGTGAAGCTTAAAAAATTCACCTCGGCGCACAACACCGGCACCGTCATCAATCCGCTCATGCACCAGGGGCAGATCGAAGGCGGCGCGATGATGGGCATCGGCTACGGGCTCATGGAGCACCTCATGATCTCCGACGGCAAGGTGACGACCGCGCACTTCGGCGACTACAAGATCCCGACCGTGAAAGACGTGCCGGAATTCAAGACCGCCGTCGTCGAGCGGCCGAAAGGCGCCGGACCGTACAACAGCATGCCGATCGGTGAGACCTCGAATATTCCCGTGGCCGCGGCGATCGCCAATGCGGTTGAAGACGCGATAGGCGTGCGGATCAACTCGCTGCCGATCACGGCCGAGAAAGTTTTAACCGCGCTGCGAGGCGCGTAAGCGCGCGAGTCATGAACCGTCCGGCGATCGGCGATAAATTCCCCGCGGCCGAGCTTCGCGACAGCGGCGCCACCCTCGTCGAATTCCCCGCCGTCTTCTCTCGCGCGCCGGCAACGATCGTCTTTTTCTACCGCGGCCGCTGGTGACCATGGTGCCGGGCCCAGGTGACGGCCTTTGTATACGAATCGGAAAGATACGTCCCTGAAGGGATACAGATCCTCGGCGTCAGCGTCGAGCCGCCGGAGGAAGGCAAAAAGCTTCTCGAGCGCGTGACGCGCGACTGCCAGGAGGATCGCCCGCACATCTCCCTCGACCCATATCCGCTTCGCCTGTTGAGCGACCCGGACGCCACACTCATCCGCGCCGCCGGTATTGCGAACGAAGGACACTGGGCCGGACTGATTTCGCATCCCGCAACGTTCGTCGTCGATCGCAAAGGCGTCGTCCGGTGGATTTATAATAGCGCGAGCGCCTCCGACCGGCCGAGTCCTGTCGCACTTGCGAAGACTGCGGTCGACATCGCGAAAACCGCGAGCGTTTAAACCCGCTGGATTTGTCTCATCTCCTCCTGTAGTGAAGGATTTTATGTCGGCGAAATCTCTTGATGTCGTTCCCGGCGCGGGCTCGCTGGTCCCCGAATGGCCGACAATCTCCTCCGCCGAACACTGGATCCATGTCGAGCAGAGCCCGCGGCGTGTGCGCGTCGTCTTTGGCGGTGAGACGATCGCTGACAGCAAGCGCGCGCTGCTCCTGCGTGAGGCGAAATGCCTGCCGGTCTATTATTTTCCCAAAGAAGATGTCCGGCTGGATTTGATGCACGCCTCGGAGGGCCGGACCCATTGTCCTTACAAAGGCGATGCCACTTACCGAACCCTTCGCGCCGGTTCGAAGAGCGCGGCAAATGCCGCGTGGAGCTACCTCGATCCGCCTCCTTCGTGTGCCGCGCTTAAAAATCACTACGCATTCGAGTGGAACGCGATGGATGCCTGGTACGAGGAAGAGGAGGAGATATTCGTCCATCCGCGCGATCCCTACAAGCGGGTCGATGCGATTCGAAGCGTGCGGCATGTGCGCGTCATTGTAGCGGGAGAGACGGTTGCCGAGACACGCCGGCCGACGCTCGTCTTCGAAACCAACCATCCGGTTCGCTATTACATTCCGCTCGAAGATATCCGGCGCGAATCCTTGATGCCTAGCGACACCGCCTCGCGCTGCCCATACAAAGGCATCGCCTCGTATTGGTCGATCAAGGCCGTCGGCAAAAATTTTCCCGATCTCGCTTGGAGCTATCGCGATCCGATTCCGGAATGTCCGAAGATCAAAGGGCTCGTCTGCTTCTTTCAGGAGCGCGAGGCGGTGATCGTCGTCGACGGCGAGGATCTGCCGCAACTCCGGACGAAGTGGTCGCGGGAATAAGATGAAAGCGCTGCTCTGGGACGGCCATAGCCTCGCCCTCGACGCGAATCATCCCGACCCCAAGACGACCGGCGGCGAGGCGGTCGTCCGGGTCCGGCTCGCCGGCATCTGCGCCACGGATCTGCAAATCTTTCAGGGTTACATGGGGTTCCGAGGAATTCCCGGACATGAATTCGTCGGCGACGTCGTTCAAGGCGCACCTTCTCTCGCCGGCCGGCGGGTCGTCGGCGAGATCAATTTCGGCTGCGGTTTCTGCGAGCTGTGCCGCCGCGGGCTCGGCCGGCACTGCGCGAAGCGGCGAGTGATGGGCATTCTAAATGCAGACGGCTGCTTCGCCGAATTCGTCGCGGCCCCCACGCGCAATCTCCATTTAGTGCCGGAAAGCATTTCCGACGAGGAGGCGGTCTTCACCGAGCCGCTCGCCGCCGCTTTCGAGATATTGGAACAGGTGGAGATCGATTTCACGCGCGAAGTTCTGGTCTTGGGCGACGGCAAGCTCGGACTTCTCTGCGCCCAGGTGCTCGGCATTACCGGCGCGCGCGTGACGCTCGTGGGAAAACATCCCGAGAAGCTCCAGCTTGCCAAGGGCGGAGGCATTCGCACGGTGTTGCTCGCCGATTGGCGTACGCGACCGTTCGATGTCGTCGTCGAGGCGACCGGCTCGGTATCCGGCTTCGAGACCGCAGTCGCGTCCGTCCGCCCGCGCGGGACGCTCGTGCTGAAAAGCACCGTCGCGGAAAAACATAACCTCTCCCTCGTACCGCTGGTCATCAACGAGATCACGGTCGTCGGCTCGCGCTGCGGCTCATTTCCTTCCGCGCTTCAGGCGCTGGCGGAGAAAAGAATTGCCGTGACGCCGATGATCGAGAATATTTATGCGCTTGGCGATGGGATCGACGCGGTCGCGCACGCAAGCCGTCGCGGGACGCGGAAGATCCTGCTGAAGGCCTAGGTGCATCCGCTTTCCTGGCCCTGTAAACCTTTTTCGCGCCTGCTCGTCTAAGGATTTGCCGCGATTTACCTATATAGGGTCTTTACCTGATCTTAGCGACCGGCTCCCCGCGGCAAGGCCCGGAAATGCGAGGAGCTAAATGGATTATCTACGTCCGTATAAGCTTTCCGGCGACGAAGCCGTTCTCGCCGCATGGGATTCTCAAGTCGCCGAAATCTCGAAGCACCCGCTTCTTGCCGATGCCATAGCGGGCGCGGGAAGCGAGCTGTTCAGCCGCTTCGCGGCAAGTTACGCCGAGCTTGCGCGCCTGCCGCGCGGCGCGCGGCGCCTTTTGCAGCGCAGGCTCGTACGCTCTGCACCCGCGTGGCAGGCGAAGCTCGCGACAACGCTAGCTGGCGCGGCGCTTTTGCTCGCGCTTGCGCAGGGTGGTGCTCAAGCCGCTACGATCACCGTCAATACGCTAGTTCCTAAGATCAAGGACGGCGACGGCTTCTGCTCGCTCATCGAGGCGATCGTCAACGCCAACGACGACGCGCCGACGCATGGCGACTGCGCCGGCGGCTCGGGAGCGGATGTCATCGACCTGCCTGCGGTCAGTACGATTAAAGTGACAAAGAGTTTTACGAAATATTATGGGCGAACGGGGCTGCCGACCATTACGAGCCAGATCACGATCTCTGGCAACGGCGGGAAAATCACCGCGAAATCGGGCTTTCGCCTCTTCGCTGTCGAAAGCGGCGGCGACCTTACGCTCGACAACGTGACGTTAAGCGGCGGATCGGAATATCGGGGGGGCGCGATATTCAATTACGGAACGCTCACGCTCACCGACACGACCGTTACGAAAGGGCGCGCGGGATTGGGCGGCGGCATTTTCAACGGCCCCGCCGCAGATCTCACCATCGACAACAGCGTTGTTTCGAGCAACTACGCTAATTACGGTGGCGGCCTCTACAATTACTCGGCCACCGTCGCCGTGAGCTACAGCACGATCAAGAACAATCGCGCGTTCGTTGACGGCGGCGGCATCTACGATCGTTCGGGAAGCCTCGATCTCGAATACAGCACGATCTCGAAAAATTTCTCCGGCCGTGACGGCGCGGGGCTCCACCATCGAGACAGCTCCGTGCTCATCGGCTACAGCACGATCTCGGGCAACAATACAGGCTGGTTCGGCTACGGCGGCGGCATCTTCGATCGCTCGGGGGCAACGTACATCATGAACAGCACCGTCTCCGGCAACGGGGCGTCGGTCGGGGGCGGCATCTACAATCGCTCGACGATGACGATATCGAACACGACGATTTCCAAAAACTCAGCCGGCGACGGCGGCGGCGTCTTTACAGTCTCGAGCGACCTCACCCTGACGCGCAGTCTGATTTCCGGCAATTCGGCGCATTTTGCCGACGAAATCGACAGGTATTCCGGCACCGTGACCCGCAATAATTACAACCTCTTCGGTAAAAACGGGAATGACGGCGTGGCGGGATTCTCCCCCGGCGCGACGGACATCGTCCCCAATGTAGGAATAGCGAGCATTCTGATGCCTCTCGCATACAACGGCGGGCCGACCAAGACGCATGCGCTCGTCGCCGGCAGCCCGGCGATCGACGCGTCGCCGGCCGACGCCGACTGTCCGCCAACGGATCAGCGCGGCGTCGCGCGCCCGCAGGGCGCCAGCTGCGACATCGGCTCTTTCGAATACTGAGCGCCGATGACTTAACGTTGACAGCGCGTTTTCTATAGCGCAACTTATAGCGCTATATGGCGGAAACACCCGAGCTCAATGAGGGCGCTCCCCTCCGCAGCGTACACACGGCGAATCTGCCGGCGCTTTTGGAGCGCCTTCACATCAGCCTCGTCGTCTCGACCTATCAGGCAGGGAAGGCGATCGTCGTCCGCAACGACGGCGGTGCGCTCAATACCCATTTCCGCACGTTCGGCAAGCCGATGGGCATCGCCGCGGATCACACGCGCCTAACCATCGGCGGCGCAAACACAGTATGGGAGTACCGCAACATGCCCGCGGTGGCGGAGAAGCTCGAGCCGCCCGGCAAGCACGACGCCTGTTTTCTTCCGCGGCGCATCCACGTCACCGGCGACATCGACATCCACGAGCTCGCGTGGGACTCGAAGAACGAGCTTTGGGTCGTCAACACGCGCTTCTGCTGTCTCTGCACCCTCGACGCCGACCACAGCTTTTACCCGCGCTGGCGCCCGCCCTTTGTCACGGCCCTCGCGCCGGAGGACCGCTGCCACCTGAACGGCTTGGCGCTGGTGGACGGCCGGCCGAAGTACGTCACCGCTCTCGGCGAGACCGACACCGCCGGCGGCTGGCGCGCCAACAAGGCGCGCGGCGGCATCCTAATGGACATCGAGACGAATGAGATATTGCTTCGCGGGCTGTCGATGCCGCATTCACCGCGCTGGTACCAGGGAAAGCTTTGGGTGCTCGAGTCGGGGGAGGGAACGCTCGCGCAAGTCGATCTGGAGAAGCGCACGTGGCGCGCCGTGGCGCAGGTGCCCGGCTTTACGCGCGGCATCGACTTCGTCGGGCCGCTTGCGTTTATCGGTCTCTCGCAGGTGCGCGAGAGCGCGGTCTTTAGCGGCATTCCATTGGTGCAGCGACTCAAAGAGCGCACCTGCGGCGTCTGGGTCGTCAATATCGAGAGCGGGCAAACCCTGGGCTTTCTCCGCTTCGAAGCCGGGGTACAGGAGATCTTCGCAGTCGCGGTCTTGCCGGGCATTCGTTTTCCCGAGCTGCTCGAATGGAACGACCCCCGCCTCGCGCAGTCCTATGTGCTCCCGGACGAGGCGCTCGCCGACGTGCATCTTCCGAGCCCGGAGGAGTTGACGCGCTCACCCGGGTTTCACTTCCAGCGCGGTAACGAGCTCTATTCTCAGGGAAAGCTTAACGAGGCGATCGCCGCGTACCGTCAATGCGTCGCGCTGCAGAAGGAATTTCCCAACGCGCGGTTCAATCTCGGCGTGGCGCTCGGCGACGCCGGCGAATACGAGGAGGCGGCGTCTAATTTAAAAGAGGTCGTCGAGGCCGAGCCGGAGCGCGCCGAGGCGCACAACAGTCTAGGCTTTGTCTTCGCGCGCAAACGCGAGATCGACAAGGCGATTGCATGCTATGAGCGCGCCATCGAGCTTCAGCCCAAATACGCGCAGGCGCATATGAATCTCGGCATGTGCCTGCTCCAGGCCGGCGACTACGCCCGCGGCTTCGAAGAGTACGAATGGCGCCGCCAGACGCCGCAGTTTCCGAGCGTTCGCTCGCCGCATCCGTCCTGGGACGGACGGACGGCGCCGGAAAAGACGTTGTTAATCTACAACGAGCAGGGCGCGGGCGACGCGATCCAATTTGCGCGTTATCTACCGCTCGCCGCCGAGCGCTGCAAAAGATTGATCGTGGCATGCCGGCCGGATTTATCGTCGGTTTTCGCGACGATTCCCGGTGTCGCGGCGATCTGCCAGCCGGCGGAGATTAAAGTCGGCGATTTCGATACGCATCTGCCGATGTTGAGCCTGCCGCGCGTATTCGGCACGACGCTCGAAACGATCCCGGCGAAGACTCCATACATCGACGCCGCCGCGCTCCGCCGCCGCAAGGAAAATTTCTCGTTGACTCTGTCGCGTTCTTCGGGCCCAAAAATCGGCATCGTCTGGGCCGGCAGCCCGATCAATCGCACCGATCGCCAGCGCTCCTGCGCCGTCGAGCAGTTCCTGCCGATCCTCCGCGTGCGCGGTGTCGAGTTTTTCAGCTTGCAGAAAGGCGAGCACGCCAAAGATCTGGCCAATCTCCCTTCAGATATCTCCGTTCGGAATCTCGATCCCCTGCTCGGCGATTTCGGCGACCTCGCCGTCATCATCGACCAGCTCGACCTCGTCATCGGCGTCGATACCGCCGCCGTCCATATGGCCGGCGCGCTTGCCAAACCCGTCTGGACGGTGCTCAGCGCGGAGGTTGCCGATTGGCGCTGGGGTTTGACCGGCGAAACGACGCCGTGGTATCCTGCGATGCAACTTTTCCGGCAGGAGAAAGCCGGCGACTGGGCGGGCCTTTTCCAGCGCGTGGCGGCGGCTTTCTCCGAACGGTTAGGTCTTGTTAAGGCCCAATTAAGATGAACTATTTTAATCCCTGCCCGCTCCCGGCGGACGAGGCGGTTGTCTCCGCGTGGGATTCTCAGCTCCGGCGGATTCAAGCCCCGTGGGTCGAGCAGTTTTTAGCCGAGCACGGCCATGAGCTCTTCCAGCGATTCGCGTCTTGTTACGCCGAGCTGACCGCGCTGCCGCGGAGCGCGCGGCGGGCGCTCCAGCGCCGGCTGGCGTCCTCGGATAATCTTCTCGTTTCGTCGGAGTGGCGCCGCAAGCTCGCGTGCTCTGTCGCCGGCGCCGCTTTGCTGATGGCGCTCGGACAGACAGCCGCCGATGCGGCCACGAAGACCCCCACGATCAAACTTAGCTCGAAATGCACTTTGTACAATGCGATCAACGCCGCATATTACGCAACAAACGTTATCCAGCAGCCTTTCAATAAGAAGACCGCGTACTACTTCGGGCTCCCCTATTATGGCTGCAAAGCCGCGCCCGGAGTAAATACGATAGTTTTGCCAAAGACCGCCACTACCTTGCAAAAAGCTGCAAGAATCATGAGCCCGATAATCATTCAGGGCGCGAAGGCGAAAAAACCGAAAAAAGGCCAGAATTTTGTCCCCGGTATCGGCGGGACAATCCACGGACCGGCAGGCTACACCGCTTTCAATGTTTATTCTGGGGCGAGCCTTAAGCTTTACAACGTCACCGTCACGGGCGGCGGATCGCCGTACGCCTACGGCGGCGTTATTTACAACGGCTATGGGGCCTCTGTCTCGCTTACAATCAGCGCGATATCCGGCGCGTCGGCGATTCGCGGCGGGGGAATATACAACCGAGGTAATCTAACGATTACCGGCAGTACGATTTCCGGCAACACGGCGAATTACGGCGGCGGCATATTCAATGCAGGTAACCTCACCATCGGAAACGCGACGGTTTTAAGCACGCTTGTCGTCAGCAGCACCATCTCCGGCAATACCGCCAATTTTTCCGGCGGCGGGATATACAACAACAACACCGGCAGCGCAACGATTACCAGCAGCACGATTTCCGGCAATACGGCTACTACGTATTCCGGAGGCGGCATATACAATACCGGCAGTGCAACCATTACTGGTAACACGATCTCAGGGAATACAGCGTCGCAGCACGGCGGCGGAGTATGGAATGGCATCGGAGGCACTTTCGCCTTAACGAGCAGCACCATCACTGGAAACAACTCGTATAGCGGTGGCGGAATATACAACGCCTACAGTCTCGCCGTATCGAACAGCAGCACGATCTCAAACAATACTGCCTACTTCGGCGGCGGTTTGTTGAATGCAGTTGGCGGCAACGCTTACTTCACCGCCAGCACCGTCTCGGGAAATCATGCTACGGTGTTTAAGGGCGCCCTCACTTACGACGGAGGCATCGGCGGCGGCATCGACAATCTCGGAGGTCTCAGTATTAACAGCAGCATGATCACCGGCAACGTCGCCGAGGGAAAAGCCGTGCCGGTTCCTTACAATCCTCCGACAATTTACGGCGGCAAGGGCGGCGGCATTTTCAACGCAAGCGACGTCAACTTCTATACCGGCTCCTCAGTTACATCGAATACTGCCGCATATTATGGCGGCGGTTTATACAATTATGTGACTGCCACACCGCCTTACGTCCCGACAGGTACCATCACCGCAAACACCGCACCGACTGGCGCCGATATTTTCCCATAAAAAAGTCCATTCCATTAAAAAACTTCCATTTTTATCGTAAATTTCTCTCGTCAACGTCTCCGCGCCCTCCGCTTTTCAAGTAAAAACCGTCCGGCAAGCAGGTAACGACCTGATTGCCGCAAAGCGATCTGCCCCTCATTATCGAGGCTATACAACGGGTCCCGGTTTGCTCGGGACCGAGGGGGGTATCGCATGAATTATTTTCAACCGTTGGTTCTTGGCTGTGATGAGACCATCGTCGCGGCGTGGGATTCTCAAGTCTCAGAGATGTCCAATGTCCCTGCGGTCAGAGCGTTGATCGACCGCGAAGGCGCGCAACTATTTCCGCGCTTTGCCTCTTCCTATGCGCGGCTGCGCGCGCTGCCGCGCGGAACGCGCCGCGCTATCGAGCGCCGGCTGAGACGGCGGTGCGCGCGCCGCGGTGCGCCCGAATGGCAACCGAGACTCGCGGCAACGCTGGCAGGCGCGGCACTGCTGCTGGCCCTCGGCCAGGGCGCGAGCGAGGCGGCGACCATCAATGTGACGGCGAAAGCTCCCCCGGGAATCGTCGACGGCGACGGCAAATGCTCGCTCGCCGAGGCGATTGTCAACGCCAACGACGGCGGCGCGACGTACGCGGACTGCGAGGCGGGCAGCGGCAGCGGCGACACCATCGTTTTGCCGAAGGGCACGATTTCGCTTACCGCGGTGGACAACGACGATTTCGGCGACACGGGTCTCCCCGTAATCAACACAAGCATCACGATCCAAGGTAACAACGCGAAGATCGCCCGCAGCAAGAATGCGCCGGGCTTCCGGCTGATCGCCGTCAGCGCCTCCGGCGATCTCACGCTCGAAAACGTGACGCTCACCGGCGGCGATGGGTTGGGAAGGACGCGCGGCGGCGCGATCACGAGCTACGGCAATGTATCGATCATCGACAGCATCATCTCAGGAAATACCGCCTTCGAGGGCGGCGCCGTATTCATCGAGAACGGCTCGCTCACGATCACGAACAGCGTGATTACGAAGAATGTCGCGAACTACGGCGGCGGAATTACCAATTACAGCGGCGTGATGACGATGACCAACAGCACGGTATCGAAAAATAAAGCGCTGCTTTATCACGGCAACCCCTCTTTCGGCGGCGGCCTGTTGTCGACCACGGCGCAGAACACGATCACGGGCAGCCTGATTACCGGCAACTCGGCGTCGAAGGGCGGGGGCCTTGCGGTATACGGGGCGACTGTCGTTTCGAACAGCACGATTTCAAAAAACAGCGCTACGGATAAGGGCGGTGGAATCTACAATGGTGATGCGTTGACCGTCAACAACGGCACGATTTCCGGCAATAAGGCGGACACCGGCGGCGGAGTCTCGAATCGCGGTGCGTTCACTCTCAACGGCGGAACCATCACCAAGAACACCGCAGCAAGCTATGGAGGCGGCGTCGATACATCGGGTGGCGGTGTTTTTACCAATAACGGAACGGTGAGCGGTAACAAAGCCCCAGTCGGAGCGGACACTTATACATAGCGATACGGTTTGCCGCTCCGCATGAATTATTTTCAGCTTTGCTCCGAGACATCGGTGGCAGCGGCATGGGATACCGCCTTGGCCGAGTTCGGCGCGGCGCCGCGGCTCACGGCAGCCTTGTCCTCTCGGCGCTCCGTCTGGCTGCCGCGCTTCGCCGGCTGTTACGTACAGCTTATCAGTTCCCCGCGTAGTGCGCGGCGGAGGCTCGCCCGTCGATTGAGGCGCTCGCGGCATCTCGATGGCCTCTGGTCCGGCGAGCGGCGGCGCCATGGCCGGGGCAGGCTGGCATGCTCGATCGCCGGCGCGGCGCTGCTCATGACGATCCTTCACAGCGCGGAAGCCGCGACCATTACGGTCACGACAAACAGTCCAGGGATCAGCGATCTGGACGGTCGCTGCTCGCTCGTCGAGGCGATCGTCAACGCCAATGACGACGCTGCGACGCACCCGGACTGCGACTCCGGCAGCGGCGCCGACATCATCGTCCTGCCGAAAGGCACGCAGGCGCTCACGTCGAGCTATTCTGACTACGCCGGCGCGACTGCGCTGCCGGTGATTACGACCGAGATTACGATCTCCGGCAATCGAACGAGAATCACGCGCGGGAAGAACGCGCCTCCGTTTCGGCTTTTCGCCGTTGCCGGCGGCGGAAGTTTGACGCTGAACGGCGTGACGCTCAGCGGCGGGACGGCGCCGAGCGGCGGCGCGGTGCTTAATTACGGAAGCCTCACGATCCATCAGTCGACGATCTCGGGAAATGCGGCGACGAAGGGGGGCGGTATATACAGCCGCAACGAATCGGCCCGTCTTGTCATTCACAACAGCGTCGTATCGGGAAACCAGGCCGCGAGCGGGGCAGGGATCTTCAGCTACGAATATGTTTCGATCGTCGACAGTGTGTTATCGGGAAATGTGGCGAGCAGCGAAGGCGGCGCGATCGCGAATTATGACGGCTACCTGCGCATCGACAACAGCACGATCGCCAAAAATCGCGCCACCCGCGCCGCCGGCGGGATCGACAACGTTTATGCGACGGCGAAGATCTTTAACAGCCGCATCACCGGCAATAGCGCGAAATACGCGGGCGGGAT
Source organism: Verrucomicrobiia bacterium (assembly GCA_035495775.1). Taxonomy (GTDB): domain Bacteria; phylum Desulfobacterota; class Binatia; order UBA9968; family UBA9968; genus JAJPJQ01. The sequence continues at coordinate 96,202 of DATJFG010000044.1, read as the reverse complement.
CGAAAGTTATGCCGATGCATCCACGGTGAGTAAGCTCTACGTCTACAACAGCACGGTTTCGAAGAACGGGGCCGGCGTCTACGCCGGCGGCGTCGCGAACATCAACGGCTATTTCAAACTCGCCGACAGCATGGTCACCGGCAACAAGGCAGGCGAGGAGGGGGGCGGCGTTTTCAACAACGGCACCGCCACCTTCGTCGATGACCACAGCACGATCTCGAAGAACAAGGCGCCGACCGGCGCTGACGTCTTTCCGTAAACAGCGCGAAGCGATTATCCATCCGCGACCAGCGGGTTCAACGCTGTGAAGAACTCTCCGATCGCGCCGCGATAGTGGTAGTCGGCGAGATCGTCGAGTGGGGTGGGCTCTCGGTTGACGATCGCGAGCAGCGCGCCATTTTGCTTGGCGACGACGGGAAACGAGGCAGCGGGCTGGACGACGAGCGAGGAGCCGACGACGATGAAGATTTCGGCGGCACCGCTCCATTCCTGCGCGCGGCGCATCTCGGCCTGCGGCATCGCCTGGCCGAAGGAGATCGTCGCCGGTTTGAGCAGGCCGCCGCAGGCGTCGCACGACGGCGGCATGACGGCTTCTTCAAGCCGCGCGTAGATCGGCTCCGGATCGAACTCTCTGCCGCAGCCGAGACAGCTGACCTTTCGGTCCGTGCCGTGGAGCTCGACCATCTTTTCCGCCGAGACTCCGGCGATGGCGTGAAGACCATCGACATTTTGCGTGATGAGCCCGAGCATCCGGCCGCGTTTTTCAAACGCGGCGATCGAATAGTGGCCGACGTTCGGGCGCACGTTCCTGTAAAGTTCGTGCGTCTCTCTTTTCATGGTCCAGTAGCGCACCCGCGCGGCTTCGCTCGTGACGAACTCGTCGAAATAGACCGGTTGGTATTTGGTCCAGATGCCGCCCGGACTGCGAAAATCCGGGACGCCGGACTCCGTGCTGATGCCCGCGCCGGTGAAGAAAACGAGTTCGCGGCTGTTTCTCAGACGCGCGGCGAAATCATCGAGCGTCATCTCGCGCGGGGTAGATCTCTATTGCTGTAAGGGAGCTCCGGTCGGAGGCGGCGTGCTCGTCCCTTCCGGCGCCTTGACGTCGAGTATTTTGACATCGAAAACAAGCGTTTTGCCCGCGAGCGGATGGTTCATGTCGATGATCACAGTGCTTTCCTTGATCTCATGGATGCGCACGGGGAATTGCTGACCGTCGGGTGTCTGCGCGGCGAGAGTGGTGCCGACCTTCAGAGAATCGGCGGGCACGGTATTTTTGGGGACCTCCTGAAAATTTTTCGGATCCACCGCGCCATAGCCGTCCTCCGGCTTGACGGTGACCTTTTTCTCGGCTCCGGCCGAGAGGCCTTCAAGGGCTTTCTCGAGCCCGGGAATGATCTGATCCTGCCCATCGACGTACCGCAGCGGCTCTTTGCCCTTATTGGTATCGATGACTTTTCCATCATCGCCGGTGAGCGTGTATTCCAGGCTGACCGTCGAGCCGTCCTTGATGACGTTGGCGGCGTTCGGCGTTTGCGCGAATGCGATGGCGGCAGAGCCAAGCGCCAGCATCGCCAGCGCGAGTAAAGTTTTCATGCGACCCTCCGAAAGTGGGATGCAGGACCAGCATTAAAAATATACCGTCGGTGACGCCGAGACAACATAGAGGAACAAAATATAATGAGAAATGTATCTACCGGATCAGCGGGGCTTGAATTTGGGCAAAAAGACGCCGTCGTGGGCTTCTTCGAACAGTACCTCGACGGGCATGTCGATCCTGACGTTCTCGATCGGGCAGCATACGACGTTGCTGCAGATGCGCGGACCCTCTTCGAGATCGATCCACGCGGTCACGTAGGGGATGTCCTTTGCGAATCCGCGGAGCGCTCTGCCTACGACTTCTCGGATGACCGTAAACGCGAAAATCGTTCCGCGCCCACTGAGCTCGGTCCATGTCAGATTAGCGCTGCCGCACTCGCCGCAAGCCGGGCGCGGGCACCACACCCACGCGCCGCAGTCGCGGCATTTCTGCATGACGAGCCTGCCGTCGGCTGCCGCGTCCCAAAACGGTTTTGTGATCGCCGTGATCTCCGGCAGCGGTTTGGGAATGTCTTTGCTCGCCTCGGCCGCCATCAAACCTCCTTGCCTAAAATCGCCGCCGCCGTGCAGCCGAAATTCTTTCCGTAGTTCACCGCCCCAAGGCCCGTCGCGAGTCCCATCCTGGCGTCCTCGACCTGCCGCGCGCCCCCCTCGCCGCGGAGCTGCCGAACGATTTCGATCACGTGGAGCATCCCGCCCGTCGTCGAGGGCTGCCCGCAGTTGATCATGCCGCCGCCCGTCTGGATCGGCAGCTCGCCCTTGATGGTAAAATCGGTGCGCTCGAAAAACCGCCGGTCGTTTTTTTCGCAGAATCCCAGGTCTTCGATCTGCAGCATGATGATCGGCACGTAGTCGTCGTAGAGCGCGAGCAGGTCAATGTCGTCCTGCGCCGCCCCCGCCATCGCGAAGGCGGCTTTCCCCGCGTCGCGGATGCCGGTGATCAGCGGGTTCGCATGCGCGCGCGGTCCGGCGCTCGCGTTGTTGCGCTCGCCCCAGCCGAGCAGATAGACCGGCGTCTTTTTGAGAGAGCGCGCGCGCTCGGACGACGCGATGATATAAGCCTTGCCCCCGTTGGCCGGCAGCACGCAGTCGTAGAGACGGATCGGATCGGAGATGAACCGCGCGTTTTTATATTCTTCGAGCGTGAGCGGCTTTCTGAGATAAGCCTGCGGGTTGAGCGTCGCGTGATAGCGCGCTGTCACAGCGATCTTGCCGAAATGATCGACGGTCATGCCGGATTCGTGCATGTAGCGGCTCATGACGAAGGAGATCTTGCAGTTCGGCCCCATGACGCCGAAGGGCATCTCGAAGTCGCGCGTGTCGGCGGGCTCGGAGCGCGTGCGGCCGTGCTCGCTGAAAGGCGCGGCTGCGGCGACTACGAGAATGAGATCGACCACTTTGGCATCGATCATGGCCGCCGCGTGTCCCAATAGAGATACCGCGCTGGCGCCGCCGTTCCCGCCGGCGAGCGACACGGAAGGGGAGATGCCGAGGATGTTCGCCGCCTCTTCCGGCCAGAAGGGTTGCGAATGATTGGTGGTGTAGATCGCGGCGAGTCCCTGGCCGTCGAGATCGCGTTTGGTGACCCCGGCATCGTCCATAGCGAGACGCGCCGCCCACGCGAGATATTCGGCGGTCGATTTCTTCGGCTCGCCGGGTTTGCTTCCCAGCCGGTCGACCGGCGTCTCGCCGATGCCGACGATGGCGGCTTTGCCTCGAAGACTCATGAAGCGATCCGGATATCCCACAGAATCGGATCGCCGCCGAGCGGCGGGCTGAAGAGATCGACTTGCAGTTGCGTGGCGCAGCCGGGGCAAAAGTAATAATGATATTCGCCGATGTATGGCTCGCCGGTGGGCAGCGAATGAGGCATGAAATCTTTCAAGTGCATGGTCCGATGGAGGGCGTACGCCTTGTAATTTTCTCTGACCGAGCAGAAGACATGCCCGCAGCGCGAGCAGCGGATCATCGGCTTCTTCTTGTCGCCGGCCGTTTCAAGGGCCGCATGAAATTTTAGAATCGTCTTCAAAGCCTTCTTGCCGTCGCCGTTGAAGGCGCTCGTCTTTCCCGCCTCGGCTTTCGCCTCCTCCATCCGGATGCGGCGAATCTCATCGCGCTTGCCCGCGGTCGCGTCGGCGTCGACGCTCTTGCCGTCGGTGGCGACAACGACGCCATAGATTCGCTCCGCGGTCTCGCGGCTGACCCAGCCCCGGCCAAAGTCGCGCAGCACGGCGTCAGGCGCGCGATCCAAGGGATCGCCGAAACCGCCGCCGCCGGCGACATAGTCTACGAGCAGGCTGCCCTCCGGCAGTGCAATGCGCTCGGGCACGCCTTTCGGGTGGAACGGCTCGCCCCATTCGCGCGCTCGCATCGATTGCGCGTCGGGATATTTTCCCTGTCTGACTTTATCGATCATGCCGAGGCCCGCTTCCGTCATCACGCGCATCGCGCCGATGCCGGTCGGGTAGCCGCCGAAGAGCCCGAAGCCGCCCTGCGCGATGCCGCCGTAAGGCTTGTAATCGACCGAACAGTCCTTCGACCCATAGATTAGATATATACGATAACTACCTAAACCTCCACGATATTTTCCAAATCCGCTGCCGTCTCTGTTGTGCCCTCGCGTGAAATAAAGAAATGGATACTGCATCTCGATGCGCTCGATGTCGCTGATGCCCGCCGAAGGGATATTCATGTGGCCGCCGGTGTTGACGCCGTCGCGGTACGGCGCGGCGCCCATACCTGCGCCGTGAATGTCGTAGAGACCTTGCGCGACGCGGATGCCTTCGCGCGTGTGGCCGCCGTAGAAATAGCCCGGGCCGCCGACGAACTCGAGATTGCCCGTCGTCGAGCCGTTGACGTCCTCGAGGCGGCCCGAGGCGAAGATCATCTTGGCCGCGCCTTCGCAGACCGTCGAGACAAGCACGTTGCCGATGCGGGGCCCGGCGCCGCAGGCGGCGGGATACTTGCAATTCAATATGCTGCCTTCCGGAACCGTGATCCTCACCGGCCGCATTTTACCATCGCTCCACGGCACGTCCCAGAAAAGCGTGTTCGTGAGCGCGAGCGCGATGTGCGCGACGGTGCTCGGCAGCGTGGAATTGTGATCGGTATCGGTCTGCGGACTCGTGCCGGTGAAATCCAGATGCAGCTCGTCGGCCTTCTTCGTCATCGTGCAGAAGAGCTGCTGCGCCACCGATTTGCGCGACTTGCGATCGAGCGTGGTGACGTATTGGCGCGTGACCCAAACTCCGTCGGGCACCGAGCGGAGCTTGGCGCGCGCCTTGGCCTCCGAATCGTGAATCAGCTTTTGACCGGCGGCGGCGACGAACTCGACGCCGAACTTGTCCACCAGCCCGAGGTAGCGCCGTGCGCACACATTGTTGCCGGCGATCATCGCTTTTAAATCGAGTCCGACATACTGCGGGTCGCGGCACTGGCCGGTGAGCGTGCGAAAGACATCCTCGCGGAATTCTCCCCGCTCGACGATCTTAAGACAGGTGATGCAGATCCCTTCGTGATAGATCTCGATCGCCTCGCCGCGCAGCAGCCCGCCGGTATCGGCGGTGTGTGTGCTCGTCGCCGTCCAGGCGATGAGCTTCTTCTTGTAGAAGATCGGCTTGATCACCATCATGTCGTACGTGTGGGAGCCGGCGACGTACGGGTCGTTGAAGAAGATCTGATCACCGTCGTGAAAACCCGGCGAGATACCGAAGCCGTCAATCAGATATTTGATCGCGTCCGACGTCGCCGCCGCGAAGCGCAGATGCCCCGAGCAGGCGAGCACCATGTCGCCCTTCTCGTCGTAGAACGAACTCATGCATTCGCCGCCCTGCGACACGATCGGAGAAGCGGTGACGCGCTGGAGCGTCATGCGCCCTTCCTCGCCGATCGCCCAAAGGCGATGGAAGAACATTTCGAAGCGGATCGGGTCGATGGCTGTTGCTCGTTTGGTCATTTCTCGCTGCGCTCCCTCTAGGGCTTTTTCGCTGAGCTCTTCTCGATCTCCTGCAACAAGGAGAGGTCGACGAAATCTTTCGGCTGGAACTGCTTTGCCTTGGGCTCTTTCTCGGCCATGAAATCGATGACCGCCTGGACGCCTTCGAGCGTGGGGTACGGCGGCGCCTTGAACAGCGGCTGGCCGACATTGTAGCTATAATCGAGCACCGCCGGATCGTTGACGCTCATGTATTTCGAAAGGACTTTGAGCGTAAAAGCTTTGTCCGCCTTGATCCGCTCGATCGCGGCGATATAAGCGCGGAGGATTTTGAGCGCCGTCAGCCGGTTCTTCTCAATATATCTCCGCGTCGTCGCCATAGTCGTGTGCTGAAACGAGATGCCGGTCTTCGGCAGATAGGCGAGCTCTTTAAAGCCCGCGCGCACGGCCATCATGTTCGTCGGCGGTGAGAGAACGCCGCCGTGCAGCGCGCCCGAGGCGAGCGCCGGCAGAATCTCCGGCACGCCGCGCATTTGCAGCAGCGTGACCTCGCTCTCTGCCTTGAGCCCCCATTTCTTGAGCGCCAGGCGCAAGGCGAAATCGGTCGCCGAGCCGAAGGTCGTGATGCCGATTTTTTTGCCGCGGAGATCCTCCGGCTTGTCGATGCCCGGCACCGTGACGATCGAAAAGAACGGCTGATTGACGAGCCCGGCGACGATCACCGTGTCGGCGCCGGTGAGGCGGGCGGCGACGATCGGTCCGCTGTAGACCTGCGCGAACGGAACTTCGCCGCTCACCAGCGCCGATAGCGTCTGAGGTCCGCCGCGGATGTAGATCAATTCGGCGGGCGCGCCTTCGCGCGCGAAATAGCCGCCCTCGTGCGCCACCCACGTCGGCAGCGAGGCGACGCTCGCCGCGCCGACGGCGATGCGGATCGGGTCGGCGCTCGAAGTCGTGACGCACGCGAAAAATAAAACGAGCGCAGCGGCGACAAGCGAAGTCCGTCTGCTCATCCTCCGTCCTTCTGCATTCGCCTAGGAGAGTTCAGTGACATTAGCCGACTTTCATGATCAGGTTGAGATATTTATCGACGGCGACCTGAAAACCCGGCGGGACGAGCGCCGTCGTGAATGGAAGCTCGAGGACGGCGGGTCCTTTAATCCGAGCTCCCGGACCGAGGCGAGCATAGTCGTAAACGTCGGTATCGATGAATTTCCGCTCCGGCCGGGCGAAGAAAATCCGCCGCCGGCCTTTTTTCGCCGTCGCGGGACGCACGCTTCCGCCGCGCTGCGGCTTCAAGCGCGGCTTGGCGACGCGACCGACGGCATCGACGCGGATCGCGCTGATCTCGATGCCCGCTTTGGTGTATCCGGCGCCGGTGCCGTACAGCTCCTCGTATTTCTTTTCGAAGAGCTGGCGGAGCTTGTCGATTCTCTCCGAGTTGAAGCGATCCCAGAGAACCGGCAGCTCGACGCCCGCAGTCTGTCGGCGGTAACGAATCGTGAAAAAGCGCCGGAATTCGGTCTCGTTCGCGGAGAAGCCTTCTCCCTTCATAATCTCTTTCATCTCCGATTCGATCGAGGACAAGCGCTCGTTGATGACGCGCGGATCGACGGGAATAATGTACTGGCAAGTCACCACCCGCGTGCGGATGACATCGGCTGCCGCGGCGCCGAAGGCGGAGAAAACCGGCGAGGTCGCGAAAATGTAGATTTCTTTGACGCCGAGATCGGCCGCGAAGCCCGCGGCGTGGACCGCGCCGGCGCCGCCGAAGGCGTAGATGACGAACTCCTCGGGAAGATATCCGGTGCGGACGACCTGGCGCCGAATGAGATCCGCCATCTTGCTGTTGACGATCTCGACGACTCCGGCCGCGGCTTCGTGCGTCTTTAGTTTCAGTGGCCGCGCGATATTCTCCTCGACCGCCTTCACCGCCTTCTCTTTGTTCAGAACTTTTTTGCCGCCGAGAAAATAATTGGGATCGATGACGCCGAGGACGAGATCGGCGTCCGTGACGGTGACTTCCTCGCCGCCGGAGTCGTAGCAGACCGGGCCGGGGCTCGCGCCAGCGCTCTTCGGCCCGACGAGCAGTCTTCCCGTTTCGGGCTCGACGCGCGCAACGGTGCCGCCACCGGCGCCGATCGATTCGATATCGATGATCGGCTGGAGCATGCGGAAACGCTCGACGATCGGCTCCGGCGCGTAGCGCCAGTAGCCTTCCGTGATGAGTCCGACGTCGAAGCTCGTGCCCCCCATGTCGGTCGTGATAACGTTTTTGTGCTTGAGGAGCGAAGCGACGTGCGCGGAGGCGATCATTCCGCCGGCGGGACCGGATTGTAAATTGGCTATCGCCGAGACCTGCTCGCGGTGCGCGACGCCGCCGTTTCCCTGCATGACGAGGAGCGGCTCTTTCAGGCCGCCGTCGCGGAGCTTACGGTCGAGGCCCGTTAAATAGCGCTCGACCGTCGGGCCGAGATAGCTGTTGATGATCGCCGTATTGGCGCGCGCGTATTCGCCCGCGACCTGCGACAGCTCGCTCCCGAACGACCAGTAGACTTTGCGCGCCGGGTCCGCCTCGACGGCGAGGTTGCGTATCTCTTCTTCGTGCCGTGGATTGGCCCAGGCATGAAGCAGGCTCACCGCGATCGCTTCGACCTTCTCGTCTCGAATCAGGCGGCGGATCGCGGCCATGACGTCCTCGCGGTTGAGCGGCACGACGATCTCGCCGCGGTAGTCGATGCGCTCGCCCACGCCGATGATCAGCTCGCGCGGGACGAGCGGCTCGGGTTTGGTGACATAGGTGACATGGCGGATATCGTCTTCCGACAGGCCGTCGACGCGCCCGATCGCGCGCATAATCTCGGTCGTGTCCTCGAATCCCTTGGTGGTGATAAAGCCGACCTTGACGCCGTTGTGCGTGATGAGCGCGTTGGTCGCGACCGTGCTGCCATGCTTGAAGAGCGATGTGCGTCCGAGCATCTCGCGGCGGTCGATGCCGACCGTCTTCGCCGCCTCGGTGAGCGCGTCCATTACGCCGCGCGAGAAATCGTCGGGCGTCGTCGAGGCCTTGGCGGTCCAGATCTGTCCCGCCTCGCTCATGACGACGGCATCGGTGAACGTGCCGCCGGTGTCGATGCCGATGATGTAATTTTCGCCCGTGGCCATGGATTTCCTTTCGCGGGAGAACTCTTAAGCAGAGATATGAAAGGGGAGGAGGGAAGTCAAGGCGCCGTGCGAATCGAAAGTATACCGACGCGCTCGTCGTTATTTTTCAATCTGCACGTCGAAATCTTTACCGCCCTTGGAATATTTAACTAGGTAATGGACGGTTCTGCCGCAGCGATCGAGCGTCCAGCGCTCGACGATGGGCGTCTTATCCTGCGCCGCTTCGATAACCTCGGTCTTGGTCATTTTTCGCTCGCCGCAGTTTTTGTCCCTCGGACCGTCCATGATCATGATCATCTGCGCGACATCATCGCGCGGCTTGGGAGCTTCGGCGGCGACGACGATCGATGCCGACATCGCCAAAAGTTCAAACGTCACAACGAAGTTCGCTGTCATTTCTTGTACAGCCGGTCGAAAAATTTCTCATCGTCGAGCTGTTTGACGAAGCTCATATCGACGAACTCCTCGGGCCTGGCGTTCTTGAGCTTGGGGTTTTTCGCGGCCAGCTCATCGATGATCGTTTGAACGCCGGCGAGCGTCGGATACGGCTTGTCGGGCACCGCCTTGAGGCTCACTTCGCGATAGGTCTCCTCGAGCGCCTCGCGGTCGGTCGTCTGGAGGTATTTGCTCAAAATCTTGAGGCTCGGCTCTTTTTGAGTCTTATAGAAATGGATCGCCTCGGACGAGGCGCGGATGACGGCCGCGACAATATCGTGGTGCGCTTTGATGTACGCGCGGGAGGTGACGAGGGCCGTCAGCTGATACGGGATGTTCATCTGCGCCATGTCGATCAACGTATTGTAGCCGAGCTTGCGCGCAGTGAGCGTGAACGGCGGAGTGATGATCGTTGCCTGAACGCTCTTCGACTGCAGCGCCGCCGCGCGCGCCGTCTGCGCGCCGATTTGCAACAGCGTCACATCTTTCTCGGGATTGAGACCGACTTTGGCGAGCGCCATCTTGATGCTTAGGTCCGTCGCGCTGCCGAACCGGCTGATAGCGATCTTCGTGCCCTTCAATTGCTCGACGGACTTTATTTCTGGAAGCGACACGAGGCTGTAGGGAAAGGTGTTCAAAAAGCTTCCGATCATCACGACGTCGACGCCGGCGACGCTCGCGCTCACGGACGCCGAGCCGTCGGCTTGGGTGATCGGCACGTCGCCGCCCACCATCGCCTGAATGCCGAGCGAGCCGCCGGCCATAAAGATGAGCGTCACGTCGAGACCGTATTTGCGGAATATGCCCGCCTGCTGGGCAATGATGACCACCGCCTGGTACGGGCTCGTCGCGGTGTATGAAAGATTGAGCTTCTTTAAGGGTTGCGCATGGACGTATGTCGGCGCAATTTGAACTAACGCGAACGCCGCAACGAGGCCGAGAGCGCGCGGGATCTTCATTTTTTCTCCTTGTCGTCGGTATCATAGACCAGCGCCGACTTAATCGCGGCATCGATCTGCGACGCCATCGGATTGCGAATTTCTTCTCCTATGTGCGCCATCGCGCCGAGCGTACGCCCGACAATGGCGAACGCCTTGGATATCTGCCACGGAAGTCCCAGGTCCGAGGCGATTGCGGCGATCGCGCCGGTGACGTTCACGGGTAGTCGCCGGCCGCGGCGTGTCTCCGCCGCTTGCGCGATCTTCTGCAAGAGGTCGGAGTAGCGGCCGTAAACCTCGGTTTCGCGCGCGATCTCGAACAGCTTGTCGGCACGCGGGTCGCCTTCGGCGTGCGTGCGGTGGCCGATGCCGGGGATGCGCTGCTTCCGCTCGCCGTAGTCTTTGGCCACGGACGCCGCGATTGTCTCCAGGTCGGCGTTGTGAATTCCCGGCGGCAGCGCCTGTTGCAGCATGCGCGCGCACCATTCGGAGGAGCCAAGATGAACACTGCCCGCGCCGAGGATCGACGCGGCGACCGCCGCCTGGATCGATTCAGGCGCCGTGTGATACGTCAGACGCGCGGAGATCACGCTGGAAACCATGCCGTGCTCGACGAGGATTGTGAGCAGCGCGTCCACCATGCGCGTCTCGCCGGCCGTCGGCATGCGTCCGGCGAGCATGAGATAGGCCATCTGGCTGAAGGTGATTTTCCCGACGAGATCTTCGGTGAGATCTCGGCCGCGGACCAAAATACGATGGAGTTCGGCTTTGCCCAAGCCCGTGACGATTCTCGGCTGATCGCCCATGATTCACCTCCGAATCGGCTATACTCCGACACATATGGTATGCTCGTCGCTGCTGTCAAGGCGCGATGCGGCGCGGTTGCGGCTTCGCGGCGGTCAAGATAGATTCCACTCAGAATTCGGAGGTATCGCCATGGTCAACTTCGCTTCCAAACTCACGTTCGGTCCCGCGACTGCGGACTGGCAGGAGCGATTGAATGTCGATCGCATGCGCCAATATCGTGTCGAGCGCGCCCGGAGCATCATGAAGAAAAACGGTCTCGCGGTCCTGCTCGAGGCGAGCGGCGTCAACATTCGCTATCTCACGGGGCTCAGAGGATTCGCCTATCCGATGTGCCGCTTCGTGCTCTTTTTCGCCGAGCACGAACCCGTAATGTACGAACACGACGGGTATTATCACATGATGCCCGACCAGGCACCGTGGATTAAGGAATGGCGTCCGGCGCGCTGCTGGCTGACCGGCGCCTGCGGCCTGGAGGCGTCGCGGGACGAGGCGAAACAGTTCGCCGCCGACATCAAGAGCGAATTGGAAAAGCGCGGCCTTCTAGGCGAGAAACTGGGCCTCGGCGGCTTCGACGGCATGGCGCGCGAGGCGCTCGCCGACGCCGGCATCAAAAACGTCGTCGATACGCGGTCGATCATGCTCGAGGCGCGCTCGATCAAAAACGTGGATGAAATCAACTGTCTCAAAATGTCGGCGGCGATCGTCGACGGCGTCTGGTTCCGCGTGTGGGAGAATTTAAAGCCAGGTATCAAAGATACCGATCTCGCGACTGTCGCTTCCACCGCCGGCTGCGAATACGGCGCGGAAAACGCGATTCCCGGCGGCTGGCGCACCGGGCCGAACACCTTCGACCGCGCCTTTCATCAATCGAGCCGGGTTATTCAAGTGGGCGACCTGGTTTACGGCTCGCTCTGCGGCCTCACCTATATGGGATACGGCACCTGCACGTACCGGAGTTTTATCGTCGGAAGAGAGCCGAGCGCGAAAGAAAAAGACTGGTACAAGCGAGTGCGCGACCGCATCAACGCGATCATCGACGAGATCAAGCCGGGAAAATCCACGGCCGACGCCGCGCGCCATTTCCCGCCCGCCACGACGTGGGGCTATAAAGAGGAAGTCGAGGTGTTGGCGAGCGAGATCGGCCACGGCATCGGCCTCGGTGGCGGGGGCAGCACCGGCTACGACATACCGATCATCAATCGACAATGGTCGCTAAAATTCCCCCAGGTTTTCGAAGAAGGTATGACCATTGCGGTCGAGTCGCGCGAGGGCGAGCGGCGCGCGGGAGGCGTGAGGCTCGAAAATATGTTAGTCGTTACGAAGGACGGCGCGGAGATCATGGACAATTTTCCCCGCGAGGAGATCCTGGTTGCGCCAAGATAAGATAAAGGAGGCACTATGCCGCAGTTGCGCTGCTTGACGATCAAGGCGAAGGAACCCCGCCGTCTCGCCGATTTTTACCGGCGCGTCTTCGAGGTGAAAACCGTTTCGGAAGACGATACTCTGGTTCGGCTGTCCGACGGCGTCTTCACGCTCGGACTTCTCAAAGCCAACGGCGAGCGCCGAAACGGCTTCGACGCGACCGGCTTCCGCGTCGAGGACCTCGCCGGCATAAAAGAAAAAGCCGTGCGTCAGGAGAATGATGCGGCGGCGCCCTATAGCGAATACCGCATCGCCGATCCCGATGGAAACCTGATCGACTTGAGTCGCAACGGCTTCGGCGCCTCGACGGAAAACAGCCCGTACCCGATCAAGCATCTCGCGCTCTATACCGCGGACCCCAAGCGGCTTTCGGAGTTCTACCAGAAAGTCTTGGATATGAAGGAGGTTGCTTACTCCGATCGCTCGTCGATTTTCGTCTCCGACGGCTATTTCAACGTCGCGCTGCTCTACCAGCGCGTCGGCGAAGAAAAGAACGGCTACAACCATTTCGGCTTTCATATCCAGGACATCGAAGATATCCGCGACCGCGCCGAGGGCGCGGGCGTGAGGCGAGGGGCGAAGCGCCCGGATAGAATCCCGTATGCGGAATATCGTCTGCACGATCCGGAAGGTAACGGCATCGATATTTCGGTTAAGGGTTGGAAGACATAGCGTGTACGGCTCTCTGAACTGGGGACGGTTCGCGAATGGCCCTTATAGAAATGCAATGATCGCAGGGTTTCGTTTATTCATCCTCGCGATTTTCATTCTTATGCCTGCTCCGGGTCGCGCCGCGGAAAAGCTTGTGGCCGACTTCGGCGGCGTGTCCGGCTTTCAGAGCGCGACATGGGTGGCGAAGGATCTCAAGCTCTTCGATAAATACGGCCTAAACGTCGATCTTGTGATGATCACCGGCGGCGCGCGCTCGGTCGCGGCGCTCTTAGGCGGCAGCACGCAGTTCTCCACCGGCTCCGGCACTGCTCCGCTTCAGGCCTACGCCCGCGGGTCCGATGTGACGATCCTTGCCGCGTCTTATAATAAATTCCCCTACGCCTTTGTCGTGAAGCCGGAGATCCGCTCGCCCAAGGATCTCCGTGGGAAAAAAATCGGCATCTTAAATTTCGGCGGCTCGAACGATATCGCGCTCCAGCTTGCGCTCAAGGAATGGGGCATCAAGCAGCAGGAGGTGAACGTCATCATCGGCGCCGACGCGCCGACGCGGCTGTTGGCGCTGACAGTCGGAACTGTCGACGCGACGATTCTTTCGCCGCCGCACCTGACGATGGCGGTCAAGGCGGGCTATCGCATTCTTGGCGACATGGGCGAGATGCGCGCGAGCTTTTCGCAGTCGACGCTGTACGTTCGGCGCAGTTACTTGAAAGAAAACCGCGACATCGTCAAGCGCTTCGTCAAAGCGTATTCCGAGGCGATCCGCGTCATCAAGACCGACCGGCAGCGGATCGTCAAGATCTTCGCGCAGCGCATGCGTCTCGACGATCGCGAGCTCCTCAACGATACCTATAATTACTTCGCGCCACGGTTTTCTTTTCCACCGCGCGTCGATCTCCAGGGAATCAGGGACACGCTCGATTTCTACGCCGAGACGAGCCCCGAGCTCCGCGGCCGCAAGCCCGAGGAGTTCATCGACTCGTCGGTGATGGATGAATTGGAGAAGGAAGGATTCTTTAAGAGCCTGGGTTCGTAGCGTTAGCGCCTTAGCTCTTCACCGGCTTTTTTCGCGAACGTCCAGTCCGCCACATCAGAGATCGACGCCGCCGTTTTGCTTTTCCGACCTTCCTGGACCAGCTGGATGACGTTCTTCATGACGTCATCCGGCGCGATGCCGTTGCGGCTGTACAATCCGACGAGGTCGCGGTACATCGCTTCGCGCACCTCCGCGTCCTTGACGCCCCAGCCTTTTTCCATCAGCGACAAGATTTCCGCCTTGCGGTTGTGAATGTAATCGACGCTCTTGATCAGCGCGCGCACCATCTTGACGATCTCGGCCGGCGCCTCTTTCAGTTTTTCCACGTGCGTCGCCAATCCGCCGAGCGGGATCTTCAAGACATCGTTGAACGAGATGATCTCATTGAAGCCTTTCTGCCGCCCGATCTTATTGAACGGCGGCACGAGCATCGCGGCCTGAATGTTGCCGGCCTCCAACGATTGATAGCGCGCGGAGCTGCCGCCGATCTGGAGGAAGGTGACGTCCTTTTCGCTCATGCCATGTTTTTTTAGGATCGTGAGAATTTCGCTGTGCGGCGTGCCGCCGAAGCTGCTGATGCCGACCAATTTCCCCTTGAGGTCTTCGACGCGCTTGATGCCGGGCGCCGTGACAAGGACGTGATCCGAGCCGTCCATGACCGACATGACGATCCTCACCGGCAGGCCGGCGAGCGCTGCGCCGACGAAGTTCGAGAATGTCCCGCCGTAATCGACGTTCTTGCTCGCCACGCCGGTGACGACCACCTGGTTTTGCATGACGACGACGATGGCGTTGACGCCTTCGGCTTTAAACAAGCCCTTTTCTTCGGCGATGACGAACGGTAGCGAGTTGCTGCCGGTCCGCGTGGTGAGTCCGATGGTGACCTTCTTCTCCTGCGCATCGGAAGTGCGCGGAAGCGCCGCGAGCGGCGATACCCCGAGGAGAACGGCGAGAGAGACGCCGACGATCCGCATTTATTCCACGAGGTCCATGAGAACGCCGTCGGGGTCGGCGAGCGAGCGGCGGCCGACCGCGCAGGCGTCGATCTCCGCGAGCGTCACCGGCCCGAAGCGGCCGAGATCGATTTGCTTCGGCTTCGACTCGGGATGCGTTCGCGCGAGCTCGTCGAGGTCGTCTTGCGCTTTTTTCAACGATTCAACCTTGAAGCCGATGTGATCGAGCCCCTCGGTCATCGAGCGGTAGGATTTATTTTCCGTCGGGATGATGACGATCGATACTTTGCCGTCGCTGAGACAAAGCTGGCCGTTATCGCCGCCGCTCTCGACGGGCCGGAGCTCGAAGATATCCTGATAAAACTGAGCGAGGTAAGCCGGTCTGGCCGTTCGAATCGCGACGTGATGAAGATGGCGCGGTTGCTCCCAGCCGCTTTCCAAATATCCTTCCCGCACCTTGGCGACGCCCTGCTGTGACACGTCCATGTGCGTGCCCGCCGGGTCCTGAATCCGCATGACCGCAAACGGCACGTGCTCCAGGCTGCTGGTGACGCGGACTTCCGGGTAGCTCTTTTTCAGCCGATCCATTACCGTTTGGCCCGACTCGACCTCGAAGCCGAAATGGTCGAGGCCGGAGCGGATCCCGGCGTGACGCTGCAACAAAGCGAGACCCATGACGCCGTCGCTCAGGTGACCGCGCTCCGGATTATATTCGCCCTTCTCGTCGGTCATGCCCGAAGTGATCTTCTTCATGCCGAAGAAGTCGCGGTAGAAGCGGGCGGTCTTATCGTAGTTTTCGGTATAGATAGCGACGTGGCGGATTTTCGCAAAGCCCATGGCGGCGCCCTCCTGCAAGCCGACTATCACCCGCCAGCGCCGCTTGTCAACGACGGTTGACAGGCTCTGGGCCGCGTGGAAGATTACGACAGGAAATTTTTCCATGCCCGTCAACGCGCTTGCCGACATCACCGTTATCGAATGCGCCACCTTCGTGACCGGACCGTACGCCGGGGCACTGCTCGCCGAATTGGGGGCGCGCGTGATCAAGATCGAATCGCCGCCGGACGGCGATCCGTATCGCTATTTCGCCGCCGATGAATTCTACAGCCCGAATTTTGCGCATCTCAATCGTAACAAGGAGAGCCTCGCGCTCGATCTCAAGAGCGACCAGGGAAAACAAATCTGCATCGATCTCGTCAAGGAAGCGGATGTCTTTATCGAAAACTTCCGCCCCGGCGCTGCGGAGCGGCTCGGTCTCGGATATGACGCGCTGCGCGGGGCAAATCGGAAGCTAGTTTATTGTTCGATCTCCGCGTTCGGCCGCACGGGTCCTTACGCGGACAAGCCCGGCTTCGACACGCTGGGGCAGGCGATGAGCGGGCTGTTGAGCGTTCTCACCGATCCCGACAAGCCGTCGGTCATGGGAATCGCGCTTTCGGACTATACGACCGGGCTGTCCGCCTGCTACGGCATCCTCGGCGCGCTCGTCGCGCGCCAGAAGACCGGACAGGGCGCGAAGGTGGAAACCTCGCTGCTGCAGGCGACGCTCTCGTTCATCGGCGAAACGGCGGCGGGTTATTTGAGAACCGGCCAGATTCCCGACCGCGCGGCCAGGGTCAAGAACGCCCATGCATTCGCGTTTGTCGCGGCCGACGGCCTGCCGCTCGCGATTCACTGCTCGGTGCCGGAAAAGTTCTGGCTCGCTTTTCTCCAAGCTGCGGGCCGGAGCGAGCTAGCGGCGGATGAAAGATTCAAGTCGCGCGAGGCGCGGAAGCTAAATTATGCCGCGCTCGAAGAGGCGCTCAAGCCGACGTTCGCCTCGCGGCCGCGCGGCGAATGGCTCGAGCGCATGGAAAAACACGATGTCCCCGCGGCGCCGCTTTACAATATCGCCGAGGTGCTGAACGATCCTCAAGTGAAGCATCTGAATATGATCGAAGAGACCAAGCATCCCAAGGCGGGGGCATGGAAATTCGTCGGGCCGCCGGTGAGCTATGCAAAGTTGTCGACCGAGCCCGCTAAGCCGCCGCCGCTCCTTGGTGAGCAGACGGCGATGATCATGGCCGAGCTCGGCCATGATTCCGACGAAGTGAGGGCGCTGGAGGAACAGGGTGTCGTCAAGACCGGCAAAGGCGCGCCAAACAGGGCGCGGGAGGAGCGGTCATGAATAAACATTCAGAGCGCATCCTTTATATAGGCACGGATGACGGGTTGTTCAGCGCCGGGCGGGAAAACGGCGGTTACCAGGCCCGGCCCGTGGGCTTACAGGGGAAAGGCGCGATCCGGTCGCCTGTCGTTGTCGATCGGAACGACCCGCGCCGCATTTACGCCGCCACCGGGCGCGGCGGCGTCTTTGTCAGCGAAAATCGCGGCGCGAGCTGGCGCGAGATCAACGAAGGAATCACCTACAAGGAGGCATGGTCGCTCGTCCAGCATCCCGCGACCGGCGAATTGTTCGTCGGCACCGGCCCCTCGTCGGTTTTCAAGAGCGGCGACGGCGGCGAGAGCTGGAGCGATTGCGAGCGTCTGAGAAGCCTCAGCGAAACGATCGATTGGACTTTTCCCCAGCCGCCGCACGTGAGCCACGTCAAAGGTTTGGCGTTGTGTCCGCAAAATCCGAAGTTCGTCTTCGGCGCGATCGAAGAGGGCTGGCTCGTCCGCAGCTGCGACGGCGGCGCAACCTGGGAGAACATCAAGAACGGCACCGAGTTCGATTCGCACTCGGTGGCCATCATGCCCGACGACCCGGCGATCGTCGTCGCCACCTCCGGCAAGCTCTTTTATAAGAGCACGAACGGCGGCGACAGCTTCGTCAAATGCGACGCCGGCCTCGACCGCCGCTACATGGCGCAGGCGGCGTTTCATCCTTCGCGGCCGAAAATATTTTTCACCGCGGCGGCCGCGGTGCCGCCGCCGTTGTGGCGCCGCGCGGAGGGTGCCGATACCGGCTTCTACCGCAGCGACGACCGCGGCGATACCTGGCGCCGGCTTTCCGGCGGCCTGCCGGAACATTTCACCGCCGCGCCGCGCGCCGTCGCCGGCGATGCCGAAGATCCGAATTGTTTTGTCTTCGGCATGAACGACGGATCGGTATGGATGACGGAAAACAGCGGTGAATCGTTTGCCCGTATCATTAGCGGCCTGCCGCAGGTGATGAGCATCCGCGTCGCCTATCATTGATGACAGGCGTGGAATTCGGTCTTCTGCTCCACACCCGCCACTGGATCCGTGACGATCGTGGGCCAGCGGAGCTGGATGAATTCTGGCGCGCGGCCGAGGACGCCGAAGGGGCCGGCTTCGATCATCTCTGGGTCGGCGACAGCCCGCGCATCTCGCAATTGGATCGCGCGCACGCCGATTGTCTCACCGTCATGGCGGCGCTCGCGGCCAAGACCAGGAAAATACAAATCGGCACGGTGCCGCTGATCGCCGGTTTAAGAAATCCCGTCCTGCTGGCGCATTCCTTGGCGACTCTCGATGTGATCTCCTCCGGCCGCGTTCTGCTCGGCGTCAGCGCGGGGCCCCAATATAAATTCGCCGAGCGTGAATTCGAAGCCTGCGACGTGCCATTTCACGAACGAGCGGGGCGACTCGACGAAGCGATTCAAGTCATGCGCCGGCTCTGGGCGGAAGAAAGCGTATCGTTCAAAGGGAAGTATCATCGCTTCGCAGATATCGGTATCCAGCCGCGGCCGGTGCGTAAAACGATTCCGATCTGGTGCGCGGCAGGGGACAACGACCAGGCACTGAAGCGGGTCGCGCGTCTCGGCGACGGCTGGTTCACGGTCGCGCCGACGCCGGAGCTATTCGCAGCGCGTCGCGCGAAGATTAAAAGCTTCGCGCGCGATCTTGGCGGCGACCTGAAAAATTTTCCGTCGACTCTCTTCGCGACGTTTCACCTTCATTCGTCGAGGGGAAAGGCCGAGGAAAAGGGCTGGAGCCTGGCGGAGAGCTATTATCGGCAGCCGCGCGGGGAGCTCAGGCATCTCAGTCCGTTTTTCGGCACGCCGAAAGAATGCGCCGAGAAACTGCAAAAATATATCGCCGGCGGTTTAACCGGCGTTGTCGCGCGGTTCGTTGCGCCGGACGTTGAAGTGCAGATGCGATTGTTGTTAAACGAAGTGAAGCCGCGGCTGCAGGAAGTATGAACGATTCGAAATGGAGGATTCCATGGAAGCGCCGGCCGATACGACGTGGAAAAGATTTACTCTCGCGGAGCGCGACCGCCGCTGGGCGGCGGTCAGAAAGCACGCCGCCGAGGCGGGCTTTGACTGCATTCTCGTTCCGCTCTGCGTCGACGGGCGCAACCAGCATCTCTCGCTCGAGCAGGCGCGCGGCATGCGCTCCGACGGCCGCTACCTGACGCTCTTGGAAAACGCTGCGGTGATCCTGCCGACCGGCGGCCGCGCGGCGATCGTCATCAGCGACCTGCCGGGCAACGCATGGATTCCCGAGCCGCGGCCGGTAAACGGCTCGTGGGGCGCGGCGATGGCTCAGGCGCTCGTCGAATGCGGTATGGAGCGCGCGCGCATCGGCGTCACCGGCCTCGAGCGCGGCAAAATGGTGCACGGCCGCGCCTATGCCGGTGTGGTGAATCACACCTCCTACGCCGAGCTGCTCAGACGCATGCCCAACGCGAAGTTTGAGAATGACAACGATGTTGTCGCGTATGCGCGCTACATCAAAAGTCAGGAAGAGATCGACTGCCTCCGCCGCGGCGCGGAGATCGCGGCCGCGGGCATAGAAGAGATGGGGCGCGTCGCGCGCCCGGGAGTCTCCGACGCTCATTTATATACCAGCGTCATGCACCGGATGCTCGAACTGGGCAGCGGCTACTATCCGCTCGCGCTTTATACCGGCCCGCGAGACGAGGTGCGCCTGCCGCGCTTCGAGGATCCGCCGCTCGGACGCGTGCTGCAGCCCAATTATCGCATCCATAACGAGACTGACGCGCTGTGGGGCGGGCTCATTGCGCAGGAGCAGCAGGGTTTTCTGCTCGGGCCCGTGCCCGACGCGTGGCAGCGCGTCGTCGATCTCCAGCGCGATCTCTTTTATACCGGGCTCGAGGTCCTGAAGGCGGGCATCGTTTTCGGCGAGTTCGTCGACGCCGTGAACGGCTTCGGCGAGAAGCGCGGCATGAAAACGCTCACGCTCATGCATGGGCGCGGCTACGGCGACGACGGGCCGCTGCTCACGCCGCAGGACCGCGGCGAAAAGACGCGCGACGTGGTCGTGCACGAAGGCAACGTCTTCATCTGGAAGCCGATCGCGATGTCCGGCGACGAGAAGATTCAATACAGCTGGGGCGGCTGCATCGTCATCACCAAAACCGGCGCGGAGCAGCTCGTCAAGCGCACGCCGGGAATGATTTCGATTCAATAGGAGAAACGCCATGGCCTACAAACCACCCGCGCGAGCCGGCGCGACCGTTTACGTCTGGGCCGATTACTCGGTCGCCGAGCGCGACCGCAGATGGAAGGCCGTGCAGGATGCCGGTAAGCGGGCGGGCTACGACTGCATCTTCGTCCCGCTCGGCGACGGCGTCGACGCTCGCTACCTGACGCAGCTCCGCTGCTCGTCGGTCGTCATGCCGACCGACGGCCGCGCGCCGATCATCATCGCCGACCGCAGCTCGCGCAACACTTGGGCGCCGGAGCCGTGGCAGACGAGCCGAGAGTGGTCCGAGCCGATGGCCGAGGCGCTGCTCGAACGCGGCATGGAGCGCGCGCGCATCGGCGTCGCCGGTTTAAAGGGCGGGAAGGTTACCCATATCAACTCCATCGACGGCGTGGTCAATCACGGCGCGTTTTCCGCGGTGCTGAAGCGCCTGCCCAACGCGAAATTCGAAAACGCCACAGACATCGTCGGCTTCGTCCGCTACATCAAGAGCGATGAGGAGATCGCCGCGATGCGCAAGGCGACCGCGATCGCCGAGAGCGGCATCGACGAGCTAAAAAAAATTGCACGGCCGGGCGCGGACGCGGCGAAAGTATATGCCGACGTCATGGCCTGCATGATGGAGCAGGGGAGCGAATATTTTCCCTTCGCGCTCACGATCGACGGCAAGCGCTACCCCGACCCGCCGCTCGGCTGCCGGCTGAAATCGAACGATCTGGTTCATGGAGAAATAATTTCTGTTTGGGGGACGCAGATCGCGGAGGAGGATCAGCCGGTTGCGTTGGGCGCGGCGTCGGAGGGCCTAAGGCCATTGATACAGAGCCATCGCGAGGTCTTTGATGCCGGTGTTCAGCTTCTCAAGCCCGGCACGCCCTGCGAGAAGCTTCTCGAATTCACCAAGAACGGTCTCGATAAACATGGCTACACAACGAAGATTCTCCTAGCCGGCCGCGGCGCCGGTGACGACGGCCCGGTGATCGACTCATCAGCCTCAGCGGAAAAGCTAAAAGACATTCTCGTCGAGAAAAATACCCTCTGGCTCTGGCGGCCGACGATAAGCGATGGAAAGAATCATTTCACTTGGGGCGGAACGGTGCTCGTCACTGACAAGGGCGCCGAGCGATTATCGAAAAGAGATCACGGGATTATTTCCATCGCATGATTCCTCACTAAACTCCGCGGGATGGCGCTGCCTGTGTGAGTGATTCCCGCGGAAGCGGGAATCTAGTCTTTTATCCTGGACTCCCGCTTTCGCGGGAGTGACGGACATGGGCGGTCTCGTCTTTAGACAGCTTGCCTTACTTCCGCGCTCGCGGTACACATCGAATTTATCTATCGAGGGCAAATCCATGATTCATGACATCGAAATCAATTCCGCGGCGCACTATCCCGCGCCGGGCGTGATCGAGCTCGTCGAGCTGGCGGAAAAAGTCGGCTTCGGGGCGTTCTGGAAAGGCGAGTCGAACAGCACCGACCCGATGGTGCTGATCTCGGCGGCGGCGAGCCGGACCAAGACGATCAAGCTCGGCACCGCGATCTATCACATCTACGGCCGGAGCCCGGTGACGCTCGGCATCCAGTCGGCGACGCTGCAAGATTTATCGGGCGGAAGGCTCCTGCTGGGGCTCGGCGTCGCCAACAAGAGCATCGCCGGATGGCACGGCGGCGTCTTCGATCGGCCGCTCAAGCGCGCGCGTGAATACATAGACATCACGCGGAAGGTCGCGGCGGGCGAGCGCGTGGAATACGAAGGCGAGATATATCAGACCGGCAAGCGCTTCCAGCTCTCGTGGAAGCCGTCGCATCCGAACTTTCCCATTTATCTCGCCGGACTCGGGCCGCAGATGACCAAGCTCGTCGGCAAGATCGCCGACGGCGTCTTCATCAACATGGCGACGCCGGCAAAGATCCGCGAGATCGCCGCGCGCGTGCGCGAAGGCGCGAAGGAGGCGGGCCGCGACCCCGGCAAGATCGACATCATCGCCAAGTGCCGCGTCTCGCTCAACCCCGACCGCGCCAAGGCGCGCTCGAAGCTGCGCCAGGTGCTCACGTTCTACAACCTCGCGGACCATTACAGCGACATGCTGAAGGGCCTCGGCTTCGAGGCCGAAGTGAACGCGATTCAGGCGGCTTTTCAAACCGGCGGCTTCAAGGCGGCGATGGCGGCGCTGACCGATGCATATATGGATAAGCTCCCCGTCGTCCCCGGCACCTCGATCGAGGAGATCAAAGATAAACTGATCCCGTTCAAAGAGGCCGGCGCGACGCGGCTCGTCACGCCATACGTTCCAGTGACCGAGCCGGTGGTCGAGGACGCCCGCAGATTCCTCCAAGAGTGGGGCAAGCATTGAATTGAAGCGTGTCTTTTAACTTGAAACCTGAAACTCGAAACTCAAAACCAAAATCGACCGAAGGGAGATTTTCTCATGTGTGATTTCGCGGCAGACGCGGCGGCGGCCGAAAGCCTGATGGTGGGGCGGACGCTGAGCGTCGAGCGGGTGAAGCAGCTCAACGCCAAGGACTATTTCTACCAGATGCTGAAGGACAACCCGGAGATGCTGAAGATATCCCCGGGGATCGAGAACGAATTATTGAAAGGCGCGATCGACTGCCACATCCACGCCTATCCCGACTTCGTCCACCGCTCGCAGGACATGATCCAGATCGCTGTCGAGGCGTCGAAATGCGGCATGCGCGCGATCGCTTTTAAGGATCACTGGAATGTCAGCGCGAACGCCGCCTATCTCGCGCAAAAATATGTCGACGAAATGGTCGCGCGCGGCGAGCTCACCAACCGCGTGCTCGTCTTCGGCGGCGCGGGAACTTGCTTCGGCATGCGGCCCGATTACATCCGCGTCGGACTTCAGTACCCGAATTTCAAGATGATCTGGTTTCCGACCTTCACATCGCTCGGCTTCTGGCGTGGAGCCGGGCAGCCGGAGAAGGGCGGCGTGCGGCTGATCGCCGAAGACGGCAAGGTGCTGCCGGAAGTCAAAGAGATCATGGAGATGGCGGTCGAGAAAAAAGTCGGCATCGGCTTCGGCCACACCGATTTCCAGGAGTTGCTGCCTCTCGCTAAGCTGGCGAAAGAGATCGGCGTGCGTGCGACCCTCGACCACCCGCTGCTCGAATTGAATAAATTACTGCTCGACGAGATGAAGCAGCTCCGCGACCTGGGCGTCTACGTCGGCACGTACTGCCAGCCGATGATCCCGAGCCTCTATCAGCCGGTCGCCGACCCGATGGAGACGATCCGCACGATCAAGCAGATCGGCCCGGACCGCTGCATCATCGGCAGCGACTTCGGCCAGGTGCTGCATATGGACGCGATCGACGGCATGCGCGTCTTCATCCGTGCGCTGTTAGGCTTCGGCATCAAGGAACAGGAAGTCAAAGTCATGCTCCAGGACAACCCGGCGAAGCTCATGTGGCTCGACGAGGCGCCGCTCGCGGAAACGCCGGCGGGGTACACGAAGTAGTATTCTATGTCCGAGCAAAAAGACTGGGCGAAAGAAAAATACCGCGGCGTCGAAGATTCGCTCAAGACCGCCTTTTCGCCGGATTTCGAAGAGCTCGACGAAGACGGCATCCGGCACGACGTCCGCGAAAGCATCCGGCAGGGATTTTTTGCGGCGATGTGCTCCAGCACCGACACGACGCTCACGGAAAAGAAGCGCTTTCTCGAGGTCGTTTGCGATGAGAGTCGCGGCCGCCTCCTCGTCGGCGTGAACGCCGCGCTCAAAAATCCCGAAGAATGTCTCGACCTTCTCGTCCATGGCGAGAAGGCCGGCTGCACGCACGCGTTCATCGAGTATCCGAGAAGCCTGCGCGCCGAATCGCCGGAGGACGTTTATCGCTATCTCAGACGGCTCATCGACGCCACACGGCTGCCGATTATTCTTTACGGCTACAACTGCCCGGCGATCCGCCATCTTCACCCGAGCGGGATGCTGCTCGATGTTTTCGAGCGCCTCGCCGACGTGCCGAACGTCATCGGCATGAAGCTCACCCAGCCGATCAACATCGGCGCGGCGTTCGAATTATCCGAGCGTCTGTCCGATCGCATTCTGCTCGGCCCGGCGAATCTCGAGCTGATCCCCATCCTCGCGAAGAACTACCGCATACAATGGACGGGGCAGTGGGTGGTCGAGTCGCTGCAGTCGCCGGAGAAACCATACCTGGTCGAGTTTATGGACCTGGTGAACAAAAAAAGAATCGATGCGGCGATGCCGCTTTTCTGGCGCATGATGCCGGCCTACAAATACGTTCACAATTTGCAGGAGTCGTTTTTGCTCAAGGGCAGTCACCCGTGGGCGCACATCAACTATTATCATTGGTGCGTCGGCGGGAACGGCGGCCTGCCGCGCGGCGGCAAAGAGCCGGACGGAGAGGGTGCCGTGCTCGACGCCTCGGGCCGCAAGGAAATCCGCGATTGCTATAAAAAGATCGGCATCGAGCCGGCCGGCGCGCCCGAAGAAGAATTCGTCGTCGGCAGGTCGAACTACGCGAAGGGCATTAGGGCGAAACAGCTCACGAAGACCCCGATGTATATAGAGAGTAGCGGGCAGTGAAGAGACGAAAGCCCGTAGAAGCCCGGCTGCTCGGCAAGTGGCGTTCTGACAAGCTAAAAACGATCAAGTATTGGGCTTTAGAAAAAAGAATAGGCGCGAAAAAACGAAAACGCTTTTATGGCATCTTTGGAAAACTTCGGTTTCGATTTACGAGGCAAAAGCTTTACTCGCAGTATGAGGACCTGAAAAACGTGACCCCGTATTCAGTGGTCGCCAAAGATCAAAATTCGGTGGTAATCATGAGGCACGAAAAGAAGGGTGATTCCTTACAGCAAATCCATTTTGAAGATGACTCATTCTACATTGTCAGCGGTCACAACCTCGAGTTTTTTAAAAAAGAGCGCCACGGGCGCCGAATAACTCGGAATACGTAATACTAGATTTTTCTCAGTTCCTTTCCCGCCATCTCCTCCACCAGCGTTACCAGACCCGCGTGATCCAAATCCCCGCGTCCGGTGGCTTTCAGCGCGGCCATCATCTGCGCGACGATGCTCGTGACCATGAGCGGCGCGCCGTATTCCGAGCCGGAGGCGAGCGCGATCTTCAAATCCTTTTCGTGAAGCCGGATGCGAAAGCCAGGCTTGAAGTTGCGCTCGAGCATCTTGAGCCCGTGCGCGTCGAGAACTTTCGACTGGGCAAAGCCGCCGAGCAGCACGTCGCGGACCTTCGCCGGATCGACGCCGGCCTTCGCCGCGAGCACGAGTGCTTCGCTGACGGCCGCGATCGTCACGCCGACGACGATCTGGTTCGCCGCCTTGGCTATTTGACCGGCTCCGGCCTCACCGATATGCACGACGTTCTTGCCAAGTTTTTGGAAGACCGGCATGGCGCGCTCGACGGCGGAAGTCTTGCCGCCGATCATGATCGATAATGTCGCGCCGATCGCACCGGCCTCGCCGCCGCTGACCGGCGCGTCGAGCATCGTACAGCCGCGCTGCTCCGCGTCCGCCGCGAGTCTTCGCGCGACGACCGGCGAGATCGTCGACATGTCGATCAAAAGCGCGCCCGGCTTCGCGCCGGCGAAGATGCCATGCTCGCCCGTGTAAACCGCTTCCACGTCGGGCGAATCGGGCAGCATCGTAATGATGACATCCGCCTGCGCCGCGATTTCGCGCGGGTTCGTTGCCGTCTTCGCGCCTTCACGCGCGAGCTCGTCGACGGGCGGCCGGCTCCGGCTGTGAACGATGAGAGGGTATCCGGCCTTGAGGAGATTGCGCGCCATCGGCTTGCCCATGATGCCGAGGCCGATGAAGCCGATCGTATCGCTCATGATCGCCTCCAGAAATTTTTATGGCTTCTGTGCGCGCTCGCGCAGCTCGGTGGGTGAAGTGACGCAGACATCCAGATCGCGCAACAGGCCGTCGGCGATGCTGTAGATCCAGCCGTGAATCGCGAGCGATTGTCCGCGGCTCCAGGCGCCCTGCACGATGGTCGTCTTCGCGACATTCATGACTTGCTCGATCACGTTCAGCTCGCATAGTCGATGGTGCCGCTCCGCCTCGCCGGCGAGAAATTCCATGGTTGAATAATTCTTGTCGCGCACGTCCTGCACATGCCTAAGCCAGTTATCGATGAGGCCGAGCTGCTCGCCGCGGAGTGCGGCGAGCACGCCGCCGCAGCCGTAGTGGCCGCAGACGATGATGTGCTGCACGCGGAGTGCCTCGACCGCGTATTGAATCACCGACAGGCAGTTGAGATCGGTCTGCAAGACGAGATTCGCGACGTTGCGGTGCACGAAGAGCTCTCCGGGCAGCAGGCCCACGATCTCGTTCGCCGGCACGCGGCTGTCGGCGCAGCCGATCCAGAGATACTGCGGCGTCTGCTGATGCGACAGACGCTTGAAAAAATTCGGATCGCGCTGCGTGATCGCCGTGGCCCAGCGGCGGTTATTCTCGAAAAGATGGCTTAGGATGCGCATGGACGCCTCGGTGGATGTCGAAACGCAATCGACTTACCTTGCCGTCGGGGAGAATTCAAGGATGTATGCTCGTCTATCGGAGCGACGCGCTCACATGCTCTGGCCGTACGCCGACGCCGACAAGCCGCGCGGGGATGCGCCGCAAGGCGGGAATTTTCGTCATCCAGCGGAGCACGAGCGGGGGACGAAAAGCCTCGGTCTCGTCGAGAGCGCGCGCGACGATCGTCTGCTGCACCGCGAGCTGCAGCCGTTGCGTAACGCGCGTGGGCCATTCGCGCCGCCGCTGCACGCGGCGGAGATCGTCCGGCGTCAAGCGGTTTTCTTTCAACGGAGCGGCGAGGAGATTCGCCGCCGCGACCGCATCCTGGATCGCGAGGTTGATGCCCACGCCGCCGACCGGCGACATGGCGTGCGCGGCATCGCCGATGCATAGAAGGCCCGGGCGGGACCATTCGACGAGCCGATCGACCTGGACCGACAGCAATTTAATCTGATCCCAATCGACGATCTCGCCCACATGCGCTTTCACGTGCGGCGCCGCCTGTGCCACGCGCTCGCGAAACGCGTCCAGCCCCTCGCGGCGGATCTGTTCATTGCGCCCCTTCGCGATCACATAGCCGCACTGCCAGTACTCGCCGCGGTTGATCGTTATGAAGACGCGCCCGCGGTCGAAGCGCCCCATCGTCTGCGCCGACTCGCCGGGACTCCGCGAAAGGCGAAACCAGAGGACGTCCATCGGCGCCCCGTAATCTTTTATTTTAAGTCCCGCCCGCTCGCGGAGCACCGAATGCCGGCCGTCGGCGGCGACGACGAGATCGGCGCGCGCCTCTAGCAGTCCCTCCTTCGTTCGCGCGCGCAGCCCGGCGATGCGGCCTCCGTTTTCGATAAGATCGATCGCCTCCGCTTCCATCAGCAGCCGGAATGATGGATGGCGCGCGGCTTCACGGGCGATAAAGTTGAGGAAGTCCCACTGCGGCATCATCGCGATGAACTTGCAGCGCGTCGGCAGGCGGGAGAAGTCGGCCAGCGCCACATCGAATGCGCCGAACTGCGCCGTCAGCTCACGCACCTCCTGATGCGGCAGCTTGAGAAATTCCTCCAACAGCCCGAGTTCGTGCATGACTTCGAGGGTGGAGGGGTGGATCGTGTCGCCGCGGAAGTCACGGAGAAAATCCGCATGCTTCTCCAGCACGGCGACTTCGACGCCGGCGCGGGCGAGCAGATAGCCGAGCATCATGCCGGCCGGCCCGCCGCCCGCGATGACACACGATGCGTTGAGGGCAGTCGACGCCATTGAATTATTGATGGATCGTTCCGTCGATCGTTGTCACGGCATGGCCGCCGATCTCGATGCCGCTGTCGGTGACGCGAACGGAAATGCGGCCGTCGTGCCCGACGTTCATCCCTTGCCGCGCCGTGTACACGGATCCGTACCGGCTCAACGATCCCGTATGGCGAAGATACGCGCCCACGGCGGCGTTGCCGCTGCCGCAGACCGGATCTTCGGGAATCCCGTCGCCGGGCGCGAAGGCGCGCACGTGCAGCGCGGCGATGCCGTCGTCGGCTTTACCGAAAATGGCGACGCCCGTCGCGCCGAGGCTTTCGCTTAGTTGAGCGACGGCGTTCAAATCAGGGACGACAGCCGCGACTTTATCGCCGCTGCCGACGTCGGCGACGATCCAAACCGGGCCCGTTTCGATGCGCAGCGGCGGAGCGGCGATTTTGGTATCCAGCGCAGCCGCAAGCGCTTCCATCGCGTCGACAGCGTCGATTGCGGCGATCTTCGGGCCGGGCGCGCGGACGAAAATCCGCCGGCCCTCGGCGCTCTCCTCGATGGCCAAATCAAAGATTCCCGCGGCGCATTCCTGGCGCAACACGCCGCCGCTCGTCGCGGCATAGCCGCTTTCAAGCACGGCATGCGCGCTGCCGATCACCGGATGGCCGGCGAAGGCGAACTCGCGCCTCGGCGTGAAGATTCGCAGGCGATAGTCCGCCCGCTCGGACGGCAGGACGAACGTCGTCTCGGAGAGATTTGTCCACGCGGCGATGCGCTGCATCGTCGCGGGCTCCAACTTTTCCGCGCCGATAACCACCGCCACGGGGTTTCCCATGAAAGGCTGCTTCGTGAAAACATCGACCTGCTTGAAAGGGTAGCTCTGCATCGCCTTTTCGCGCCTATGCCGGCTTATAACACAGCTCGATGATTTCACACATGATGATTCAGGACGAGTCGTGAACTACATATTGAATTTGACATGCCTAGTCGACTTCGGATAGAAAAACCAGCATGCACAGGGTTTCCCGATCGGCGGTGAAATCGCTTTCGACGCGCCTTATTCTAGGCGCGCTCGCCGTCGCGATTTTTGCCCTTTCCCTGCAGGATGATTGGGATCTTGAAATCACCCTGTCGCAGCCGAGCCACGGTTTCATCGCCAAGATCAGCAAGGACTCGAAAGAAAAGGCGGGCAGCGACAACCTCGGTCCGGTAGCTGCGATAGCGATTGCCTGGCATCCATCCTTCAGCGGCTCTCCGGTCGCGTCCGCCCATCCTAGGACCTTTCCGACACTGGCTCTACTGCGCTCGATTGCCGTCCGCGCTCCGCCCTCAGCCCTGATTTAACGGATCTTTTAACCCTGACTCTTCTTTCGCCCTGCATCGCACAATCCGCAGGGCCGGTCCGGTTCGTAATGATTTACGAATTAGGGAGACTCTCATGGCGTATGGCACGAAACTTTCGGTGGACGATAAAGTCCGTTCCTTGTTTCAAGTGGATCCGGTGCTGCCCGCTCAATATCAGAATACCTTTCTACGGCGATTTCCGCTGCTGCCGGAAAAGACCCTGATGCTGGCCGTCCTTGAAGACGCAGTCGGTTGTTTTCAGAAATATGCTTCGGCCGGCAGCCCGAAGATGAAGCAGATGTTCGAAGAAGCCGAGCAGTGGATTCTCGAGCGCGACAGCGACTGGCTTTTTTCTTTCGATCAGGTCTGTTCGACCTTCGGATGGAATCCGGATTATATCCGTAAGGGCCTGATGAAGCAGAAGCAAAATCTCCAAGGGCGCGGTCGCAATCTCCGCGGCGGCGATGACTCCGACTCGACGAAGGGCGCTTGTAAAAGGAAAAAGACGCGGCTCGCGGCGTAATATCGTCATTGCATGACGACCGCTTCACCGCGATTAACCTCGATGCGGCGAATTTTGGCGGGCAGATCGAAAGGTCGATCGATATCGAACCCCCGCGGATTTTCCGCCGTGCGGGAAAAATAGCCGACCAGCTCTTGGACGATGGGCTTCGGCAGCGGCACGCCGAGAAGCTCGGCGGAGGAGAGATAAAACCGCCCGCGGCCTTCCTGCGTCCGTAGGACGCCGCGCGCCGTAATCGGCACTTGCCCCGAAACATAACTCAGCGGGTCCAGGAAATCATCGGCGCCTCGTCCGCGTTTGAACTCGTCGACATCGACGAGGATGCGGCCGGCCAGCGAACCGTTGCCCGTCATCAAGATTTCCGGCTGTGCCAGGCCGCGGGGAATTTCATTGCTGAGATTAAAAGCGAGATAGGAATTGAGCTCGGCCTCGGACACGGCGGTCGTCACGGGCTTCACGTTCGGCGCGGCGGCATTGGTGGCGATGCGGTCGATTTTGCGCTGCAGCCGATCGCCGTCCGCCGCCGAGCGCTGAGCCGCGCCGCCGGTGTTGATCACGAGAAAGATAGCGGCCGCGGAAATCGCTTTGCAGACGTATTTGCGACTCATCTTCTTACGATAAGATCCGGGCGGCGGCCGTTCAAGGCCGCAGCTGTTCGCTTGCAAATTCGGCTGGCGGATAGGTAAAGTAGAATTTTCAATTTACAGTCGATGTAGGAGCGTTATGGCTGAAGACGGAAAACAGCGGAGTCGTGTCATCACCGAAGGGCCCGATCGCGCCCCTTCGCGGGCGATGCTCAAGGCGGTCGGCTTTACCGATCAGGACCTGTCGCGGCCGATCGTCGGCGTCGCGAACACCTGGATCGAGATCGGCCCCTGCAACTTCCACCTGCGCCGTCTCGCAGCGAAAGTGAAAGAGGGCATCCGCGCCGCCGGCGGAACCCCGATGGAATTCAACACGGTGTCGATCTCCGACGGCATCAGCATGGGCGCGGAGGGAATGAAGTGCTCGCTCGTGAGCCGCGAGGTGATCGCCGACTCGATCGAGCTGGTCGCGCGCGGCAACCACTTCGACGCGCTCGTGTGCGTCTCCGGGTGCGACAAGACCAACCCAGGCGTCGTGATGGCGCTCGCGCGGCTCGATATTCCCGGCCTCGCCCTCTACGGCGGCTCGATTGCGCCAGGCCGCCTCGGCGGCCGCGACTTGACGATCCAGGACGTGTTCGAAGCGGTGGGGGCGTATGCGGGCGGTAAAATCGGCGCGGAGGAGTTCAAGGCGATCGAAGACAACGCCTGCCCGGGCGCCGGCGCATGCGGCGGGCAGTTCACCGCCAACACCATGTCGACGGTTATGGAGTTTCTCGGCATCTCACCGCTCGGCAGCAACGGCATTCCGGCGACGGCCGAAGAGAAAGACGAGGCGGCTTTCAACGCCGGCAAGCTCGTCATGGAGCTGCTGCGCAAGGATATCCGTCCGTCCCGCATCATCACCCGCCAAGCCGTGGAGAATGCAATCGCGGCGGTGGCGGCGACCGGAGGCTCGACCAACGCGGTACTCCACCTGCTCGCGATCGCGCGCGAGGCGGGCGTCGAGCTCACGATCGACGACTTCGACGAGATCAGCTCACGTACGCCGCTGATCGCGGATTTGAAGCCGGGCGGCCGGTTCGTCGCCAACGATCTCTACAGCGCCGGTGGCATCCAGTTGATCGCCAAGCGTCTTTCCGAAGCCGGCCTGGTTCACCGCGATGCGCTCACGGTTACCGGAAAAACACTCGGCGAGGCGGCGGCCGGGGCGGCCGAGTCGCGCGGTCAGGAGGTGCTCAGGCCGGTTTCCAATCCCCTGAAGCCGACGGGGGGCTTGGTTATCTTGCACGGCAATCTCGCGCCCGATGGGTGCGTGGTGAAGGTCGCCGGCCACGAGCGGATGCTTCACCGCGGTCCGGCGCGTGTCTTCGACCGGGAAGAGGACGCGTTTCAGGCGGTGCAGAAACAGCAAATCAAAGCCAACGACGTGGTCGTGATCCGTTACGAAGGTCCCAAGGGCGGACCCGGGATGCGCGAGATGCTGGCCGTCACCGCCGCGCTCGTCGGCGCCGGTCTCGGCGATTCGGTGGCGCTTCTCACCGATGGACGCTTCTCCGGCGCAACCCACGGCCTTATGGCGGGGCACGTGGCGCCCGAAGCTGCGGCGGGCGGGCCGATCGCCGCCGTGCGCGACGGCGACACGATCGTTTTCGATATCGCGAAGCGCGAGCTTAATTTGGACATATCGCGCGAGGAGATGGATGCGCGGCTCCGTCAATGGTCGCCGCCGCCGGCGCGCTATAAAACCGGCGTCATGGCGAAATATGCCAAGCTCGTCTCTTCCGCCGCCGAAGGGGCTGTGACAAGATAGTTACGAAGAGATTTCCGATGGCCAACCAAATCGTCTGGGCGGATATCCCGGTAAAAGATCTCGACAGGGCAATCAAATTCTATTCGGCCGTGCTCGGCGGAGCCGTCCATAAAGCAGAGGCCCCCGGCATGTCGATCGGCATTTTGCCTCACAGCGAGGGCGCTGCCGGCGGCTGTCTCGTACAGACCGCTGCCGACGAGACGTCCATGAAAGGGCCGCTCCTATACCTGAATGCCAACGGCCGTCTTGACGCGGCGGTCGGCGCTGTCGAAGCCAACGGAGGCAAGGTCATTCAACCCAAACATTCCATCGCGCCCCACGGCTGGCGCGCCGTCGTGCTCGACAGCGAAGGTAACCGCTTGGCGCTGCATTCCGAGTAAGAACCCCCCGACTCCAATCCACGATCTGCCGCTCCCGTTCTTCTAGGGAATTTTTCCGTCCCGGCTCAGGTGTTTACCGTATTGTTGTTTCAAGCCCCATATTTTAACACTAGGGAGAGCGAAATTTTTATGAATACGCGTCCAACGTCCGCCAATCATATTCTCTACGCCGCTAAAAATCAGCAGGTGAACGATCGCTTTGTCGCCATCTGGCGTTCTGATTTAGCCGGCGAATTTCGGTTGGCTCTCGTCGGGGGCGCTTTGGCCTGGGTCATAGCTTCGACGATCTTTCTCATCGCCATAAAGGTGCTGTAAAATGGTCATCATCGTCGTTTTGGCGATCCTCGTTGCGTTTCTTTTCGCCGCGGTCTTCGGCGCGATCGCCCGCGAGATGGATCTTTAAATAGATCGACATTCCGTCGAGGAAGGAATCATGCAAGGGACTTTATCGCAAATCAGCTTGACCGACGTTTTACAGTTATGCATCCTGACCAAAAAATCCGGCCTGCTGAAATTGACGCGCGGAAAAGAGACGGTTGAAATCCATTTCCTCGGCGGCGAGGTCGCGCACGCCGTCTCGCCGCTCGGCGAAGGGGAAAAGGCCTTTTTTCATCCGCTCACCTGGAACGAGGGTGAGTTCGTCTTAATCAAAGACAGTGCCGTTAGCAAAAAGACGGTGACCAGGCCGACGCGAGAACTGCTCGGCGAATGGCTCGGCATCGCGCGTGAGCTGGAGCAGATTCAGGAAACCATCCCGAGCGAAAACGCCGTATTTCGCATCGCCGAGGCGGACCTGCAATTCTCCGGCACCCTCACATTGACGGCCGAGCAATGGAAAGTCTTAAGCCGGATCGACGGTTCCCGCAGCGTAAAGGCTGTCGCGGAAGCGGTGCGTCTCGCTTATTTCGATACTGCAAAAATCATTTGCGCCCTGCGGAAAGAGCGCCTGCTCGAGCTTTCTTCCGGCGGCGCGACGAAATCTCCGCCGAGCGAAGTGCATAAAGCCGCCGTCGATACGGTCCCCCAGGGATTTTTCGACCGCATGGTGCATGGACTCGCGGAAGTTTCGGGGCCGATCGCCTCGGTCGTTGTCCGCGATCAGATCGCCGCTCTCGGGGCGACGGAAGAGAGTTTTCCCAAAAGCCGCATCCCCGAGCTCGTCGACTCCGTGAGTCAGGTCATTCCCGACAAAAGACTCAAAGCGCGCTTTCAGCAGCGCATGAACGAAGAGATGCGCGCGCTCAAAGTTCCCGCGCCAAGCCCGCAAAATTTCACACTCTAGCGAGGCGATCTCATGGATTTAACGGCTGCTTGGGCGAACAGCGGCAGACCGTTGATGACGGCCCTTGCTCGGCGGCCTGTCAGTTTCAAGTGGCGCATCGCCTTCGCGTACAGCGGTCTCTTGATAATGCTGGGCTTGCTCCTCACATGGATCACCGACGCTTCGATGAGCCGGGCCGTGCACGCGCAGATCGACCGTCGCCTAACGCTGGCCTCCGGAGAGCTCGCCGATATGGCCGCCGTCTACATGTCCATCAAGCCCGCCGCCGACCTGCGTCCGCTTGTCGAGCGCTATGCGCGATACGACGGTGTCGCTTATGTGTTCATTGAAGACGACAAAGGCGTCGTTACAGTGAGCGGGACGAAATCCCTGCCGGCCGAACGGAGCGAAACGCGCTCTCCATCGGAGCTGCGGCAAGTCACGAAAATCACGCGAAAGTATTATGGCCGCGCAGTCGAAGAAACGCGCGCGCCGATGCCCGGCCGGCTTGGAATCGTGCACATCGGCGTCTGGCGCGATGCGGTCGAGGCCGAAGTGCGCAAGACGGTGCGACCCGTCATCGGTCTGATTGCGCTGGTAATTTGCGCCGGTATAGCCGCTGCCATTCTCTTGGCGCACAGTCTGACCACTCCGATTCGGCGGCTGACGACGCTCGCTGAAAGGCTCAGCACCGGCGATTTGGAGACGCCGGTCAGTGCCGAATCGAATGACGAAATCGCCGATCTGGCCCGATCGCTCGAGCGTATGCGAGCGAGCCTGAAAACTGCGATTAATCTCCGCCGGTCGCGCTGATCAGCCGCATCGGGGACCTTCGGGTCGTCGACCGCACTACCCGTTCGAGTCGACACACGCTTCACCCCTCACCAATGTTAAAAGATGCGCCAATTTCGATAAGGAAATTTCCCCTTGACAGGTAGATATACGTGATGGATATACAGTCAGGCGGTGAGTCCCAGAGTAATTCCATAGGCTTACGACTCAGTTTCGGGAGGTTTTATGGATGTCTCAAGGCGTGACTTCCTTCGGCTGTCGGTAGCCGCCGCGAGCGGCACGGCGCTCGGCGGCTTGGTCGGGTCGGGGGTGAACCTGGGTCCTGCCGTCGCCCGCGCGCAAGAGTTGCGCATCAAAAACGCCAAGATCACTCCGAGCGTTTGTCCCTATTGTTCCGTCGGCTGCGCCACTCTGATCCATACCGTCGACGGTAAGATCGTCAACATCGAAGGCGACCCGCGCAGCCCGCACAACGAGGGCACGCTCTGCCCCAAGGGCGCGGCGATCTTCCAGCTCCACGTCAATCCGAACCGTCCCACGCAGGTGCTCCACCGCGCGCCGGGCGCGGCGGACTGGGAGGTATGGGATCTCGACCGTGCGATGAACCGCATCGCCGAGCTCGTCAAGAAAACGCGCGACGATACCTTCATCGAAAAACTTCCCAACGGCAAGCTCGTCAACATGACGCCGGCGATCTTCGCGCTCGGCGGCGCGACGCTCGAGACCGAGTTCAACCACGTGCATCAGAAGCTCATGCGCGGGCTCGGCATCGTCGCGATCGAGAACCAGGCGCGGATATGACACAGCTCTAGCGTCCCCGGTCTGGGGACACGCTTCGGCCGCGGCGCGGCCACCCTCTATCCTCGCGCCATGTACGACTCCGATTGCATCGTCGTCATGGGCTCCAACATGGCGGAGAACCATCCCGTCGCGTTTCGCTGGCCCATGAAGGCCAAAGTCGAGCACGGCGCGAAAATCATCCACATCGATCCGCGTTTTACACGCACCAGCGCGGTCGCCGACATCTACGCGCCGGTGCGCGCGGGCTCGGATATCGCTTTTCTCGGCGGGGTGATCAATTACGTGGTCAACAACGAGCGGTGGCAGACGGACCCGTTCTTCAAAACCTGGCTCGTCAACTACACCAACGCCGCGACGATCATCAATGAGGACTTCAAAGACACCGAGGACTTGAACGGCGTCTTTTCCGGTCTGATCGAATACAAGGGCGGCGTCCCTGAGTGGCCCTTCAATGCCTTCATCGGGCAGTACGACGGCGCGACCTGGCAATATGCGCGCACGAAGGTCGGCGATCAGGGCCACACCGCGGCTACGGCACAATCGGGCGAAGCCAAACAGGCCTCGGGGGCCAATCCGGCGAAAGCCCCGGGGAGCCCGACGGCGCCGAAGAGCGGCTTCATCCCGACGGGGAAGGAGCCGTCCGGCCCGCCGTTCACCGCGATCGTCCAGGGCCTCGTCAAGCCGCCGGCGGAAAAGGACCCCACGCTGCAAAACCCGCGCTGCGTTTTCCAGATTTTGAAGCGCCACTTCAACCGCTACACGCCGGAGATGGTCGAGAGGAATACCGGCTGCCCGAAGGAGACTTTTCTCAAGGTCGCCGAGACGATCCTCGCCAACTCCGGCGCGGACCGGACCGTTTCTTTTGCCTACGCAGTCGCCTGGACGCAGCACACCTACGGAGTCCAGATCATCGGCTGCTGCGCGCTGCTCCAGCTGTTGCTGGGCAACGTCGGCCGGCCCGGCGCAGGCGTCATGGCGCTCCGCGGCCACGCGTCGATCCAGGGATCGACTGATGTGCCGACGCTCTATCATTCCATCCAGGGCTATATGCCGGCGCCGACCGCGCTCAAAAAGCACGACACGCTGGCCGACTATCTCACCGCCGAAACGATCCCGACGGGCTACTGGGCCAATATGCCCAAGTTCATGGTGTCGTATTTGAAATCGGTCTACGGCGACAAGGGGACGCCTGAAAATCAGTACGGCTACGACTGGCACCCAAAGATTCTCGGCGATCATTCGCACATGGCGATGTTCGCCGCGATGAACGCCGGCAAGGTCAAAGGCATGATCCTGGTAGGTCAGAATCCCGCGACTTCGCTCAACGCGCGCCTCGAGCGCGCCGCGATGCGCAAGCTCGAATGGCTCGTCGTCAAAGACAACTGGCTGACGGAGAGCGCGACCTACTGGAAAGGAGCGCCCGAAGTCAAAAGCGGCGAGGTGAAGCCCGCGGACATCAAAACCGAGATCTTTTATCTGCCGGCGACGCAGGTCGGCGAGATCGACGGTACGTTCACCAATACGCAGCGCATGCTGCAATTCCACCACAAAGCCGCCGAGGCGCCCGGCGACTGTCGCTCCGACACGTGGTTTAGCTACGAACTCGGCAAGCGTCTTAAAAAACTCTACGCGAATTCGACGCTCCCGCGGGACGATTGCTGGAAAAACGTCACCTGGGATTACGAGCACGAGAAACCAGAAGAACGGCAAAAAGGCGAGCCGTCGGTGCTCAAGATTAACAAAGAGCTGAACGGCTTCTTCACCGACGATCCGTCCCGCCATTGCGTCGGCTTCGCCGAATTGAAGGACGACGGCTCGACGACCTGCGCCTCGTGGATCTATTCGGGCATGTATCCCGGTCCGGACAAGTACCTGCCGGACCGTCGGACTCCCGATCCGCCCGGCCAACCCGGCGCCCATCTGCAATGGGGCTGGGCCTGGCCGGCAAACCGCCGCATCATGTACAACCGCGCTTCGGCGGACCTGGAAGGGAAGCCATGGAGCGAGCGCAAGAAGTGGGTCTGGTGGGATGCCGAAGCCAAGAAATGGGTCGGCTACGATGTCCCGGATTATATCGCGACCAAGCCGCCCGATGACAAAGCGAAATCCGGCGCGGCAGGCATGGACGCTCTGCCGGGCACCGCGCCGTTCATCATGCGGCCCGACGGCCTCGGCTGGCTCTTCGCTCCATCGGGAATGGTCGACGGCCCGCTGCCGACGCATTACGAGCCGGTGGAGTCTCCGGTTAAGAACCAGCTCTACCAGCAGCAGGCGAGCCCGGTGATCAAATACTGGAAGGATCCGGGCAATCCGCTGGCGCAGCCGGCGGATCCCAAATTCCCGTACGCGCTCACGACGTATCGCCTCACCGAGCATTATCTCTCCGGCGCGATGAGCCGATGGAATCCGTGGCTCACCGAGCTCCAGCCCGAGCTTTTCATCGAGATCAGTCCGGAGCTGGCGCAGGAGAAGGGGATCAAAAATCTCGACTGGGTAAAGATCTCGAGTCCGCGGGCGCAGATCAAAGCGAAGGCGCTGGTCACCAAACGCATGCGTCCATTCAAGATGGGCGACAAAGTCATCCATCAGGTCGGCATGCCGTGGCACTGGGGCTACGAAGGGCTTTCGACCGGCGATGTGGTCAACGAGCTAACCTCGCTTGTCGGTGATCCCAATGTGTCGATGCACGAGGGCAAAGCCTTCGTGTGTAACGTCGAGAAGGCGTGAGGTGATTTATGCCTGAACCAATGGGGTTCTACACCGACACGACGGTTTGCATCGGCTGCAAAGCGTGCGAGGTCGCCTGTAAGGAATGGAACCAGCTCCCCAGCACCAACGGCGGCCAGAACACGCTCTCCGGCAACAGCTACGACAACACGCGCTCGCTCGACGGGATTCACTGGCGCCATGTCAAGTTCGTCGAGCAGTTCACCGACGACCGCAAGGACGGCCGCTGGCTTCTTATGAGCGACGTGTGCAAGCACTGCGTGCAAGCGGGTTGCCTGGAAGTTTGCCCGACCGGCGCTATCATCCGGACCGAATTCGACACGGTCGTCATCCAGTCCGACGCCTGCAACGGCTGCCGCGACTGCATCTCGGCGTGTCCGTTCGGCGTGATCGAGATCAATCCGACCTCCGGCACCGCGCAGAAATGCACGCTCTGCTACGACCGTCTTCAGGCCGGCATGCAACCCGCCTGCTCGCAGGCCTGTCCGACGCAGTCGATCCAGTTCGGTACGATCAGCGAGCTGAAGGAACGCGCGCAAAAGCGTGTCGCCCAGCTCCAGCAGTTGGGCGAGAAGCGCGCGTACCTTTACGGCGCGGACGAGAAAATGCTTGGCGGCCTCAACTCGTTTTACCTACTTGTCGATAAACCGGAGGTCTACGGACTGCCGCCTGACCCCAAGATGCCGACGCGGAACTTGAATGTCGGATCTTGGCTCCACGGGCTCGGCGCTCTTTTGGTCGGTTTGATAGGCGTCATCAGCTTTCGCAACCGCGGGGCCAGGGACAACGTGATGGAGGGGCGGCCATGAATACGTTTCCATCGAGCACGTTTTTCAGCGCCTCGCCCGATTGGGGCTGGCTGGTAACGCTCTATTTCTTCGTCGGCGGTCTCGCAGGCGGGTGCTATTTCATCGCCGTCCTCATCGACTTCTTCGGCCGGGTCACCGATCGTCCGCTCGCGCGCATGGGCTATTATATTTCTTTTCCGTGTATCGTCTTGAGCGGCATCCTCTTGACGCTCGACCTCAAACGGCCGGAACGATTCTGGCACATGCTGATCGAATCGAATACCTTCCGGCCGATGTTCAAGGTATGGTCGCCGATGTCGGTCGGCTCGTGGGGCCTGACTCTCTTCGGTCTTTTTTCGCTCATCGGTTTCTTGAGCGCGCTTTCGGAAGAGGGCCGTCTGGACTGGCCGCAGGCGCGGCTATGGCGGCCTCCGGCGCCGCTTGGCGCTGTGCTCGTGATCATCGGCGGGTTGCTGGGATTTTTCGTCGCCGGATACACCGGAGTCCTTCTTAGCGTCACCAACAGGCCAATCTGGTCCGACACGCCGCTCCTCGGCATGCTTTTTATCATATCGGCCGCGTCAATCTCGTGTTCGCTGATATTGCTGCTGGCGGAAAGATCGCGTTGGACGATGTCGGGGGTCCGCGCGCTTCACGACATGGACGCATGGGTCGTCTTGCTGGAACTCAT
This sequence comes from Verrucomicrobiia bacterium, assembly GCA_035495775.1. GTDB lineage: Bacteria > Desulfobacterota > Binatia > UBA9968 > UBA9968 > JAJPJQ01. Next base: position 56,378 of record DATJFG010000044.1, on the reverse strand, counting down.
CGTTCTTATCGCGCTGATGTTTTCCCTCGGTCCTGTGTTTCGGGCGTGGCTGAATGCATGGGGTCTGGTGCTCTTTATCGTTATCCTGCTCGGCATGCTCGCTCCCCTGGCGCTGTTCTGGCGCAGGGATTTGCTCGGCGAACGCAATCTGGTTGGGACTGCGGTGCTGGTGCTGCTCGGCGGTTTTCTCCTGCGCCTCGTCATCGTCTTCTCGGCCCAAGGAGTCTGAGGTGCGCGCGATCTTCATGTTTGTGGCGGTTATTGTTGTGGTTATCGGCTGTAACAGTCCCGAGACGAGCCGCAGCCGAGGCGGCGGCTCCGGCGCGGATGTAGGCAATCGGACGAAAAATACCGCCGCTGTCCGCATGCACGAAGGGTCCGATCCGTTCGCCAAGACACCGAAAATCATCCCGACTCAAGGTCCTTCGCTTGACGGCGCGCGCCAGGCAAACCGCCTGAGCCGCCCATGACCCTCGCCATCGAACGCAGCCTCGACGAGCTTGGACGTCAACGTCCCGAGTGGCAGCCCTGGCTCACGGTGGTCCGCGCCGTGGTCGAGGAGGCCGCCGACGAACGCTGGGACCGTTTAGTCCCCGATCGTGCCGCCCCAAGCGATACTAAAGTCCCGCTACTTTCCGGAAACAGGATCGAAGTCGATAAAAATCTAATCGGCCGCTGGACTCAGCGGCTGATGGCGACGGCCGCAGGAAGCGGCACGGCGAATATGGCGACACTCGAACTCGCCGCTGTTGACGCGGATCTCTTAAGCCTCTTTACCGCTGCGGTATTGCAGGACGGCGCGACGCTCGCCAATACCGCCGCGCGGATCGGCGTAGACGTCGATGCATTTCAGGCAGTTGCTTCCCAATTGCCGATTCCCTTTCTACACGCGCTTAACCGCCGGTGGTCGCGCCTGGCGCCGGAGAGCTGGGTCGAGGGATATTGCCCGCTCTGCGGCGCGTGGCCCGCTTTCGCCGAGGTGCGCGGCGTCGAGAGAAGCCGCCATCTGCGCTGCGGCCGCTGCGCCGGCGACTGGCAGCTTAATGAACTGCTTTGTCCGTACTGCGGCAATGACGATCACGAGCGGCTGGTCAGGCTGGTTCCCGAGAAAGGCGGCACGATGCGCGTCGTCGAAGCCTGCAAGCGCTGCTTGGGATACCTTAAAGTCTTCACCACGCTTCAGGGCAGCCCTCCGGCGAAAGTTGTGCTCGACGATCTCGCCAGCGTCGATCTGGACGTGGCTGCGCTGGAACAGGGCTATCGCCGGCCTCCTGGACCGGGATATGCGGTCGACGTCGCGCTGGTGGAAAGCCGCGGCGGATGATAAGGTCAAGTCGCGGGAAAGATTATGGATGCGATTCGGCCCAGCGAAGTTTGTCGCGCCTTGCTTGCGGCGCTAGAAGCCGCGGAGGGACGCAGGCGAAGCCGTAAACGCGACCAGACGCCCGACGCAATCGGTCTCGGCGTTAAACGGGACATTCTTGCGGCGGTCGTCGCCGCCGATCCCGACCCTGAAAACTTTGAATCCTGGCTGCTGGAATATCCGCTGAGTTGCGCGCCGGAGCTTTCCGGCCCTGCGACGGCAATGGCGCGGGCGGTCTTCGACGAATGGAATCTGGCTCACTCGCTCGACGATTTCAAGGCTTGGCTCGATCGCGGCGCGCCTTCGGAGGATGCCCACACCACGAAGCGGCCAGTCGCGGGCGACAACGTCAGGCCTTTCCGCTAAGAGAGTCGCCGTCATGGCCGCCGCGGGAAAGGATTTGTTCGCGAACGGCTCCGCCGTGATCTTGAGCGGCGGTAAAAGCTCGCGGATGGGAACCCCTAAGGCGCTGCTTCGCTTCGACGGCGAGCCGCTCATCGTCCATCTCGCCCGTAGGCTCAGCACGCTATTCTCCGATCTCGTCGTGGTCGCCGCCCCCGGCCAGGATCTGCCGCCGCTCCGCGCAAACATCGTGCGCGACGAAATCGCCTACCAGGGGCCCGTCGGCGGAATCTACTATGGCCTTCGCGCGTCAGCAGGTGAATTCTCCTTTGTGGCATCCTGCGACGTGCCGTTTCTCGAGCCGCGGCTCATCGCGCATCTCGCCTCGCTCATCGACGGCTACGACGCGGTCGCGCCGTACTGGGAGAATCGCTTTCAGCCGCTTTGCGGCATCTATCGCCGGACGGTGCTGCCGCATCTTAAGCATCAGCTCGACCGCGGCGAGCTGCGGCCGATTCATCTTTACGACAAGGTTCGCACCCGTAAAGTGGAGGAGGAGGAGCTACGCCGCTTCGACCCCGAAGGGCTCAGCTTCTTCAATATGAACAGCCCCGCAGATTACGCGCTCGCGCAGCAAAAATGGGACGAGAGAAAGAGATTCGAGACAGAGACAGAGAAGGAAGACGGAGCATCGATCTCTGTCTCTTCACCTGTCTCTGTCACAGTGGAACTCTTCGGCGTCCCGCGGCTTATCGCGAAAACCAAAGAGGTCTGCCTTTCATTGCCGGAGGCGGCGACGCTCTCGGATGTCTTCTCGGCGCTCGCCGTGCGATTGCCAGTGCTCGCCGGCCGCGTCATCGATGCTCAGAAAAGCGCGCTTTCCAGCGGCTATGCCTGCAACGTGAATGGCTTGAGCTTCGTACGCAACCCGTCTGTGCGGATCAATCCCGGCGACCGGATCTTCATCCTCGCCGCCGATGCAGGGGGCTAAACCATGCACGGTTTTCACGGCCGCCTGCTGCACATCGACTTGACCAGCCGCGCGATCTCGCTGATCGCGTTGGAAGAGTCGCGGCTACGCAGCTATTTGGGCGGGATCGGTCTCGGCGCGAGCTTGCTCTACGAGTGGACGCCTCGCGGCGTTGAGCCTTTCGCGCCGGATAATCCGCTCATTTTCGCCAGCGCTCCGCTGGTCGGTACAGGCCTTACGACCACCGCAAAATTCGCGGTGCTCACTAAATCGCCGCTTACCGGTTTCATCGCCGATTCTTTGTCGTCGAGCCGCTTTGCGCTCGAACTCAAACGTATCGGCGTCGATGCCATCGTCCTGACAGGGCGAGCTTCGTCGCTCGTCTATATTTTCGTCGGACACGGGAAAGTCGAGATCCGCGAGGCGGAAAGATTCCGCGGCCGGAGCGCCGCGGCGACCGACACGCTGGTCCAAGAGGATTTGGGAGAACCCGCGCGGGTGGCGGCGATCGGCCTCGCCGGTGAGAACCGTGTGCGCTTCTCGACCATCAGCAACGAAGGCCGTCATGCGGGACGAGGCGGCGTCGGCGCCGTCATGGGCGCGAAAAACTTAAAAGCGATCGCCCTGCTCGGCGAGAAAGATATCTCCTGCGCCGACCCGGCGGGTGTGGAGGCCGTGGCTGAATCGCTGCGCCGCCGAAGCCTCGGGCCGCTCACGGAAAAATACCGGAGCATCGGCACGGTTGCGAATCTCTCGGTCTTCGATCGTCTCGGCACTTTACCGACGCGAAACTTCCGCCAGTCGACCTTCGATGGCGCCGAGGCCGTTTCAGGCGAGGCGCTCACCGAAAATCATTTCAGCCGCAGGCACGGCTGCGCCTCCTGCACGATTTTGTGCGAGCGGCTATTCAAGTCCGCCGGCGGTGAAGAGCAGCGCCTGGAATATGAGACGCTCTTCGCCCTGGGGCCCCTCTGCGGCGTTGATGATCCGCAGACGATCATCAGCGCGGCGGCTCTTTGCGACGAGTATGGCCTCGATACGATCAGCACGGGGGGAACGCTCGCCTGGGCGATGGAATGCGCGGAAAAAGGCCGCCTGCCGGCGGATAAAAATCTCAGTCTGCGGTTCGGCGACGGCGCGGCGCTCCTCGCCGCGATTCCGGCGATCGCTCTCCGCCAAGATATTGGGTCAGTCCTGGCCGAAGGATCGCGCCGGGCCGCGGCCGCGATCGGCGGCGACAGCGGATATTGGGCGATGCACGTCAAGGGATTGGAGATGCCGGGCTATGAGCCGCGCAGCTTAAAGACGATGGCGCTGGGCTTGGCGGTGAGTCCGCGCGGCGCTTGTCACAATCGCTCGGGAGCCTATGAGGCCGATTTCTCCGGCGCCGTCGATCGACTGCACGCCGATTCCGGCCGAGGCGCGCTCGTCGCCGAATCGGAGGATTACACCGCCGTCCTCGACTCGCTCATCGTTTGCAAGTTCCTGCGCAAATGCTTTGGGGATTTCTACGGTGAAGCGGCGGATCTTCTCGCCAAAGTCACAGGCTGGAACTATACCGCCGCGGAGCTCAAGCGCGCCGGCGAGAGAATCCATACGATCAAGAAGCTTTTCAATGTTCGCGAGGGCTGGCGGCCGGAAGACGATTGGCTGCCCGAGCGAGTGCTCGCGGAGGCGCTGCCGAACGGCGTCGCCGAGGGCGTCGGTCTGACGGCGGCGGAGCTCAGCGGGATGATCCGCAGTTATTATCGCGCCCGGGGCTGGGACGACGCCGGGTACGTGCCCGAGAAAAAATTAATCGACCTGGGCATTTCATAAACTGTCAGGAAAACTTTTATGCCATCTGACGAGGCCCGCAGGTTACTAAAAGTTTTCGGCGTCGCCGTTACCAACTACGAAGATGCCGTGCATAGAAAACAATCGCCCGAAGAGATCAAAAAAGCCGAAGGCGAGGCGCGCGCCCGTCTCGAAGAGATCGCCGCATTCATCGAGCGGCTTAGCCGCTTCGGCGCTAAAGATTAGAATCGTCCCCCGTTTTTCACGCCGACCTCATTGCCTGTACTCGCGCGGGATGCCGGCCTGCGATGCGCGCCCCTCGAGCTCGGCTATTTTCTGATCTACAGCCCGCAGCTGACCGTCGAGGACTTCGTTGCCGCCGCGGCCGGCGCCGGCCTGCTCGTAGCGTTTCTTGATCGCGAGGTACAGGCGGAATTTCTTTTGCCACCATTCGAAGCTGTGGCCGCCGAAGGAGCGATCCGCCGGCTCGAGAACGATCTGGTTGGCGGCGTTTTTGATGTTCACTTTATAGTCTGAAAGAAAATTCGCGCCGAGCAGCCCGGTGTCGGGCACCGGTGTATCGTTCACGGTGGCTTCGAGGTCTCTGACTTCGGCCTCGCCGACCGCGATGTCCGCCTCCACGAGCGGGACATCGACGCTGCCGCCGATGCCGCCGATGGTGATGAAGATTCCATTGCGCGCGCCGACGCCGAGGCGCGCAGCGAAAGAGGAGGGCAGCACCGTCAGCTCCGCGCCGGTGTCGAAGATGAAACGCACCGGCGCGCCGTTGACGGCGCCTTCGACGATCATCAAATTGCCTTCGCGTTTGAACGGTATGACGATGCCGCCGCTTTCGGCTGCGGTGTTTGCATCTCGCGGCGCCTCAGGCATTGAGGAAGGCGGCGTGCGGCTCGCCGGCTGGAGACGCTTCTGCGCCTGATCGCGGTATTTTTCGGGGACTGAGTAAATATTGTCGGTGAAGTGGGCGGCGCCGCTTTCGTCCGTCCAGCGGTAGAATTCCTGGGATGAAGCCGGCGGTAGGCTGTAGGAAATAGGCAGTAGGAAGCTAAGAGATAATAGGACGACGAGGGATTTCTTCCTACCGCCCACCGCCTGTCGCCGACCGCTTGGTTTCGTCACGGATACGGATTGTCCATCGCCGCGCGCTTCATCTGGGCATGCAGATCGACCATCGCGAGCGCGCAGTATTCCATGGAGTAGCCGGCGCGGAGATCGATGTTGCCGTCCTGCAGCACGCGTTCGAGGATGGTCCGGTTGAAGGTCCCGTGTCCCATCGCCTCCACGCCCGTGTTTCCGAGCTGGTGCGGCTCGAGGTCGGCCTCCTCGTGTGTTGAGAAATAGACGGCCTGCGACTTGCTGAAGCCATAATGAGTGGTGAGCGCCTTGAACCATTCGCCCGACCAATGCGAGAGCGACTCCTCGAAGACGTGCAGGCCCCAAAGCTCCGCGATCGACCCGTCGTAGAAGATCTTGTGCGTGAAGTCGTTTATGGCGCGCGCCTCGGGAAGATAGGGGGCTTCGAGCACTTCCTGCCGAGAGAGCTTGAGCGCCTCGGCGGTCTTCAGCAGCACGAGAACGTGTCCCGGCGGCTGCGGCGAGATCAGCTCATCGGCGATCTTAGCGCAAAGCGGCCCCAAGAGATCGAAGTTCTTGACGAAAAAGGGGAGGTGAATGTAGTAGGACACCGCGTTGAGGCCGTTGACCTCGAGCGAGAAGCGGCCCCAGTTCTTGAAAAACTGGCGCATCACCGGAAGCGGCAGCTTGCCGGCCCGGAGCTGGGTCATGAAAGGACCCGCCTGAATTTTCGCTTTCCAGTGTTCGTACATTTTGGCGTACAGGTAATCGACATACGCCTTCGCCTCCGGCGCCGACATCTTTTCGCCAGCGCGCGGCTCTTTCACAGTGCTCATTAACTCCTCCGAGAAATCCGCTGGTGAGACTTCTGCCCGTCTATCATCGGGTCTGCTGGTTGTCAATAACGAGAGGAATTTCGCGTGACTTGGCCGTAAGACCTCATCAAATGGAAAACCTCCCAGGACTGGGATAAGATAGCCCCATGCCGAGCCAACCTTCCAAAGACCTCGAGACATTTGCCAATCCCCGACCCGGACGCGATTACGAGATCAGCATGGAATGTCCGGAGTTTACGTGCGTCTGTCCTAAGACCGGACAGCCCGACTTCGCGACGATCCGGATTCGTTTCGTCCCCGATCAGCTTTGCGTCGAGCTAAAATCCCTCAAGCTCTACCTCTGGTCCTATCGCGACGAGGGGGCGTTTCATGAAGACGTGATCAACCGTATTCTGGACGACCTTGTCCGCGCCTGCCGGCCGAAATCGATGACCGTGGTCGGCGACTTCAATGTCCGCGGCGGCATTCATACCGTCATCACGACGGAATACAAAGCGAGATAAAATTTCATAAGAAGCACAATTTCTCCCGGCTCCTGATTCCTGACTCCTGGACCTGAATCCCCATGTCCGAAGTCGCCTTTCTAAAAGAACTTCTCATCGTTCTCACCGTCACGCTGTCGATCGTCTTTTTGTTTCAACGTCTCGGAATTCCGGCGATTGTCGGTTTTCTTCTGGCCGGTGTCGTCATCGGACCTCACGGCCTCAAGCTCGTGAGCGATCTGCCCGCCGTGGCGATGATCGCCAATATTGGTCTGATCATCCTCCTTTTTACGATCGGCCTCGAAATGTCTTTGGCCGAGCTTGCCGTCGTGCGCGGCTATGCCGTGTGGACCGGACTTCTGCAGATATTGCTGACGATTCTGATCGTGGCGGCTTTGTCGGTTGCCGTCAAAATGCCGCTTGCGGTCGCGCTGTTCTACGGCTTTCTCGTCGCCAACAGCAGCACCGCGGTCATACTGCGGATCCTCAGCGACCGCGGTGAGAGCGATTCGCTGCATGGCCGCGTCGCGACCGGGATGCTGATAGTCCAGGATTTGTCGCTTGTGCCGATGGCGCTGCTGATTCCGGTCCTGGTGTCGCCGGCCGCGATCTCCGCCGGCGTCGTTCTTTGGACACTCGCCCAGGCGCTCTTCGCGGTCGGCTTGATCGTGCTTGCGGCGCGCTATGTCGTGCCGCGGCTGGTGCACCAGGTGGCACTGTTGAAAAACCGGGAGCTTTTTACTTTATTTATTCTCTTCGTCTCGTTCGGGACCGCTTATCTCGCGTCGCAATTCGGCATCTCCCTCGCCCTCGGCGCTTTTATCGCCGGGCTTCTCATTTCGGAATCGGAATACAGCCATCAAATGGTGTCGGATCTGCTGCCGCTCCGCGACTGCTTCAGCGGCGTATTCTTCATGTCCATCGGCATGCTGCTCGACCTTGGATATGTAATAGCCGATCTCCCGGCTCATCTTGCCGCCCTCGCATCGCTCATCGTCATCAAAACGGCCGTCATCCTGCTCATCTTTTGGCTGCTTTACGGATCGCTGCGTCTCGGGCTCGTCATCGGGATGAGTTTTGCGCAAATGGGCGAATTCTCTTTTGTCCTCGCCGAATCCGGGCGAACCCACGGGCTGTTAACCGACAATGGCGAGCAGATGTTCTTGACCACTTCGATCTTGAGCCTCATGGCGACGCCGCTTTTCATTCAATGGAGTCATCGGCTGGGATTCGGCATCGAAGAATCCATGGCTAAACCTGCGCCGGCGCGAAGCGCCGACGGCGATCGCGAGAGCGAAAAGGGCCACGTCGTCGTCGTGGGCTACGGACTCAACGGGCAAAACCTCACGCGGGTGCTCAAAGAAGTGGGCATCCGCTACCGCGTCCTCGACATGGACCCGGCCGTCGCGCGCGCCGCGAAGCAGGCGGGCGAGCCGATCGTCTTCGGCGACGGCACACGCCCGGAGATTCTCGATCGATTGGCGATCGATGGCGCGCGCGTGCTGGTCGTCGCCGTCTCCGATCCCGTGGCGACCGCAAGGATCGTCGCCGAGGCGCGGCGGCTCAAGCCGGACCTCTCGATCGTCGTGCGCACGCGCTATGTCGCGGAGATCGAGCGCCTCTACCGCATGGGTGCCAATCAGGTGATCCCGGAGGAGTTCGAGACCTCCGTTGAGATCTTCTCGCGCGTCTTGCACGAATATCACCTGCCGCGAAACTTGATCTCGCTGCAGGTCGATCTCATCCGCAGGGAGCATTACGGAGCGCTCCGCGGCCTGCGAATCCAAGGCAAACGGCTCGATGAGCTCGCCGAATATCTCGCGGGCACGACGGCCGATACCGTGCTCGTGCCCGAAGGCTCGTCCGCGGCGGGCAAAACCCTCGCAGACATCGGCCTCGGCGAGCGCAGCGGCGTCACAGTCATCGCGGTCGTCCGCGCCGGACTTTCCACGCCGAATCCCCGTACGGATTTCCGCCTGGCGTCGGGAGACATCCTGGTTCTGCTCGGAAATCACCAACAGCTGGATGAGGCGACGCGCGTCCTAGCTCCTTCGGACCATTGATTTCTCACGTTTTTTAACTTAAGAATCTTAGGTAAGCTAAGGTCCGCATCTGCCGCATCAAAAGAGCCCGGTATAATCGACGCCGCGCGCCGACCGCGTGCCGAGCCTGTTTTCGGAGGAACCCCATGTCATACACGGTCAACAATGAAAAACTAAAGCAGTGGGTGAAGGAGACGGTCGAACTCTGCCGCCCGGATTCGGTTTACTGGTGCAACGGCAGCGACGAGGAATACGATCGCCTAATGACGCAGATGGTTGAAAGCGGCATGGCCGAAGCGCTCAAAAGCCCGCCGGAAAGTTTTCTTTTCCGCTCCGATCCCAGCGACGTCGCTCGCACCGAGGACAGAACCTACATCGCGACGCGTACTAAAGAAGACGCCGGCCCGACCAACAACTGGCGGGCACCCGACGAGCTCAAGCGCACGATGGCCGACTTATATCGAGGCTCGATGAAGGGGCGCACGATGTATGTCATCCCTTTTTCGATGGGACCGATCGGCTCGCCGATCGCGAAGATCGGCGTGCAGATCACCGATAGCCCCTACGTCGTGTGCAACATGCAGATCATGACGCGCATGGGGAAGAAAGTCGCCGACGAGCTCGGCGCCAGCGGCGACTTCATCCCATGCCTCCACTCGGTCGGCGCGCCGCTCGAGAAGGGTCAGAAGGATTCGACCTGGCCATGCGCCCCGATGGACAAAAAGTACATCAGCCATTTTCCCGAAGAAAATTTAATCTGGTCCTACGGCTCCGGCTACGGCGGCAACGCGCTGCTGGGGAAAAAATGTCTCGCGCTCCGCATCGCATCGGCGATGGCGAAGCGCGAAGGCTGGATGGCGGAGCACATGCTGATCATGCGGCTCACCAATCCCGCCGGCAGGCAGTACCACGTCGCCGCGGCGTTCCCCTCGGCCTGCGGCAAGACGAACCTCGCGATGCTCGTGCCGACGATTCCCGGCTGGAAATGCGAAACCGTCGGCGAGGACATCGCCTGGATGAAGATCGGTCCCGACGGCAGGCTCCGCGCGATCAACCCGGAAAGCGGTTTTTTCGGCGTCGCGCCGGGCACTTCGACGCAATCGAACCCGATGGCGATGGCGACGCTTAAGAACGACGTGATCTTCACCAACTGCGCCTTGACCGATGACGCCGGGGTGTGGTGGGAAGGCATGGGGCCGGCGCCGAAGCACGCGATCGACTGGCGGGGACACGACTGGTCTCCAGATAAAAAAGAGCCGGCGGCGCACCCGAACGCCCGATTTACAGTCGCAGCCGATCAATGCCCGTGTATTTCCAGCGACTGGGAAAAGCCGGAAGGGGTGCCTATCGACATCTTCATCTTCGGCGGGCGGCGCTCCCGCGTCGTGCCGCTCGTGACCGAATCGTTCGACTGGGACCATGGCGTTTTCATGGGCGCGACGGCGGGATCGGAGACCACAGCGGCGGTCATCGGCAAAGTCGGCGTGCTCCGGCGCGACCCCTTCGCGATGACGCCGTTCTGCGGCTACAACATGGCGGATTACTTTCAGCACTGGTTCGACATGGGCGACAAGCTCGGCGATAAAGCGCCGCGGATTTTTTACGTCAACTGGTTTCGCAAGAGCGCCGAAGGCAAATGGCTCTGGCCCGGCTTCGGCGACAACAGTCGCGTGCTCAAATGGATGTGCGAGCGGCTCGAAGGCAAGGCGGGAGCGAAAAAGACGCCGATCGGCAACGTGCCGAACGAAGGCGATCTCGACCTCCGCGGCCTAGAAATTCCGCCCCAAAACATAAAAGAGCTGCTGAGCGTCGATCTGCCGGCCTGGACGTCGGAGATATCGGATATTAACAAACACTTCGCCCAGTTCGGCGATCGTTTGCCGCAGAGGCTGAGGAAGCAGCTGACGAACTTGGTCGGCCGATTGGAAGCGGCAAAATAACTTGACTCGTTCGACATCCAGAACTCGAACGAATAAATCTCCGACAACTCTCGTCCTTTTCGACATCGACGGCACGCTGGTCGACTGCGGCAAGGCCGCGGGAAAGGCGTTTTCCGCGGCGTTTCAGGAAGCCTTCGGCGTCGCCTGTCCGATTTTCAAAGCGGAGGAAGTCTCGGGCCTCACCGATACCGCGATTTTGATGGAGGTCGTGCGCCGGTTGGAGATCGATCCGGACGACCTCGAGCAGCGGCGTGATCGCACCTTTCAAATCTACGCGCTGAACCTCGAGCGCGAGCTTAAATTGAATCCCGCGAGAGCGCTCCCCGGGGCCGGACCGGCCGTCGAGGCGATCAAAGCGATCGAGTCCTGCGCCGTCGGCTTACTCACCGGCTCGACGGAAGCGACGGCGCGCGTCAAGCTCGAAACCGCGGGGATATCCTTCGATCAGTTCGTCTGCGGCGCCTATTCTGAAGACGGCGAGCTGCGCGAAGCGCTGCCGCCGGCGGCTCGGCGGCGCTTCGCCGATCTTTTCGATCAGCAGCCGCGGAGAACGATTCTCATCGGCGACACGCCGCGTGATATTCAAGCGGCGAATGCCACAGGCTGCGACTTCATCGGCGTTGCGACAGGCCCGTATGGCAGAGACGTGCTTGAGCACGCAGGCGCGCGCGTCGTCTTAAGCCGGCTGGAACCGGCCGATGACCTTCGGCGCATGATCACAGCTCTTTGCAGCCTTTGATCCTATAAATTTTTTCTTGTCCCGCCGGCTTCGTGGTGCTAAAAGATCGCTTTCCGATCATGAAAATCGTCGAGCGCGTCTTAACCACCGAAAATGACGGCCTTCCGGGCTACCTCGCCTATCCGGAGCGGAGCGAGCGCGGTCCCGCGCTCCTCATGGTCCATCAGAACACCGGCGTCACGGATTACATCAAAATCGAAGCGCTGAAGTTCGCCAAGCTCGGCTATACGGCAATCGTGCCCAATCTTTACGAGCTCGTCGGCCATCCGGACGTGACGCACATCCACACCGGCCGCGAGATTCAGGCCAAGACCTCGGACGCGCAGTTCGTACGCGCGATCTATGCCGGCTGGCGTTATTTGCTTGCGCGCCGCGACGTCGACAGCCGGCGCGTCGCGGTCTCCGGCTACTGCATGGGCGGCCGGCTCGCGATCCAATTCATCGCCGCGACGCCCGGCGTTCGTGCCTTCCTCGGATATTATCCGACGGTCCGCGACCAGCCGCCGACGGAGATGCGTCCGATTCCACCGTGGGAGGCGGTGCAGCGTTTTAAATGTCCGTCGATCGTTCTATACGGCGCGGACGACATCGTGACCACGGTTCCTGTCCAAGAGAAGATGTGGCGCGCCTTCCGCGACAACGGCCAGAGCCTCGAATGGCATTTCTTTCCTTTCGGCGGCCACGGCTTCGTCGATCCCGGCACGCCGGGCTATCATCCGCACGCGGCCGAACTTGCTTTTCCGCTCGCAGCCGACTTCCTCGCGCGCGAATTGGCCAGCGAGTAGCGCCGCGGGCTCTTCATCGAAACAATAAATTTTGCGATCAAAAGAATTTTCTTGATTTTTTTTGTGCGAAGGGCATAAAGTCGAATTTCGTTCGCGGTATTTTCTCTCTTCAACGCGAAATCATTCGATGGCATCCGTAGACGACAATCTGCGCAAAGTTCCTCCGCAAAATCTCGAGGCCGAGGCCTCCGTGCTCGGCGGCATCCTGCGCGAAAACGACGCGGTAAATCGCGTGCTCGAAATCCTCGCGCCGGGCGATTTCTACCGCGAATCGCATCGAAAAATATTCCGCGGCATGATGGAGCTCACCGACCGCAACGAGCCCGTCGACCTCATCACCTTGAGCGAGCTGCTCAAAGCCAAGCACGAGCTCGATCTCGTCGGCGGTTCGGCTTACCTGGCCGGTCTCGCCGATCAGGTCCCGACCGCCGCGAATGTCGCGTATTACGCGCGCATCATCCGAGAAAAGGCGATCCTCCGCCAGTTGATCGACTCGGCGACCGAAATCGCCACGCGGGGCTTCGAAGAGCAGGGCAACGTCGATGAGTTTCTCGACGCCGCCGAGAAAGTCATCTTTGACATCGCCGAAAAGAAGATCAAATCGTCCTTCGTCTCCGTCGGCGACATGATCAAGGACACCTTGAAGGCGGTCGAGAGGCTCTACGAGCGCAAAGAGCTCGTGACCGGCGTGCCGACGGGCTTTAAAGACCTCGACAAGCTAACCGCCGGCCTCCAGCCGTCGGACCTGATCATCATCGCCGGCAGGCCGAGCATGGGGAAGACCGCCTTCGCCCTCAACATCGCGGGCCATGCGGCCCTCAACGCCGGCATCGGCGTCGCCGTCTTTTCGCTCGAGATGGCGCGCGAGCAGCTCGTTTTGAGGATGCTCTGCTCCGAAGCGCAGGTGGACAACTCGAAAGTGAGGGCGGGCTATCTGGGCGAGCGCGACTTCCCCAAGCTAGCCAACGCCGCCGGGAGATTACATGAGGCGCTAATCTATATCGACGATACCCCCGCGATCTCGATCCTGGAGCTGCGCGCGAAGACGCGCCGGCTGATCCGCGACCGGGAAAAAAAGATCGGCCTTGTGATCGTGGACTATCTCCAGCTCATGCGCGGAATGGGGACGGCAAACAATCGCGAGCAGGAGATCTCTGAAATCTCGCGCTCGCTCAAGGCGCTCGCAAAGGAGTTGCGAGTTCCCGTCATCGCGCTCTCGCAGCTCAATCGCCGCGTCGAGGATCGCGGCGACCGCCGCCCGATGATGGCCGACCTCCGCGAATCAGGCGCCATCGAGCAGGACGCCGATGTGATCGCCTTTATCTACCGCGACGAAGTCTACAATCAAAATTCCCCGGACAAGGGCATCGCCGAGATCATCGTCGCCAAGCAGCGCAACGGACCGATCGATACCGTCCGCCTCACGTTCCTCAACCAGTACACGCGCTTCGTAGATCTCACGGAGCGCGACTACGACTACGAAGAGGCGGAAGAAGCGTAATCGACGTTTTCGCTTATTCCGCGTCCAGCCCGAAAAATTCCCGAATTTTATCCAACAGCGCGCCCTGCGCGTGATCGGCGCGCCGGCGGAGCGCCTCTTCGTTGAGTCCTTCGCGCACGGCTTCGAGCTCGACGCGGCGGCGCGCAAGGACGTGAGAGATATCTTCAGCAATCTCCGGGCGCCGGGCTAGCGTCTGCTGAAAGGCGGCTTTATCCAATCGGTAACAGACGATGTCGCTGGCCGCGACGACCGTCGCACGCCGCGGCTCGCCGGTCATCAGCGCCATCTCACCGAAAAAATCGCCGGCTTTGAGCGTCGCGACCTTCTCGCTTCGGCCGTTCATCGAGATATGGACCTCGGCCGAGCCCTGCACGATGATGTAGAGCCAGTGCGCCACCGCCCCCTGCTTGGTGAGCGCCTCGCCGGGGACGAACGGCGCGACCGTGAGGCGCGCGGCGAGCTCGCGCCGTTCCTCGGGAGTCAGCTTTCTAAAAAGCTCCACGTCTTCCAGGGCGCGCAGCCGATGCTCGACCTCCGCGCTCTCCTTGCGCTCGCGGCGCGATTCGTTTTGCTCGGTGAGAAAAATAGATTGCGCCGGAATCGACGGCGGGATGCCCGCGCGGCGGAGCGCTGCGTATATCCGTGTGCGCACGACCGAATCGGTCGGGTCGGTCGCCGCGAGGTCCGTCGCCCAATAGCGCGCCGCGTAAGTCGCGTAGCTGTCCTTGAAATCGGTTAGGATGCAGTGGGGCTCGGGCTCGGACGCGACGTTGGGGATCGGTTCGGCGCGGAGCGCCGCTTCAACTGCGGAGACCACCGCCGTCGGCGCGAAGCGGAAATCGACGTTGAAATAAACCCAACGGCGCTGCTGGCGCGGCGCGCCTTCGCGATGGCCGAGCAGGCTGACGCGCGTCTTCATGAGGACGCTGTTAGGAATGACGATCGTGTCCCAGTTGCGCGTCTCGATCGAAGTCTGCCGCCAGCGAATCTCTTTCACGCGGCCTTCCATGCCGTCGACGTTGATCCAGTCGCCGACCTCGATCGTGTGCTCCATTTGCAGCGCCATGCCGCCCATGATGTTGCCCAAGGTATCGGCGAGCGAAAAGCCGATCACCGCGGTGATGACGGCCGAGGTCGCGACGATGCCGGTCAGGTCGAAACCGTTGCGAGAAAGGAGGACCAGGGCGATGGCGATGTAGGCGATCGCCAGCAGCAAGTCGCGCAGGATGCGCGGCGGCTGAAGAAGCAACGCCTTCAGCAAGATATCGAACAGAACGACGCTTGCGAGATTGACGATGGCGATGCCGCAGAGAAGCAGCGCCGCCCAGCGGATCGTCCGGTAGCCGAAATGATCCGGTCCGGCGCCGGCGGAGAGCAGCATCGCCGCGGCGATCAGCCCGACGATCGAGAAAACGAAAAATAAAAGCGCCGTTCTGACGCGGGTACGTTCGGAGGGTATGAAGCCGTACAGAAGCAGCGCGACGAGCAGAAGTCCGAGGATGACCCAATGAAGGACGCCCTCCATTCCCGCGGCGCTTTGTAAAGAATCCCAGAACATCATGGCGATTTTAGAACCGTCGAATTCTTGCGCGGCGCGGCCGAGTTGTCAAATAGATTAAAAAATCGCCGCACGTCTTCAAACACCTCGATGAAGGTGCCAAACTTAAACAGCGGAGCGATCTCCGCAGTAAGATTCAA
Source organism: Verrucomicrobiia bacterium (assembly GCA_035495775.1). Classification (GTDB taxonomy): domain Bacteria; phylum Desulfobacterota; class Binatia; order UBA9968; family UBA9968; genus JAJPJQ01. The sequence goes on along the minus strand of DATJFG010000044.1, from coordinate 40,809 downwards.
GGAGGTGTTACGCATGGCGAGATACGGCAAGAAGGCGCAGCAGAAAGTCAGAAGAGCGATGCGCGAGCGCAAGCGCGGAAAGCTCAAGAGCGGCCGCTCCGGCAAGCGCGTGCGCAGCCGCAAGCAGGCGATCGCGATCGGCCTTTCCGAAGCGCGCCGCGCGGGCGGAAAAGTCCCGAAGCGGAAAAGGAAGAAGAAGTAGCGCCCATTTATTTGATCGTTGCGAGTGCAACACGGTTGACGCCGCTGAGCGCGAGCGCGAGATTGCCGTCGCGCGTGACATCCATGTTGCGCACGACGCCGCCGCCCGACGGGATCGTCCAGGTCTGAAATTTCTCCGTCTTCGGATCGAAGCGCACTACGGTGTTCGCCTGAACGCCCGATTCACTGTACCAGATGACATCGTTGACGGCGGCGATGCCGTAGGGCTGCGACTTGGGCCCGCCGGGCGACGGCCACTCGGCGATCTTTCCAGTTTTCGGATCGAAGCGGCCGAGATAGCCGCGCCCGTAGTCGGAATACCACAGGATATCGTCGCTCGTGATCGCGACGCGCCGCGGCCGCGCCTCGGCGTTCGGCAGCGTATACTCGCGTATCTGCATCGATTCGGGATCAATCGCGGCGATCTTGTTGCTGCCGAATTCGACAAAATAGGGAACACCTTTCGAATCCACGACCATGCCGTAAGGCCGCGACTTGGGCGTCGGCGACGCGACGAGCTTGATCGCGCCGGTCTTCGGATCGAGCCGGCCGACCATGTTGCCGCCCTGGACGGTGAACCAAAGCGTTCCTTTTTGATCGAAGATCGGCGTGTGCGGGTCGCGCGCCGCCGGGTCCGGCATGAAGTAGCGGACGAGCTCGCCGGTTTTCGGATTGAACTTGCCGATATTCGCGCCGAAGTTCGCCGTGTACCAGATGTTGCCGTCCTTATCGGCCGTGAGGCCGTGCGGGCCGGACTTCGGCGGCAGGTGAAACTCTTCGATCTTGCCGCTCTTCGGATCCAATCGTCCGAGGACGTTCGCGAATTGCCCGGTATACCAGATCGCGCCGTCGCGCGTCGCCAGCGGGTCATGCGGGCGGGAGCCGGGCGTCGGCACCACCCATTCCTTGATCGCAATGTTTGCGCCGCCTGCAATCACCACGGGCTTCGGCTTCGGCCGCTCGGGAAAGTTCTTCGCGAGGTATTGCACCAACGGCTCGATCTGATCGGCCGGAAGTGTCGAGCCGACGTTCACCATCATGTGAATGTTGTTGCGCCAGTCGACGGCATTGTAGCCCGCCCGTGTCACCGTGCCGAGATCGTGGCACTGCACGCAGTGGCCCTCGACGAGCTTTTTGCCGGGCCCGTCAGGAAGAGAGTCCTGGGCGAGGGCGGGGAAGGAGACGAAGAGTAGAATGGCGCTCAAAATAAAGCTTTTCACGTTGCCTCCGATTTATCTGCGGGGCGTTTCATTTTCTATAGAATAGGCTCGCGATCGATCGCATTCCCCGGTCATTCCTGCGCCCTCGCAAAGAAAGATACGCAAACGGTCGATTCGGTTGGCGGCCGCGTTGGCGATGCACAACGAGGAAACCATCGGCTGGATCGAGCCCCCCTCGAAGAAGTCGCTCTCCCATTGGCAATCGTTCCGAACCCATTGCTCCCAGTCCTTCTGATTACCTTCGAGCCTTTTCCACTGCCGTTCATCTTTGCCGGCTTTAAAATTATTGCGAAGTTCCTGTAGAAGCCGTTCAAGTCTTGCTCGTTCCGCTTCGGCGTCCTTGGCGGAGCATATGTTCATTTCGGTTTGGCTCAGTTTTTTTCTCATCCAATCCGAGCACGGGTTTTCCGCCGAGTGAGCGAGGGCGGGGAGATTAAACGCGATGAAACTCACGAGTAGCAAAAGCCTTCGTGCGGACATAAATTCTTCCTGAAAAATCATAGCGGTCGATCTTCCGCCGCTTCCGGATCGGTCTCTAGCGCTTTTCGGTCCGGCTCGAACACGCCCTTATGATGAAAATACACCATCCCGGCCGCAAGACGCATCGGCTTCGTCCCGAGAAGTAAATTGAACAGCAAGTCGCTTTGAAAATGATCGAACATGAAGCGCAAGACGCGCTTGGTGCGAAAGCGGGGGTAGGATTCGACGAACCAGCCGCTCGGGTCCTCGCGCTTGCCGGCGAGATAATCGGCGATAGCGTGACCTGCGGAGAGGCCATGCTTCAGCGCCGTATGGATGCCGCCCGCCGTGACCGGTGAGACCATGCCCGCCGCGTCGCCGACGAGCAGCGCGCGCTTCGCCGCGACCGGCCGGACGAGCCCGCCGCAAGGGATCATGCCGGCGCGCACAGAAGCCGGTCGGCGCATGCGGAAGTCGAATAGCGGCGCAATCTTGTCCAAAAATGCCGTCATCGCCTTATTTATTGTCGAAGGATCGCCGCGTATGCGCCGCGCTAGCCCCACTTGAACGACGCCGACCCCCGCGACGACCCAGGCGATGTATCCCGGCGCCAGCCTTCGGTCGATGAAGCAGTGGAGTTTGTCGGCCTCGGCGACCTCCGCATCGGCGTACTCGTATTCGATGCCGAAGAGAAATTTTTCACTTCGGCCGAGCGCCAGCGCTTCGGCCACGCGCGAGCGCGGCCCGTCCGCGCCGACCAGGAAGCGCGTCTTTCCGGCGTCTCCCAGGTCGAAGCCGATCTGAATCCGCGCAGCCTTTTCAAAAGATTTGCCGTACTCGACGCGCGCGCCCGCACGCTGAGCCTGTCCCGCCAGCCAGCGCATGACTTCCGGCGTGTCGGTCGCGAGAAAATAGTAGCCTGGCGCCGCGAGATCGACATAGCTTAGATTCGGCGCATAGAGCCGCACGCCTGAAATCCGGCGAACCATGTTGTCCGGCAGGCCATCGAGCAAAGTGATCTGATCGATGGCGTCTTTGACGATGATTCCGGTGGTGTGGAGCTTCTCGCCGGGATCGTTTTTTTTCTCTAGGACGACGACGCTGAGGCCCGTGCGCGCGAGCGCCGTCGCGCAGGCGAGACCGGCGAAGCTCGCGCCGACGACGACGCAGTCGGAGTGGGGGGCGGAAGCCGTCATGGCGTCTTTCTACTCCGTAGATTGAACGCCGGCAACGATCGCCGTCGATTGCTAGGAATTTGATCAGCAGTTGAGTGTTATCTGTTCTCGCGTCGATCTTCTGCCGAATAAGCCCGCGATTCTTTGCATTCGCCGGCCATGCCCGTGTTGTCGCAGAGGAAGATGCGCAGGCGCTCTATTCTGTTGGCCGCCGCGTTGGCCATGCACAAGGAATTGATTATCTGCATCGATCCTCCGTCGCTGAAGCCGCTCTCCCAATTGCAGTCGTTGCGCGCAAACTGCTCCCAGTCCTTCTGCATGCTTTCGAGCCTTTGCCACTGCCGATCCTGCTTCTTCGCCGTAAATTTCCTTCGCAGGTCCTGCAACAGGCGTTGAAGCCTTGCGCGTTCGGCTTCGGCGTCCTTGGCCGCGCAGGCGGTCGCGTCGGCCTGGCTGAGGCGCTTGTTCATCCAATCGGAGCACATATCCGCCGAGGGAGCAGCTCCGGCAGAAATCCCCGCTTGGATTGGTAGGATTATCATCGCGATGAAGACAACCAAAATGACTCGTGACATATGTTTTTTGACTCCTTTACGAAGCAGATATTCAAATCCTTCACACCTCCATCTCGAACTCCCGCTTCCATTCCTCCGCCGGCAGCTCGCCCTTCTCGGCGCGCTTGAGCAGCAGCCAGATTTGAAGGCCAAGAACGTCGACCTCGGTTGACGTGTAGTGCTCGCCGCCGAAGCGGCGCGCCGCCTCGGTCTGGCGCTTGAGCATCGCGGCGTCCTGGCCGAAGATTTTTCGCGCAACCGGCTCGATCAACAAACGCACGAGCCGACCGGTAAAGCGCGTGCGGAAGAGGATCGAAGCGTGAAGCGCTGTGCGGAAGTCGTCGATCGGCGTACACAGCGTCGTAATTAAAAAGTGGTTCTCGGTGCCCAGGCGGTACTCGACCTGGACGATCGAAGGCAGGATAAATCGGTCGAAGTGTGTGACGACGCCTCCGGAAGGCGAGAGGATCTTCCCCGCCATGCCTTCGGGCCGCGGTTCGCCGATGTATTCCGCTTCGACCCGGTCGGCCGTTCGCTGGACGCGGACTTTGATGCGGTTGGTCCGGCCTGCGCCGCGGAAAAGCCCTTTGTGGAGAAACGCCGTGTGCGGCACGTCGAGCGCGTTTTCCAGTGCCGCATGGAGCGTGCTCTCGACCTCGACGCTCCGGCGGACTTCCGAATAACCCGGCGAAATTGCCGGTACGACGTAAGGATCGCCGGTCGGCTCCACGTCGGCTGTCGCGTAAACCCAGACGAAGCCGTCCCGCTCGCGCGCCGGGAATCGCGCCACGCCGCGCGGCGTCTTTTCCGCCTCGCCGACGAGCCCCGGGACTTTGACGCAAGCGCCCGCCGCGTCGTATTGCCATCCGTGGTAGGCGCATTCGATGCGTCCGTCGACCCGTCGGCCGAGCGAAAGCGGCGCGTTGCGATGCGCGCAGCGGTCGAGCAGCGCGACCGCCTCGCCATTCTTTCCACGAAATAACACAATCGGTGTGTTGAGAATGGTGCGTCCGAGCGGTTGATCGCCAAGCTCGCTCGAAGCGCAGGCGACGTACCATGAGTGTTCGATCCGGGCGATCGAGAATCGCCCGGCGGATTCGGCATCGCGTGGTTCAATCATGCGAGGCGGACGAAGTCGTACTCGCCCATCCCCTGAAGCAGAAAAAATGTCGCCGACGTCGAGCCGCCGTTTAGCACGAGATGCGGCCGCTCTGCCGCAATCGAATAGGTGTCGCCTGGCCCGAGTCGGACCTCCTCCTTCGGTTCGCGGAGAAACAGCCTGATTTCTCCCGCGACGACGTACGCCGTGTCACGGACGTGACTGTGACAGTGCCAGGGAATCTGCTGCGCAGGCGAAAGCGTCAGCTCGGTGATGCGGAAATCCGGCCGGACGAGATGCTCGGTCCGGCGCTCGATCTCATAGGGGTGGTCGTCCCCTGCAGGTTTTTTCGATTCCGCCATCTTAGCGGAATCTTAGCAGTCTTAAACCGCCTCGGCCAGTTCCGGGACGGCTTCGCTCGTAGCGGTTGGCTCCTCGGGCTCGCCGCAGGTGTAGATCACCGCATGGGATGCCGAGCCGAGCTTGAACCGCTTGCGCTCGCGGAGCCAGGGGAGATTCTCCTTGATGAGGTCGAGATCGGTGGGATCGTACGGGCTTAAGTGCAGGATGGTCAGCGCGCGCGGCGACTCTAAGACCGATTGCTGGATATTCGCGCAGACCTGTCGCAGAACTTCGCCGGCGAAGGGATTCCACATGTAGATGACCGTGACATCGTCGGGAATCCGGAACGTCCTCGCATCGACATTGTAAAGCTCGATGTCGCGGCAGCATAGGCGCCTGAGCGCGCGCCGAACGTTTTCGCCGGCCCGCAGATGAAGGTCGGTCACGAGCTCGACGCCGATGATTTTGCGGAACGGATAGGTCGCCGCGAGAATGACCGCACGCCCCAGCCCGGAGCCGAAATCGAGAAAAACGTCCTTCCCATCGCGGATTTCGATGTGCTTCATCAACTGGCGAAAGCGCAGATAGCCCGTCGCCAGATAATCGTGGCAGGACATGTCGGTAATCCCCAACTGGTCGTTCAGGATTTCCATGTCGGAGACGATGCCGAAGCGCCACTCGTAAAAGACCTCGCTGATTCTAAAAGCCAGGTAGCGGACTTTCTGAAGGAGGTGCCTGACAGTGAAATGGTCGAGGGCGAGGGAAAGTCCGAAATATCCCGAATGCCAACGCGCCGCAAATAACTGCACGGCCGGACCGTAATGCGTCAGAACTTGCCCCCCGAACTGCGCCGCTACCGCATGTGCCATTGTTCAACCTCCAAACGCGAGTCAATATGGCCCATTGTGCCCCGCGGAATGGGACCCGACAACCTGGAATTTCCCTGAAAACCGGCAGGAATAAATACTGCCGAGCTGCAAGAATATCCCGGTGGGACTAAATGCGTAGACGCAGCGCGGGGCGCGTCTTCATACTGCGCACACGCGGTTTAATAGCTTGAAGATATCGATGGCTGGGGCTGCGTGACTCGGATCACTCCGAGACCGGCAGGTGCGATTCGTCGATCGCCGCCCAGCTGACGCGGCTGCCCCACTGGCGGTGCGCCGAAGGTCCTATCGGCGGCGGGTCATCCAGGCCGCCGGACGGCACGATCATGTGCTCACGGGCGCGCGTCGGACGCGGCACCGGGCAGTTGCAGCGCGGGCACACCGCGGTTGAGAAGCTTCGCGCCTCCGGAAGATCGTAGCGGTGGATGAGATCCTCGCCGGAAATCCATTTGAACTGATCCAGCGCCACCGCGATATTCGTGCCGCGGCCCGTCCCCGTCGCCTTGCGGCAGCGCGAGCAGTAGCAGTGCGCGAAGCGGATAAACGGCGGACGGATCTCGTACTGGACGGCTTTGCAGAGGCAGCTGCCTTTGAGGGTCGGTTCGGCCATGGGACCTCCTCCATGCGACAACACTATTGCTTTGTTTTCGGCGCATCGGAAGCATTCACGTAATTGACCTGCCACGGTCCCGTTGCGTGGACCTGGAGTATCGTCTCCTCTTTCGTCCATGCGAAATGGTGCATCTTGGCGGGCATGATGGCGAAACCGCCGGCGGGCAGCGGCGACGTTTTATTTTGATCGAACTTGTCGCCGGTGCCAAGGTTCAGGCTGCCGGACAGGACGGTGACGTGCTCGGTGGTCGGATGCCAGTGGGCGGGGATCTTGTAATTCGCTGGAAGCTTGATGCGAAAGGCAATCGGCGTTTTCTTGTCGAGCGGCCCTTCCAGGACGGCGAGCTTCGCCCCCGGCGGCAGCGACGGCACGTCCGCCCACTTGACCTCATCGGGCGGAAGCATCTTGTGGGCTTCGGGCTCTGCGAGTCCGGCCGATGAGAGGCAGAGAAGGGCGAGCGCCAGGGAAAACGCGGCGAGTTTGTGCCTCATAAATCTCCTATCACTATGTTAATGCTAATGATTTCAGGTGTAAGAATGGCGATTCAAAAGCTGACGCTATTTTCACCGTCCATGTCTGTCTATGACGAAGCTACTATTTTGCGCATTGGTCGGACTCCAGGACCTGTTTTACCAGTTTCGGATCATCGACTATCCTGAACGTCGGTCCGCGCACATGCTCGATGACCTCGACGATTCCATTCACTTTTACATAAACATAATGTGGATACGAATTAGAATCAAAGCCGCCATATTGGTTCCGTTTCTTGTTTGTCTCCGGGTGCCAGCACCTCTGTCCTGTTATCACGGAAAATTTTTGGCCGTTACGGTTCGATAACTCTAATGTCGTATCATCGACAGGCAGCAAGGGAGCATAATAGGTCAGCTTTACTGTCAGATCACTCCTAGAATAACCTGAAGGCACCGAAAACCATTTCGGCAATCGTGATTCGGGCGCTAATGTGAACTCCGATTCCACGCAGCCTCGGATTGGACTGCAGGAGGCGAACACTAGCGCGATCATAAGTAACTTTTTGGATTTCACAAAATACCGACTTGGAGTCACAGTATACTCTGTCGATGGAATATCTATTTACATTTTTCCATGCGGGCAAGTATTTTTCCTACCTTCTCCTTCACATCCTCCGCCCCCATCAAATCACTGATAATCGCGGCGCTGTCCGCCCCGGCCTTCCACACCTCCGCCACATTCGCCTCTTTGATCCCCCCGATGGCGACGACGGGAATCTTCACCGCCTTTTTGACTTCGCGCAGCATGTCCAGGCCGCGCGGCGAGTAGCCGGTCTGCTTGGTCGCCGTGCCGAAGATGGGGCCGAAGCCGATATAGTCGGCACCGCCCGCTTCGGCCTCCTTCGCTTGAGCCAAATCGTGAGTCGATACGCCGATCACGAGTTTGCCACCGGCGATCTTTCGCGCGGCGGCGAGGGGCAGGTCTTCCTGTCCGAGATGGCCGCCGTCCGCGTGAACGGAGAGCGCGATGTCGGCGCGGTCGTTGACGATGAGCATGGCACCGGCGCGGCGGGTCATTTCGCGCACGGCCTGCGCCAGCGCGAAAAATTCTTTTGATGGCACGTCCTTGGCGCGAAGCTGAACAAGTTTCGCGCCCGCAAAGAGAAACTGCCGCAGCACCTCGAGAGGTGCGCGGCCGCCGAGCGATTCGGTGTCGAGGATCGCATAAAGCGGAAAAGGGGTGAAGCGTTCACTCATGGAATAAGTGGCCAATCACCTATAGGATAACGATTGGCCGGGGGCATTTTACCGGCCCTGGCTGGTCATCAACCGTCACAGGGTGCCCGGCGGCCCGAGTCAGTCGTCTCTCTTGACGACGATATGCAGCTCGGAAATCTTCTTTCTGAGCGTGTTGCGATTGATGCCGAGGATCTCCGAGGCGCGGATCTGGTTGCCGCCCGTTTTTCGCAACGTGAGCTCGATCAGCGGCCGCTCGACTCTTTCGATGACGAGCGAGTAGAGATTATCGACGTCGACTCCCCTGGTGCGCGCGAAGTAATCCTCCAACTTATGATGGATGATCTCTTCGAGCGACAGATGGTCGACGGCGGCCGGCGGCTCGCCGGGGCGCGCATTATGGAAAGTGAAGTCCTTGGGAAAAAGTACGGCGCCCGGCGAAAGCACCGCGGCGCGGATGAGCGCGTTTTCGAGCTCGCGGACGTTCCCCGGCCACCCGTGCTCTTCGAGAACCTTCAAGCCTTCTGCGGAGACGCCGGAGATACGCGTTCCCATCTCACGGTTGATCTTGTCGATGAAATATCCGACGAGCTGCGGGATGTCGCCGCGGCGCTCGCGCAATGGCGGAAGATAGATCGGAATCACTTTGAGCCGAAAGTATAGGTCTTCGCGGAACCTCTTTTCGCGCACGGCGCGCTCCAGGTCCTGATTGGTCGCCGCCAGGATGCGCGCGTTCGCCTTCAGCACCTCGCGCCCGCCGACGCGGCTGTACTCGCGTTCTTGCAGCACGCGCAGCAGTTTGGTCTGCAGTTCGAGCGGGATGTCGCCGACCTCGTCCAAAAACAGGGTTCCGTCCTCGGCGAGCTCGAACTTCCCGATGCGCCGCTCGAGCGCGCCGGTGAACGAGCCCTTTTCATGGCCGAAGAGCTCGCTCTCCAGTAGCTCGCGCGGGATCGCGGCGCAGTTGACAGCCGTAAAAGGCTTGTTCCAGCGCGGCGAATTGTAGTGGATCGTCTTGGCGACGAGCTCTTTTCCTGTGCCGCTCTCGCCCTGGATCAAAATGCTTGCCTCGGTGTTCGCCACCTGGCCGATGACTTTGTAAACTTTTTGCATCGCCGGGCTCGTGCCGACCATGTTGCCGGGCTCGTAGCTCTTCCGCACTTCCTTTTTCAAGTCGCGGAAGTCCTGTACCAGCTTTCGGCTTTCGAGCGCGCGTCTTACTTGCACGGAGATTTCGTCGTTTTCGAACGGCTTGGTGATGTATTCGAAGGCGCCGTTCTTCATCGCGTCGATCGCGTTTCGCATCGTGTTGCGGGCGGTCATGATAATGATCGACGCGGTCGAGCCGTTTTCCTTCGCCTCTTTGAGGAGATCAAGGCCGTCCATGTCGGGCAGATTGATATCGATGATGCAGACGTCGAAATCGTTCTCTTTAAGCTCGGCGCGCCCGCGCTGTCCGGTCTCCACGGCGCGTACCCAGTAGCCGTCGTCTTCGAGCAGGTCTTTCAGCACGGTGAGCACGGACTTGTTGTCTTCGACGATGAGGACCTTTCCCTGGTTCATAGGATCACGCTATGAGCAGAGAAACCTTGAAACAGGCGCCCGCGCCTTCGCGGCTCTCGACTCGGATGAGCCCGCCGTGTTCGTTGATGATGCGATAGCAGATCGCCAGGCCGAGGCCGGTGCCGCCGTTTTTGGTCGAAAAGAACGGCGAGAAAATGTGCGGCAGGTCCGCTTCTTTGATGCCCACGCCCTGATCCTCGATCTCGACGCGGATGAACTTCCCGCGCTCGCGGCCCTGCTCGCGGACGTGGAAGTCGGCCTCGATACGCGTCGTAACGGTGAGTGCGCCTCGGTCGCTCATCGCCTGGAACGCGTTCTTGACGAGATTCAGAAACACCTGCGTCAAGCGGCCTCGGTCACCCCGAATCGACGGCAGGCTCGGGTCGAAGTTTTTCCTGACCTCGACGTTCAACGCCGCGGGATTCTCCTTCTCCAGCAGGAGTACCTGATCGAGTATTTCGTGAATGTTCAGCGGCTCGAAGTTCATATCGGAAGGTCGCGAGAGATCGAGCAGCTGATCGATCAGACCGTTGACGCGATTGACCTCGTCAACGATGATATCCGCATACTGGCGGAGCCCCGCGTCTTCGTTAACTTTCCGCGTGATCCGCTGCGCCGCGCCTTTGATTCCGGCGAGTGGGTTTTTGATCTCATGGGCCAGACCGGCGGCGAGTGTCCCCATGGCCGCTAGGCGGTCGGCGCGCTTTAAATCCTCTTCGAGCTCTTTTCGGTGCGTCAAGTCCCGCATGACGACGATCGTCCCCAAAAATTCGTTATAACGATCCTGCAGGGGCGATACGGTGAGATTCACGGGGACCTCGCGACCGCGCGGTCGGACCAGATCGCCTTCGCCGCGGCTTCCGCTTTGTTCCGGCGGCGCGCTTTTTTTCACCATCGCGATCAGCCAGGGAGTATGCGCAAACAATGTTGCGTAATTCTGTGCCAGAGCCTGCGACGCGGGCATCTCCGTCAGGACCTCGGCGGCTTGATTGAAGAAGGTTATGTTATCGCGCTGGTCGATCACGATGACCGCGTCTTCCAGGCTCGTGAGTATATTCTCCCACGATACGCCGGATTCGGCGGGAGATTTTTCCTGCGCGCTTTTCCCCGGCCGCATATGGGGAAAAAGCATATCAGATAGGCGGTTCTAATTAAACTTACGACCCAAAACTTTGGGCAAGTCAAAGGCCGAAGTTGACGCCGCCGGCGACGCTTTAAAGATGCCGCCGGATCGGCGACGCCGAGCCTTGCATTGCCTTCATCCCGTGTGTTAAAAATTTAAGTACACTTTAGGGTTAGCACTCAAAGTGGGCTCTTGCCCGCTTTTTTATTTTGAGGCTATGATGAGTGTCGATCCAATCCTGACGCGCATCTGGGAAATGGCGGGGCCGGTGGCGGCCGGGGAGGGGATGGAGATCGTCGACGTCGAATTTCGGCGCGAGGGCAGCCGCGCCGGCAAGGTGCTACGGATTTTTCTCGATAAAGAGGGAGGTCCGACGCTCGAGGATCTTACCCGCATAAGTCGCAGGCTCAACGAGATTTTTGATGAAGGCCTGCAGGTTGAAGGATCGTACGTTCTGGAGGTCTCCTCGCCGGGGATCAATCGCGCGCTCAAGACGCCCGAGCACTTTGCGCGGTTTATCGGCAAGCGCGTCAGGGTGCGGACGCGGGATTTAATCGAGGGAAGAAGGTCGTTTTTGGGAACTCTTAAAGAGGCAACGCCCGGTGAAATCGTGGTCGAAACGGACGGGCGAGACTACCGCATCGCCTATGCTGTGATTGAAAAAGCGAACTACGAGCACGATTGGAGCGCGTAATATGCAGCAGGATTTAAATCGAGTCATCGAGCAGGTCAGCAAGGAAAAAGGTATCGACAAATCGATCCTTATCAGCGCGCTGGAGAATGCGATGGTCTCGGCGGCCAAGAAGACCTTCGGCCACCAGCGGAAAATCGAAGCGCAGTTCAATCCCGAGATCGGCGAAGTCGAGCTCTTCGAGGCGAAGACCGTCGTCGAGGCGATTCAAGACCCCGCCGTCGAGATTACGCTCGACGAAGCGCGCGAGACGCTCGATCCCGAAGCACAAGTTGGAGACGAGCTCCTGTCGAAGCTCGACACCGGCAATTTCGGCCGCATCGCAGCGCAGGCGGCCAAGCAGAACATCGTTCAGCGGGTGCGCGATGCGGAGCGCGAGATCATTTATAATGACTTCAAGGGGCGGGAAAGCCAGCTCGTCAACGGCATCGTGCAGCGGTTCGAGAAAAAGAACATCATCGTCAATCTGGGAAAGACCGATGCGATCCTGCCGGAAAAAGAGCAGGTGCCGCGGGAACGTTACCGGCAGGGCGACCGCATTCGCGGCTATATCGTCAGCGTCGAGATGACGAGCCGCGGGCCGCAGATCGTGCTCTCGCGGACGCATCCGGGCATGCTGATCAAGCTCTTCGAGCAGGAAGTCCCGGAGATCTATGAGGCGATCGTCGAGGTGAAAGGCGCCGCAAGGGAACCAGGGGGCCGCGCCAAAATCGCCGTCGTTTCTCACGACCCGGACGTCGATCCGGTAGGCGCCTGCGTCGGCATGAAAGGGACGCGCGTCCAGGCGGTCGTGCAGGAGCTTCGCGGAGAAAAGGTCGACATCGTCCACTGGACTCCGGATCAGGCTGAGTATGTCTGCCGCGCGCTCGCCCCGGCGAAGGTCTCCAAAATCATCATCGACGACGACGAGCACGGCATGGAGGTCATCGTTCCCGACGATCAGCTTTCGCTCGCCATCGGCAAGCGCGGTCAGAACGTGCGCCTGGCCTCGCGACTGTCCGGCTGGAAGCTCGACGTCAGAAGCGAATCCGAAATGGAAGAAGAGACGCGACGCGCGCGCGTTTCGCTCGGCGCGATCCCCGGCGTGAGCGACATGTTCGCCGAGCTGCTTTATCAGGCGGGCTTTAAGTCCGCCGAGGAGGTCGCGGAGGCGGATCTGGAGACGATCGCCGACGTCGACGGCGTCAGCCCGGAAAAGGCCGAGGCGATCTACAAATCGAGCCGCGAGTACGTGGCCGAAAAACGGAAGCGCGAAGAGGAAGAAGCCAAGGCCGCTGCCGAGGCGGCCGCAGCCGCGACCGACGGTGAAGCGCCGACTGAAGGGGGCGTGGCGGGTGGCGACGAAGCGCCGGCGGCAGGAAACGAAAAATAATTCGCCGCGGCGAACCTGCCTCGGCTGCGGACGGACCGACGACCAGGCGGCGCTGCTGCGAGTCGCGATCGTGGATAAGGGAGAACTTGAAATTAATCGATTAGCAAAGGGGAGAGGCGGTTATCTCCACGCCGCCGACAGCTGCTGGAATTTATTTGTGGTAAAAAAAAGCGTTTACAGGGCGTTCCGCAAGGAAATCGACCGCGCCGCTAGAGAGCGGCTGGTTTCCGCGTTGCGGGAGCGTCGTTAGGACAGGAATGGCAAAGACAAGAGTTAGCGTGCTCGCGAAAGAGCTGGGTCTCGAGCTCAAAGATCTGACCGTCCATCTCGATAAACTCGGCATCCGGGGCAAAAAATCGCAGAGCACGCTTGAAGACGAAGAGGTCGTGCGCGTCAAGGCCGCGCTCGCTGCTCCCGCGAGGCCGCAAGTCGTCGTCGGCGAAGAAAAGGTCGTCGCCGACCGGATGGTAACGACTGAAGACCAGCAGGCGCACGAGCAGGTGGTCGAGCGGCGCGTGCGCGCCAACGTGATCCGCCGGCGTACCAAAACCGAAGTCGTGGCCCAGGCCTCTCCCCAGCCGAAAGAAGAAGTCGCCGTCGAACATGCCGCGGAAACGGCACCCGAGCCGGCCGAGGCCGCGGAGCCGCCCGTGCCGGAGTTCGTTGCCGAGCCGGAGGCGCCGGTCGAAGAAGAGACGCCGCCGGTCGAAGCGGAAGCCGCCGAACCGCCCTCCGAGCCGGAACCTGCCGAACCGCTCCACGAAAACGTCCAGGAAAAGCCCGCGCCCGCGGCACCTGCTGCGCCGGCAGCTCCGGAGCCGCAGCGCGGCGCCCGCGTTTTAGGGCGTATCGATCTCAAGCAGGTTTCGCGGCCAGTGCCCGCGCCGGGCGCTCCCGCGCGCCGTCCGATCGCGCCGGCCCGTCCAGGCGCGGGACCCGCTGTCGGAGAAACCCGGCCGGCACCTTCAACTGACGGTGCCGCAGCGGAAGCGGCCAAGCCCGGCAAGCATAAAAAGCGCGTCGTCAAGAAGCAGGATATTCTCGAGCTACGCGAGCGCGAGCTGCGCACCGGTCGATTCCCTAAAAAGAAGCGGGCACTTCCGGGTAAAGAGCAGAAAAAAACCGAAATCACCGTTCCCAAGGCCAGCAAGCGCGTCATCCGTATCTCCGAAGTCATTAGCGTCGGGGATCTGGCGCGCGAGATGGGCGTCAAAGCAGGAGAGGTTATCAAGAAGCTCATGCACATGGGCATGATGACCACGATCAATCAGATGCTGGACGCGGACACTGCCGCGTTGGTCGCGAACGAATTCGACCATCAGGTGGAAAATGTCGCGTTCAACGCAGAATCCGAACTCGAGGTCGAGCACCAAGTCGAAGAACCCGAGGGGTCGCTCAAGCCGCGGCCACCGGTCGTGACGATTATGGGCCACGTCGATCACGGAAAAACATCGCTCCTCGACGCGATCCGGAGCACCAAGGTGACCGAGCACGAGGCCGGCGGCATCACGCAGCACATCGGCGCGTATCATGTTCAAGTCGACGGCCGCGGGGTTACCTTCCTCGATACGCCCGGACACGAGGCGTTCACCGCGATGCGCGCGCGCGGTGCGAAAGTGACCGATCTGGTCATCTTGGTCGTCGCCGCCGACGACGGCGTCATGCCGCAGACGGTGGAAGCGATCAACCACGCGCGCGCGGCGCAGGTGCCGATTATCGTCGCAATCAATAAGATCGACCGACCCGACGCTAATCTCGAACGGGTCAAACGGGGATTGATGGAGCATGGACTCGTCGCCGAAGAATGGGGCGGCGATGCGATCTTCGTCCCCGTTTCCGCCAAGACAAAACAGGGAATTCCTGAGCTCCTCGAGATGATCCTGCTGCAAGCCGACGTTCTCGAGCTCCACAGCAATCCCGACAAGCTCGCGCGCGGCACGATCATCGAGGCGAAGCTCGACCGCGGCCGCGGTCCCGTCGCGACGGTCCTAGTCCAAGAAGGCACGCTCCATGTCGGCGATGCCTTCGTCTGCGGCGTTTTCACCGGCCGCGTTCGGGCGATGATCGACGACCACGGCCGGAAGATCGAGGCGGCGTCGCCGGCGCTGCCGGTCGAAATCCTCGGTCTCCAGGGCGTGCCGCAGGCGGGCGACTCGTTCGTCACCCTGACCGATGAGGCGAAGGCGCGGCAAATAGCCGAGTACCGCCAGAGCAAGCAGAGAGAGTCCGATCTCGTCAAGACGAGCAAAGTCTCGCTTGAAGAACTGTACGATCAGATCAAGACCGGCGACGTGAAAGAGCTTCGGGTCGTACTCAAAGCCGACGTGCACGGCTCCGTCGAGGCGCTGACCGAGGCGATGACGCGCCTGTCGACGAGCGAGGTGCGCCTCAACGTGCTCCACGGCTCGGTCGGTGGCATCACCGAGAGCGACGTGCTCCTCGCCGCCGCTTCCAATGCGATCGTCATAGGCTTCAACGTCCGTCCGGAGGTTAAAGCCGCCAACCTCGCTCAGCAGGAGGGCGTCGACGTCCGTCTGTACAGCATCATCTATGAGGTCATTAACGACATTAAAGCCGCGATGGAAGGCCTGCTCGAGCCGACCTACAGAGAGCAGGTTCACGGCCGAGTCGAAGTGCGCGAGGTATTCAACATCCGCGGCGTCGGCGCCGTCGCCGGCTGCTACGTAACCGACGGCAAGATTCAACGCGGCTATCTTGTGCGACTGCTCCGCGATCAGGTCGTGGTGCACGAAGGAAAGCTCGCGAGTCTCAAACGGTTCAAAGACGATGTCCGCGAAGTCGCGGCGGGCTATGAATGCGGTCTCAGCCTCGAAAACTTCCAAGACATCAAGAAGGGCGATACGATCGAAGCTTACGAAAGGGTCGCGGTCCTCCGCCGCATCACCCCGTCGCCGGGCGGACGCGAGAGTCGGGCCTCGGCGGGTGAGAGCCGATAGGCAGACATCATCCTTCCTCCGAAAATTCACCGCTGGTCGTCGGCGTGTTGAAGTTGAGCTTGATTCTCGCCGAGAATCACTCGCTCAAAGGAAAACGCGGCGTGCTCAAGCGCGTTCAAGCGCGGGTCGCCCATCAGTTCAACGTATCGGTCGCCGAGTGCGGCGATCAGGACCTGTGGCAGAGCGCGCTCCTGGGGTTTGCCGCGGCCGGCAGCAGCCGTCAGATCGTCGAAGCCACGCTGAATAATATTGTCGAGTTCGTCGACCGACTAGGGCTGGCGCAGGTCGGCGAATCGGATACGGAAATATTTTATTGTTGAACGGTTTCATTTATGGAGTACAAACGATCCGACCGGGTCGGCGATCTCCTGCTCGAAATCATTTCACAGCTGCTGGTGAAAGAAGTGAGCGACCCGCGGGTCGCTTCCGTGACTCTCACCGGCGCGGATGTGAGCCCGGACCTGCGGCACGCGAAGGTTTTTTTTAACGTGCTCGGCGGAAGCGCCGACAAAACTGCCGTTCTGGCCGGCTTGAAGAGTGCCTCCGGCTTCATCCGCGGCAGAGCGGGAAAAGAGCTTAAGCTCCGCGTCGTTCCGTCGATCGAATTCGTCTACGACGATACCGAGGAACGGGGGAGGCGCATCGACGATCTGCTTCAGCAGACGAAGATAGACAAATAGTCGATTGCTCGAGCCGCTCGTGTCGTGATTTTTCACACCGTGACCTGTACTTCGCAATCATCACCGGCTTCCTTTTCAGAAAGACAGGCAACGGCGGCTTCGCCGGCCGGCGGAAAACCGATGACGCCGCCTCTTGAAGCGTCCGGTTTATGACCGCCGCATCCTATAAACGGCCATTCATGTGGATACTCGCCATCGGCTTCGCCGGTCTCGCGCTTCTCGTCTTCATCGGGCAAAATCGTAAGGTCGGCTTCGAGACCGGCCATCACGGCTGGGTTTCGTCGCATACCCTTTCCATTATCGGCCATGCGTCATCAGACAGCGGCTTTGTCGGCTACAGCGTGCGCTTCGTAGACGATGCGAGGAGAACCGACTACGACTATTTCGATCGCAGCCCGCTTTTCTTCAGCGCCGGGATGAATCGGCTGCTCGACGGCTGGACGCATACGCTTTCGGAAAGGGTGTATTTCGCGCGGCAGGCAATGAACCTCATCTTTCTCGCCACGCTCGCGGCCGCTTTCTTCCTGCTCTTCGAAATGTCCGGCGACCCGGTTGCCGCGGCGGGCGCGGCGTTGCTGGCCTTCTCCGGCTCCTACTTCATGTACTATAAGGACATGATCCACTTCGAACAGCCGGCGCTGCTCGGCATCATCGTGTTGCTCTGCGCGGTTCTCCATTACCGGCGCGGCGGCGCCTGGCGCTGGTTGTACGGCGCGGCGATTTTCGCCGCGAGCATCGGGAGCGGGTATATTTCGCTCACGGTGCTGTTGTCTTGGGCCGCCGTCGAATTCGGCCTGCTGTTTTACGAGCGGCGATATCGATTCATCGCGGCGATCGGATTATGGCTTCGAAGCGACGCCTTTAGAGCCCTTGCGCTCTCGACGGCCTTCCTCATCGTCTGCCTGAGCTACAATATAGCCATCGAGGCGCGGCTTCGCGGGATCTCCTGGCGCGACACGAGCATTATCGAAAGCGCCACCCGCCGCTCCGGTCTGGGAAAGCCGCCGCGACGGCATCTCAGCGACTGGAATAATTATGTGCCGGAGCTGGCCACGCGCCTGACGAAAGCCGCCGTGCCCTACGCCGCCGTCGGTGCCGTGAGACGAACGCTGTCGAAATCGACCCCCACGGTAATAATCTTCGCCGCAATCGCGCTGACCGCGGCGGCGTTTCTTCTGCTCTGGCGCTTTCGGAGTCTGCCGCCGATCGATCGACCGTTTTATCTGGTGCTCCTATTCTCCGCTTTCATCTGGCTTATTCCCATGCGGCGCCACGTTGCGCCGCATGAATATACGGCGATGTATTTTGCCGGTCTCCTGCTGGCGTTTTTTGAGGCGGTGTTCATCCGTATGCCGGCTCGGCTGCGGATGGCGGGGCTGGGCGCCGCCGTGATCGTTTTTGCCGCGTCCGATCTCGCCGTCAACGCGGATCACTCCCGTATTGCTGAGACCGTCAATTCCTATACCTACGATTTCGAGAAAGTGCTCGAAAGGTTGAGACCCGGGGATCGCGTCTTCATCCCGGGCGGCTACAAGGAACTGCTGCCGCACCGTCCCTACGCGGCGGGCTTTTACCTGAGCCGGCAGGATATCTCTCCGTTGGAACGAGCGGATTTTGCCGTGAGCCGCGACCCCGGCTTTGCGGCGGAAGCCCTGACGCCGGATAATCACGAGGTATTCCTTTTTCGTCTCAGCTCTCGACGCGGGGATGAGCCATGACGCGCGGGAGTAGAGAAACCGAGTTTACGGCGAGCGGCCTCCTGCTGGTCGATAAGCCCGAAGGGCCGACCTCGGCTCATGTTGTCGCGCGCGTCAAGCGCCTACTGGGCGCCGGGAAAGTCGGGCATCTCGGGACCCTCGATCCTTTCGCTTCCGGCCTCCTGCCGCTCGGCATCAACGAGGGGACGAAGGTCGCGGAGATTTTTCTCGCGGCG
The DNA here is from genome assembly GCA_035495775.1 of Verrucomicrobiia bacterium. Lineage (GTDB taxonomy): Bacteria > Desulfobacterota > Binatia > UBA9968 > UBA9968 > JAJPJQ01. Next base: position 22,234 of record DATJFG010000044.1, on the reverse strand, counting down.
CAAAAGAGCTATCGCGGGGTCATCGCGCTGGGCGTGGAGACCGATACGCAAGACGTAACAGGGAATGTGATCGCATCGCGTCCCGTTCCGGCGCTCGGAGCGGCGGAGCTGGAGAAGCTCCGGCAGGCGTTCACCGGCACTTCGATGCAGACACCCCCGATGTACTCGGCGCTGAAGAAAGACGGTGTTCGATTGTACGATCTTGCGCGCAAGGGTGAGACCGTCGAGCGCGAGCCGCGCCAGATCAGCATTGAGACGCTGCATTTATGGCAGGAGGGGACGGCTGACATCGCCTTCGAGCTGACCTGCTCCAAGGGCACTTACATACGCACCCTCGCCGCCGATATGGGCACGTTTCTCGGTCCCGGCGCGCACCTCAAATCGCTCAGGCGGCTGTCCTGCGGCCGGCTGAGCGTCGAGCAGGCGATCCGGCTCGACGATATCGAGAGCGCGAAATTGCGTGGCGAGGTCCCGCTCTTGTCGCTCAATCACGCGCTCTCGAATGTCCGAGCGGTATCCCTGGATAGCCGAACGCTGTCCTCGCTGCGATTGGGCCGCCAGGAGGTCTTGAGCATCATCGGCCTGCCGAAAGAAGATGAAACGATGGTGCGGCTATTGACGCCCGAGGGACGCCTGGCGGCGCTTGCGCGCTGGGAAGAGATCGTCAAGCGCTGGCGTCTGTTTCGCACCTTCGCCGCGTGACCATCGATGCCGCGAAAGCTCTGGATCGTCGTCAAGCCTCACGCCAGGCAGGAAAAAATCGAGATAATCTCAGAAAACGAGTATGCTGTCTGGATACGGGCGCCCGCGCACGAGGGCAGAGCCAACGAAGCGGTCATCGAACTGCTGGCGCGGCACTTTTCATTGCCGAAGTCCTCGGTTCGTATTGTCCTTGGAAAGAAGAGCAAGAAAAAGCTCGTACAGATCTCTTAACTCCAACGATGAGAAAAATAAATTGTAGCGCTGATGCCTTTATGCTAAGACTTTTTTGAGCCCCATGGAGCACTCCCGTTTCGTTCATCTTCACTGCCATACGCAATACAGCCTGCTAGACGGCGCCAATAAGGTCGAGGAACTGGTCGAGCGCGTAAAAACGCTGAAACAGCCCGCGCTGGCCATGACCGATCACGGCAACATGTTCGGCGCCATCGAGTTCTACCTCGAAGCATCCAAGCGCGGCGTCAAGCCGATCATCGGCTGCGAGATTTATGTCGCCCCGACGAGCCGGTTCGAACGCAAAGGCGTCGATAAAGGGAACAAGGAATACAATAATCATTTAATTCTGCTCGCCATGAACCTCGAAGGTTATAAAAACCTTTGCAAGCTCGTCACGGTCGGCTTTATGGAAGGATTCTATTACAAGCCGCGCATAGACAAAGAGATCCTCGAGCAGCATAACCGGGGCCTCATCGCGCTCAGCGCCTGCCTGCAGGGCGAGGTCTCATGCGCGCTGACGGCGGGAAACGCCGAACGGGCGAAAGAGGCGGCGCAAAGCTACGCGCGCATTTTCGGCGACCGCTACTATCTCGAGATACAAGATAACAAGCTGCCGGAGCAGGAGAAGGTCAACCGGCTGATCGTCGAATTGGGCAAAGATCTGGCGCTGCCGGTCGTCGCGACGAACGATTGCCACTACGGCGAGCGCGACGACGCCGCCGCGCACGACGTGCTGCTATGCGTCCAGACCGGCAAGATGGTCGTGGATGAGAACCGGCTGAAAATGCATACCGACGAGCTGTTCGTCAAATCAGCCGAAGTGATGCAGCGGGGCTTCGACTATTGTCCCGGCGCCGTCGAGCGGACGCTCGAGATCGCCGACCGGTGCAACCTGGAACTGCAGTTCGGCCACTATCATTTTCCGCAGTTCGCGGCGCCGAAAGAGATCAGCCTCGACGACTACCTCGACGAGCTCACGCGCAAGGGTCTGGAAGAGCGGTTGGAGAGCGTCAAAACGTCACGGCCTGAAGAATACTACCGGAACCTGAAACTCTACCAGGAAAGGCTCGATTTCGAGCTCGGCGTTATCAAAGGAATGCAGTTCTCAGGCTACTTCCTGATCGTGGCCGATTTCATCAACTATGCTAAAGATAACGGCATTCCGGTCGGCCCTGGACGCGGCTCGGCGGCAGGCAGCCTCGTCGCCTATGCGCTCAAGATCACCGACCTGGATCCCATCCGCCATGGATTATTATTCGAGCGGTTTCTCAATCCTGAACGGAAGTCGATGCCCGACATCGACGTCGATTTTTGCATCCGCGGGCGCGACCAAGTCATCCGCTATGTGAAGGAAAAATACGGCGCCGACAAAGTGGCGCAGATCGCGACCTTCGGGACGCTCAAGGCGAAAGCCGCCATCAAGGATGTCGGCCGCGCGCTCGGTTTCTCGTTCGCCGAGACCGACGCGATTGCGAAATTGATCCCCGCGCCCAAGCAAGGGTTCGATTATTCGCTCGCCGAGTCGATCAAGATGGAGCCGCGTTTGGCGGCGCTCATCAAGAACGATGTGCGCGTGAAGAGCCTGATCGACCATGCGATGCGCCTCGAAGGCTTGACCCGCCACTCGTCGACGCACGCGGCGGGCGTCGTCTTATCCAACTTGCCGCTCGTCGAATACCTGCCCCTCTACGTCGACAAGGAAGGCGGCATCGTTACGCAGTTCGACATGTCGAGCGTCGAGAAAATCGGCCTCATCAAGTTCGACTTTCTTGGGCTGAAGACGCTCACGCTGCTGCACGACTGCGTCAAGTTGATCGACAAAAGCAAAGCCGTCTCCATCGACCTCAACAACTTGCCTCTCGACGACAAAAAAACCTACAAGCTTCTTTGTTCCGGTGCGACCACGGGCATCTTCCAACTGGAGAGCACGGGCATCCGCGAGATGACGGTGAAGATTCGCCCGAACTGTTTCGAAGATATCGTCGCGCTCATCGCGCTCTTCCGCCCCGGCCCGCTCGACAGCGGCATGGCCGAACAGTATATCCAGCGCAAGCACGGCCGCGAGCAGATTAAATATCTCCATCCGCGCTTGGCCGAAACGCTCAAGGACACCTACGGCGTCATCGTCTACCAGGAGCAGGTCATGCAGATCGCGCGCGTGCTCGCCGGCTACAGCATGGGCGAAGCCGACATCCTCCGCCGCGCGATGGGGAAAAAGGATCCCGAGGAGATGGCCAAGCAGCGTCAGCGCTTCGTCGACGGCGCGGTCCGAAACAAGATCGACGCCGACACCGCCGGTGAAATCTTCGATCAGATGGAGACCTTTGCGCGCTACGGCTTCAATAAGTCGCACTCCGCCGCGTATGCGCTGGTCTCGTATCAGACGGCTTATTTGAAGGCGCATCATCCCGTCGAATTCATGGCGGCCTTGTTGACATCTGAAATGGGCGACACCGACAAGGTTATCAAAAATTTGGCGGAGTGCCGGGGTAAAAGCATCGAAGTGCTGCCGCCGGACATCAATGAAAGCCAGGCGGATTTCACTCCCGTGGGCGACAAGATCCGCTTCGGCCTGGCCGGGGTTAAAAACGTCGGCGAGAAAGCCGTCGATGTGATCCTGCAAACCCGCGCCGAGCTGGGCCTCTTTAAATCGATCTTCGATTTTTGCCGCCGCGTCGATTTGACGGCCGTTAACCACCGTGTCCTTGAGAGCCTGATCAAATGCGGCGCTTTCGATTCAACCGGGACTTCGCGCGCGCGCATGCTGGCGGCGCTTGACGAAGCGATGCGGATCGGGCAGGCGCACCAGAAAAACAAGGAGAGCAATCAGATCGACCTGTTCGGAATCGGAGACCCGTCGTCGGACTTCGCAGGTATGAACGGATTTCACGAGGTGTATCCGGACGCCGAGGAGTGGTCGTCGCAACAAAAGCTCGGCTACGAGAAGGAATCTGTCGGCTTTTACGTCACCGGCCATCCGCTCGACAAGTATGAGGGACGCCTGGCGCGGCTTACTTCCGGATCGCTGGCGGGGCTCAAAGAGAAGCCGCTGTCCGGCGAGGTGAAGGCGGGCGGCGTCGTCACGGCGATGCGCCTCAAGAACACCAAAAAGGGCGATCGCTACGCGAGTTTTCAGCTCGAAGACAAGAGCGGTTTCATCGAGGTCATCGTCTGGCCCGAAACCTATAAGCGCTGCAGCGAGACACTCGGATCGGACGATCCGATCCTCGTCGTCGGGAAAATGGACATCGGCGAAGAGCGCGTGCAAATCATCGCGAACGAGATCACGCCGCTGGAGCAAGCTTCGAAGCAGCTGGCGCCGCTCAAGAAAAAAGAGAACGGTGGCCGGGTCCATTTTTATCTCCGCGATCGGCAGCTGACGTCGAACGAGCTCGGTGAGCTCCACGACATGCTGCGCCGTCATCCCGGAAAGCTCCCCGTGTCGCTCCATTTTCTCGATAGCGAATCGGTCCTCGAGGCGGACCTCTGCGTCTCCTCGGATGCCGAACTGCTCCAGACGCTGGAACGAACCTTTGGCGATCGCGTCACGGTCTCGGCTGGAACGTCTTGAAACGTATTTATCCTCACCTCCGCGGTTTTCGCGAGCGCGCTCTTCTCATCGGCGTGGAATTCCCGTCGCGGGAATCGCAGACTCCGCTCGACGACGACCTGGACGAACTGCAAAAATTGACCGAGAGCGCCGGCGCCGACGTGATCGGCAGATTTTCCCAGCCGCTCAGAAAGATTTCTCCGGCAACCCTCATCGGCAGCGGCAAAGTCGAGGAGATCGCCGCCTATATTAAAGACGCCAAACCCGACGTCGTTATTTTCGACGAGGATTTAACGCCCGCGCAGCAGCGCAACCTGGAATCGGCTTTTCAGCTCCGCGTGATCGACCGCAGCCAGTTGATTCTCGATATCTTCGCGCAGCGGGCGCGAAGCAACGAAGGCAAACTGCAGGTCGAGCTTGCCCAGCTCGAATACATGCGCCCACGCTTGACGCGTCAGTGGACGCATCTGTCGCGGCTGGGCGGCGGCATCGGGACGCGGGGCCCCGGCGAAACGCAGCTCGAGGTCGATCGGCGGCGAATCCGCGAGCGCATCGGAAAACTCAAGGAGCGGCTCGCGACGGTCGAGAAGACGCGCACGATTCAGCGCCGGGAGCGCCTCGAGGTGCCGTATTCCACCGTCGCGCTCGTCGGCTACACCAATTCGGGAAAATCGACGCTGATGAACGCGCTCACGCACGCCGGCGTAGCCGCCGAGGATAAGCTCTTCGCGACGCTCGATCCCACGATCCGTGCGTTAAGGCTTCCCAGCGGAGAAAGCGTCATGCTGGCCGACACCGTCGGTTTCATCAACAAGATTCCTCATTCGCTGGTGGAGGCGTTTAAAAGCACGCTCGAGGAGGTCCGCTGCGCCGATCTCCTGCTGCACATCGTCGATGTCACACATCCGTGGCACGACGAGCAGGGCGCGGTGGTGCAAGCGGTGTTGCGGGACATCGGCGCGGGGAATACGCCCTATATCATGGTTCAGAATAAAATCGACGGCTTGCCGGATATGGTCTCCGGTGCTGCCATTCACAACGGCGCGCGGGGCGTTTGTCGTATTTCCGCGCTGAGTGGACAAGGCCTCGACGGTCTGCTCGAAAAGATCGCGAGCGCGCTGGATCAGGGCAAGGTGCGCGGAGAATTCACCTTTGCTCCCTCCCAAGGCGCGCTCTTGTCGCTCCTCAAACGCCAGGCTCGCATCCTGGAAGAGCGATACGATGAAGACAGCATACGTGTGACGGCGCTATCGAGTCCCAAGCTCGCGGGTCAAATGAAAAAATGGCTAGGCGAGCCATGCGACGGGCGGACAAGCGGCCAAAGATGAAAAGTCGGCCGAAAAAATTCACGAGCCGTAGCGGCGCATGCTGAACCTGCCGAACTTCCTCACGCTCGTTCGAATCGTGGCGATTCCGTTTTTTCTCATCCTGCTAGCGTCGCACCTTTATCTCGATGCGCTCGCGATCTTCGTCCTGGGCGGCGTCACCGACGCGCTCGACGGTTTTGTCGCGCGGCGGATGAATCAGAAGACGTCGCTCGGCGCCTATCTGGATCCCATCGCCGACAAGCTTCTTCTGACGAGTTCGTTTATCATGCTCGGCATGATGGGCTCGCTGCCCATCTGGCTCGCCGTTTTGATCGTGAGCCGCGACGTCGTGATCCTTGCCGGATTCGCCTTTGTCTCCTTCATGTTGGAGGAGCGCTTCGAGGTTCAGCCCACGCTGATGGGAAAACTCAGCACCGCTTTACAATTGCTGACGATCGCCGTCGTGCTTGTCATGCTGGCCAACGCGGAGATTTTAAATCCATGGGTGGACGACGTCTTATTTTATTTAGCTGCCGCGGCGACCGTGATCTCCGGGGTACAATATATCTATCGCGGCCTTTTCTGGCTCCAAAATCGCATCCCGATCCGCTGAACGCGGTTGACAGTCGTGGTAATAATTGATAGATAAATCAGACGCTTGCGCGAACACTTCGCAAAGTAAAAAAGGATGAAGCCCGGGCGGCGTCGAGGATGTTTTTGCGCCCTTGCTTCATCCTTTAACGTTTTTATAGGCACGTAGCTCAGTGGGAGAGCGCTTCCTTGACACGGAAGAGGTCGGCGGTTCAATCCCGCCCGTGCCTACCATTTTTCAAATGCATTAGGAACGAGTCGTGGAAAATATCCAGGTTAAACTGAGCGGCGGCGAGACGGTCCAAGTCCCTGCCGGCTCCAAGCTTCGTGAGCTCGCGTCGTCGCTCGGCGTCAACGGCCAAGTGATCGCGGCGAAACTGGACGGCGCGGCGGTGGATCTCGACCGCGCGCTCGAGCGCGACTGCGCGCTCGATTGGATCCGGCTCGACAGCGAAGACGGCATCGATATTCTGCGCCACTCGACCGCGCACCTCATGGCGCAGGCGGTGCAGAGCCTCTATCCGGGAACCCAGGTAACGATCGGCCCGACGATCGAGCAGGGCTTTTACTACGACTTTAAGCGCGACCGGCCGTTCGCGCCGGAGGAGCTCGAAGCGATCGAAAAGCGCATGCGCGAAATCGCCGGGAAAAATCTTAAAGTCACGCGCGAGGAGATGCCGCGGAAAGAGGCCATCGAGCTTTTCCGCCGCATGGGGGAAGACTACAAAGTCGAGATATTGAAAGATATCCCAGAAGAGACCGTCTCGCTCTACCGGCAGGGCGAGTGGGTGGATCTCTGCCGCGGGCCGCACGTGCCGTCGACCGGCGTCATCCGCGCCTTTAAGTTGACGGGCGTTGCCGGCGCCTATTGGCGCGGCGACGAGAAGAACGAGATGCTTCAGCGGATCTACGGGACCTCGTGGCCGACCGAAAGCGCACTCAAAGATTATTTAAAGCTGATCGAGGAGGCGAAAAACCGCGACCATCGCCGCCTCGGACGCGAGCTCGACCTATTCAGCTTTCATGCGATCGCCCCGGCGAGTCCGTTTTTTCATCCCAAAGGCGCCGCCGTCTACAACGGCCTCATCGCTTATATGAAGCGGCTTTACGTCCGCTATGGCTACCAGGAAGTCGTGACGCCGCAGATCTTCGACGTGGAGCTGTGGCACCGCTCGGGTCACTACGACCATTTCCGCGAGAACATGTACTTCACGCGCATTGACGAGCGCGAGTTCGGCGTCAAGCCGATGAACTGTCCGGGGCACACCTATATCTACGCCTCCAAGAAGCGCTCATATCGGGATCTGCCGCTCCGCTACGCCGACTTCGGGCGGCTGCACCGCTATGAAAAATCCGGCGTCACGGCGGGCCTTACGCGGGTGCGCTCGTTTTCACAGGACGACGCGCATATCTTCTGCGCGCCGGACCAGATCGAGGGCGAGATGACCGCGCTGCTCAGGATGCTGCGCGAGGTGTATCGCACGTTTCAATTCAACGAGATGCAGGTCAAGCTCTCGACGCGCCCGGAAAAGTACATGGGGAGCCTCGATGTATGGGCGCAGGCCGAGGACGCCCTCGCCCAATCGCTCAAGCGCGAGGGGATCGATTATAAAATCAATCCCGGCGACGGCGCTTTTTACGGGCCGAAAATCGATTTCGAAGTTTTCGATGCGCTGCGCCGCGGCTGGCAGCTCGCGACCATCCAGCTCGACTTCTCCATGCCGGAGCGCTTCGACTTGGCCTATGTCGCGCCCGACGGCGGCGAGAGGCGGCCGGTGATGATCCACCGCGCGCTTCTCGGTTCGATCGAGCGCTTCATGGGCATTTTGATCGAGCACTGCGCCGGCGCGTTTCCGCTCTGGCTCGCGCCGGTGCAGGTCAAGATCCTGACCGTAACCGACGCCCAGAAGGATTACGCACGCGGGGTTTACGACGAGCTCGCCGCCGGCGGCTGGCGTGTCGAGCTCGACGAGCGTAATGAAAAGCTCGGTTATAAAATCCGAGAGGCGCAGCTCGAAAAGGTTCCCTATGCACTCGTCATCGGCGACCGCGAGGTCAAGGAATCGACGGTGGCCCCGCGCCGGCGCGGCGGAGAAAATCTCAAGCCCGCCCCTGTAAAAGAGTTCATGGAAATGCTAAAAACGGAGGTCGCAGAGGCGGTTGGCTAGCTGCGGCTATAGATTTGAAATCTGAAACTACAGACCTGAAACTGACAAGACCAGGAGGTGGCTTATAGCTAGAGAGGCGAGGATCAACCATCAGATTCGTGCCCGCGACGTCCGGGTGATCGGCGTCGACGGCAGCCAGCTGGGCGTCATGCCGCTTTATGAGGCGCTCAAGGCGGTCGAGAGCCTCGGAGTCGATCTGGTGGAAGTTGCGCCGGAGGCCCAGCCGCCGGTCTGCCGCATGATGGATTACGGAAAGTTTCGCTATCAGCAAAAAAAGAAATCCACCGGCGGCAAAAAGACGCTCGTGTCGATCAAAGAAGTGAAGATGGGATCGCGCACCGATCGCCACGACTTGGTTTACAAGGTCAAAAATATTCGCCGCTTCATCGAGCGCGGCCAAAGGGTCAAGGTCTCGGTCTTCTTCCGTGGCCGGGAGATTACGCACCCCGAGCTGGGGAGAGAGATGCTCAACTCGGTTGTCGGCCAGGTGCAGGACATCGCCAAGCTCGATATTCCGCCGCGCCTGGAAGGAAGAAACATGGCTATGCTGCTGGTGCCGAAGCAGCAGGCTTAGAACAAGGAGACGAAATGCCGAAGATCAAAAGCAACAGAGGCGCGATGAAAAGATTTCGCGTCACCGGGAGCGGTAAGGTCAAGCGCAGCAAAGGCTTCAAGGGCCACCTGCTCTCGTCGAAGAGCAAAAAGCGCAAGCGGGGGCTGAGACAGAGTGCGCTCGTTTCCGCTCAAGAGCAAAAAAACATTCACAAATTGGTACCGTATCTCTAAGGAAGTGCTGAGACTGAATGCTGAGGTCTGAGTTTTGGCTCGGCACCCAGCACACTAGCATTATTCGAAAGGAGCATTTCAGTGCCCAGAGCCAAAGGGGGAAGCAAGACCAGACGCCGGCGGAAAAAGATCATGAAGTTGGCGAAAGGCTACGTCGGTGGACGGCGTAAATTGTACCGCATGGCCCGCGAGACCGTCGAGCGGGGGCTCGCCTTCGCCTATCGCGATCGACGCGTGCGGCGGCGCGAGTTCCGCACGCTATGGATCACGCGCATCAACGCCGGTGCGCGGCTGTCCGGGCTTTCGTATAGCCAATTGATTCGCGGCCTCAAGCAGGCCGGGGTGGAGCTCGACCGGAAAATCCTCGCCGACATCGCCGTCGCCGACGCGCCCGCCTTCGGTCGGATCGCCGAGCTCGCCAAGTCCCATCTGACGAACTAAGTTCCGTCCGCTCCCTATGAACGAATCTCTCGATCGCCTCAGGGAGGAGATCGCCGATCGTGTCGGGCGATCGGCCTCCGAGGCCGACATCGAACAGCTGCGCGTGGAATATCTAGGGCGGAAGGGGACCGTTACCGGTTTACTCCGCGGCCTTAAAGATGTCGCGCCGGAAGAGCGGCCGCAGCGCGGCGAGGAGCTCAATCGCCTGCGCGGTTTCGTCGAGGAGCGCATCGAAGCGCGTCTTGAGACGCTCAAGACCGAGAAGAGATCCGAAGCCCTCGTCGAGGAGCGCATCGATATCACGCTGCCGGGGAGCCGCCGCGAGCGCGGACGCATCCACCCGCTGACGCTCGTCATGGACGAGATCGTCGACGTCTTTCACGGCATGGGGTTCGAGATCGCCCGCGGACCCGACATCGAGGACGACTATCATAACTTTGAAGCGCTCAACATGCCGAAGGACCATCCGGCGCGCGACATGCAGGATACCTTTTTTGTCGGCGCCGACCGGCTTCTCCGCACCCACACTTCCCCGGTGCAGATCCGCGTGATGGAGAGCCGCAAGCCGCCGCTCCAGATCATCGTGCCCGGGGCGGTCTACCGCCATGACGACGATGCTACGCACTCGCCCATGTTCCACCAGGTCGAGGGGTTCATGGTCGATCAAGGCATCGCCTTCACCGATTTGAAGGGCGTGCTCACGCACGTGCTGCGGCAGATCTTCAGCGCCGACTCGCGCGTGCGCTTTCGCCCGAGCTTTTTCCCTTTCACGGAGCCCAGCGCGGAGGTCGATATCGGCTGCGTCATCTGCGACGGCAAAGGCGCGCTGCGCAACTCCCAGACCTGCCGCGTGTGTAAAGGGACGGGCTGGCTCGAAATCTTGGGCTCCGGCATGATCGATCCCCAGGTGTTCCGCTTCGTCGGATACGACCCGGAGAAATTCTCCGGCTTCGCCTTCGGCATGGGCGTCGAGAGAATCGCCATGCTCAAGTTCGGCGTCGAAGATATCCGGCTTTTTTTCCAGAACGACCTGCGCTTCCTGCGCCAGTTCCCGACCTTCTGACGATGAAGCTTACGCTTAATTGGCTGAAGGAGTTCGTCGATCTCCGCGACGCGCCTGAAAAGCTTGCCGAGACGCTGACGATGGCGGGCCTCGAAGTCGAATCGATGACGCCGGCGCGCGCGCCCGACGGCAGCGAGGATTGGATCTTCGAGCTCGGCATCACGCCCAATCGCGGCGACTGTCTCGGCGTCATCGGCATCGCGCGCGAGATCGCGGCTCTGAAAGCGGGCCGGCTCAAATTGCCGGCGCGCAAAGCCGCCGCGCAAAAATCGAGCGCAGCGACTCCCGTAAAGGTCGAGATTCAGAGCCCGCGCCGCTGCCACCGGTATTCTGCGCAGGCGGTGGAAGCGATCCAGCTGGGGCCTTCGCCGGAATGGCTGCGTTTTCGCATCGAGGCCGCGGGTATCCGCGCGATCAACAACGTTGTCGACACCACCAACTACGTCATGGTCGAGACCGGCCAGCCGCTCCACGCCTTCGACCTCGACCGCCTCTCAGCCAAGCACATCGTGGTGCGCCAGGCGAAGGATATAGCAACCTTCGAAACTCTGGACGAAGCCGAGCGTCGGCTCGCAGCCGAGGATCTGCTCATCTGCGACGGCGACGTTCCCGTCGCGCTCGCCGGCATCATGGGCGGGCGCAATTCGGAGGTCCACGCGGGCACGCGCGCGGTGCTTATCGAGAGCGCTCATTTCGATCCGGCGACGATCCGCCGTGCGGCCAAGCGTCTCGGTCTCCATAGCGAGGCGTCGCACCGCTTCGAGCGCGGCGTCGATGCCGAGGGAACGGTCGCGGCGCTCGAACGCGCCGTGGCGCTGCTGGCGGAGATCGCCGGCGGGCGCCCGCTCGGCGGCGTCGTCGACCGTTACCCGAGGCCGGCGGAGCCGGAGGCGATCGCCCTTCGGCAGCAGCGAGTCGCGGAGCTCGTCGGCGTCGAGATCAAGCCGGCGGAGATCGAAAAAAATTTCAAAGCTCTCGGCTGCAAAGTCCAGGCTGGGAAAACATCTTTTAAAGTTACACCGCCGAGCTACCGCAGTGACCTGACCCGCGAGGCGGACCTGATAGAGGAGCTGGCGCGGCTTCATGGCTATGAGAAGATCCCCGCGACGCTGCCGCGGGCGCCGCTCGGCGGTAAGCCTGACGCGCGGCTCCGCGCCGAGCGCGGCATCCGCTCTTATCTCGTGGGGGAGGGGCTGGTTGAGGCGATCCATCTGCCGTTTACCTCGGCGGAATTGAACCAACGCTTGCCGGGGCTCCTCGCCGGCGTCAAAGCGGTTCCCGTCTTGAATCCGTTGGTATCGGAGAGCGCCGAGATGCGACTCAGCCTCGTTCCGGGGCTGCTCGAAGATATGAAAGTGAACCTCGCTCAGCGCTCGAAGGGCTTTGCCGCGTTCGCGCTCAATAAGGTTTTTTTTCTCGATTCTGAGAACGCTCCCGCCGAGCGCCAGCACCTCGGCGCTGTGCTCTACGGTCGAAGGGCGCGCGCGGGACTTCGCGCCGACGAGGACCCTTTCACCTTTCTCGACGCCAAGGGCCTGGTCGAGGGCATCCTGGAGCGCGGCACCACCGAATGGAGCTGGAGCGACGACGATCTACCGCCGTTCCTTCATCCCGGACGCGCGGCGCGTCTCGGGGCCGAGCGGACGAACCTCGGGTATATCGGCGAGCTCCACCCCGCCGCCGCCGAGGAGCTTTCATTGGCCCGATGCCTGGTATTGGAACTTGACATTGAAAAACTGCTTCAGTATCTTTCGCCTAAGTTAACGGTTCGTTCCCTTCCGAGATTTCCATCCGTCGAACGGGACTTGGCGATGGTCGTTGATGAAAGCTTCCCGGCTCAACGGATTATCGACTGGATCAAAGATCTCAGGAACGCCCTCATTGAAAACGTGGAGGTGTTCGATCAATACCGCGGTGCGCCGATTCCAGCAGGCAAGAAAAGCCTCGCCTACACGATCTCCTACAGGGCGGAGGACCGGACTCTCACCGATGCGGAGGTCCAGCCCCTGCACCAGGAGCTCGTGGCGCGGCTCGGCGAGGTCTTCGGCGCCCAGCTGAGAGGGTGACCGAGCTCGATTGAACGGGTCGGAAGGAGAGGTCGCATGACCAAAGCTGAAATCATCGCCCGCATCTACGAGAAGGTGGGCTTTTCGAAAAAGGACGCCACCGATGTCGTGGAGTCGACGTTCGAGATCATCAAGGGCTGCCTTGAAAAAGGCGACAAGGTGAAGATCTCCGGCTTCGGCAACTTCGTCGTCAACACCAAGCGTCCGCGCAAGGGACGCAACCCGCAGACCGGGGATGAGATCATCATCGCCGGGCGCAAGGTCCTCACGTTCAAACCCAGCCAGATTCTAAAGAAGAGCCTCAACACCGGCGCATCGTCCTCGTAAAATTCTCTTCCCATGGCTCTCCGGATTCCCGACAAGCTTTACTTCAAGATCGGAGAGGTGAGCAAAATCGTCGGCGTCAAGCCCTACGTCCTCCGCTTCTGGGAGAGCGAGTTCGAGCTCTTGAAGCCTGGCAAGGCGCCGTCCCGCCACCGGCTGTACAAGAAGCGCGACGTCGAGTTGCTGCTGGAGATCAAGCGGCTGCTTTACAGCGAGAACTTCACGATCGAAGGCGCGCGCAAGAAACTTAAAGAGAATAAAAAGGAAGAGCGCAAGCAGCTCAAACTTTCTCTCCCCGACGCCGCCTACAAAAATGCCCTCGCCAAGGTCAAAAAAGACATTCAGGCACTGAAAAAGATCTTGTCGTAAATTCTTCTCCTTCGGCTTGACTGGCTTCGTTTACCTGCGCTATAGGCTGTCACTAAATCCCCGTTTTGGTGTACCTATGACAATAGTCGGACGTTGGATGTTGCCTAATCCAGTCAGGAGGGAACACATGGATGTAAGAGGCATGCTGAAAGCCGGAGTCGCGGCTCTCGCGCTCGTCATTATCTTCAGCATCGTCGGATACACCGTGATCGGACCCGGGGAAGTCGGCATCAAAGTCAATTACTTCGGCCATCAACGTGGCGTCGAGGATTTCCCGCTCGTGACCGGAGTAGTTTTTTTTAATCGCATCACCACGAAAGTCTTTCATTATCCCGTCTATGTGCAGACCGCCGTGTGGACGCAGAGCATGCATGAGGGGCGGGCCGTCAACGAGGAAATCACGTTCAACTCGAAAGAGGGCTTAATCATCGCCGGCGATATCTCGCTCTCTTATCAGCTCGACTCGAAAATGGTGCCGCACTTCTACGTGAAGTTCCGCAGCGACGATCTAGGCACGTTCACCCACGGCTTTCTGCGCAATGTCGCGCGCGATCATTTTAACGAGGTGGGCTCGCAGTACGCCGTCGACGACATCTACGGGCCGAAGAAGGAAGAGTTCTTGAAATTGATTCGCGACCGGATCAACAAGGAAGTCGGCGTGTTCGGCGTTCACATCGAGCAGTTCGGCTTCATCGGCGCACCGCGCCTGCCCCAGGGCGTCGTCGAGGCGCTGAACGCCAAGATCCGCGCCACCCAGGACGCGATCCGAGCCGAGAACGAGCTTCGGCAGGCCCAGGCGGAGGCGAAGAAACGCGTCGCCGCGGCGGAGGGCGAGGCGAGGTCCAACGAGATTCTCACGAAATCGCTCTCCGACGTGCTGCTCAAGTGGCGGACGCTGGAAATCACGCAGAAGGCGATCGACAAATGGGACGGTAAGCGCCCGATGGTCGAAGGCTCGAGTAGCGGCATGCTGCTGCAACTCCCGCTGCCGCAGGGGAAGTGAGACCGGTATTGCGTCTACTCCTTAATGTGATTACAATGTGCTAACAAGGTCGTATTTATCATGAAAAGCCGCATCGTTCAGATCGGAAACTCTCGTGGGATACGCTTGCCCAAGCCGCTTCTCGAAGAAGCGCAACTATCGGAGGAAGTGGAACTGGAAGCCGCACCTGGACGCATTGTGATCCGCAAAGCCGACCGTCCACGCGCCGGTTGGGCCGCCGCCGCAAAAAAAATGCGTGAACGAGGCGAAGACGGTTTGCTCGATCCTTCGGCTCCCACGCGCTTTGATGAAAAAGACTGGAAGTGGCGGTAGACGTGCCGGAGCGCGGCGAGGTTTACTGGATTCAGCTCGACCCAACGCGGGGCAGCGAAATCCGCAAAACCAGACCATGCTTAATTGTCTCTCCCGATGATCTCAATGAGCATTTGCGAACCGTCATCATCGCTCCGATGACAACCGGTGGGCAAGCTTACCCGTGGCGCATTCAATGCCGGTTCCAGGGTCGCAAAGGCTTCGTGGCTCTTGATCAGCTCCGTACCGTCGACACCGAGCGACTCGTCCGTCGCGCGGGGCGATTATCTCAGAACTCAATGATGGCCGTATTCCAGGTCTTGCAGGAGATGTTTGCCCGCTAGCAGCGCCATGCGGCTGCCGATGAGTGGAAGTGAGAAACAATATGCCCGGATTTCGCTTAGCGGTCGCGAGCGCCCTCGCCGTAGTAGTTTTTCTATTCCTCAAGGCAGTCGTTTGCGGCGCCACGCTTGATTCCGAAGAGGCGGCGAGCAAATTGGCCGAGCAGGTTATGGCGAAGGTCGGCGCGGGGGATTTAGAAGGAGGTCTGTTGATCGCCAAGCCATACTTCGTGATGCCGGAAGCCGAAGTCAATGTCGTCATCGAGCAAGCAAAGTTGCAGCTGCCTTTGCTGCAGGGCAGATTCGGCAAAATGCTGGGGGCCGAATTTGTTGCCGAAAGAAGCCTCGGCAAATCGTTATACCAAGTCCTTTACTTGCAAAAATTTGAAAAGCACGCCATGCGCTGGCGGTTTATATTTTATAGCGCGAACGGTAAGTGGATGCTCGACGCGATGAATTTCGACGACAAGATACAGCTTCTTTTCGGCGAATGACGGGTGTGCCTGTGAACCTCGAGCGATACAATCAAATCCTGTGGATTGTCGCCGGGCCGCTCGTCGTTTTCGCCATACAATTGTCAGTCGCTCAAGCCCAAAGATTGGCCCGGAGACCGGAGCCATGGACCAATGCCTGCTGTCACGCGCCAAATCATTGCCGCACTTGATTCTGCCGCGCCGACTCTCAAACAAAACGCCTTAGTGGTCTCTTCGCAAGCCGCATGTCCCCCCAGCCCCGGCGTCGTTTCCCAGAACGATCAAAAAGTCATCGGTGATTATTTTTCAAAATACTATCTCGACAAAGTCGAAGTGGCAGTTTCGGGTCGCCTGACGATTGGAGCGAACTTTATCGGCTACCTGCTTGATGTACCCGGTATGTACAGCCTGAGTGTAGTCGATTTGTGGACGTATGATGTGGCGAATAATAAATGGCTAAAACCGATGGAGTTATCTGAAGACTGGGGAGACGCCGGCGATTACTACTATAGCGATTCTTTGTTAGTTGACGTTGACGGAGATGGTTACAAAGATATCGTTAAACGAGGCAAGCACGGGAACCTTGAGATGGACGCCGACCGGCCTGCTCGCGTTATATTCGATACGACGGTGCTACGCAAATTCACACGCAGCGGTTTCCGGAATTCCGGGACCGCTCCAAGATTGTTAAAGGACAGACTTTTGACACTGGAAAACAAGCTTGATTGTCAGTGAATCCAAACGACTGCGCTACTATTTTCTCCTCCGGTTCTAGTCGTCAACGTCGTTTCATCGCGACACGTGCAGCGGCAGGATCTTGCCGCGCGGGCTCGCGTGGGGAGCTTGGCGCACCACGCGCAAAGTCCCGGCATTCTGCCAGATATCCGTCATGAAGCGTCCTCCGCTGGCACCGCTCCGTAGCGCTTCTTTCAGGCACGCAATCAACTTCGCCTCGTCCACTCCATCGACCGCAGGGTGCAACAGCAGCGTCAGCCGCGTCTGGCCACCCGCGTCTTCCTCCTCGACCAGCTGATAATCCCCCGGGGCGCCGCCGAACTCCGCCGGCAAGATTTTTTCGAACAATTCGAACAAATCGCCATAAAAATAGTTCATCCCCTCGCTGGTGAACTTCTCGAAGCTGCGCACGCTGGAAATGTGCAGCGTGAAGCCGGCCTTTTCTAAAAGGCAGCCGCAGTCGCGCTGCGAGAGCATCGCATAATCGCCGTTCTCCACATTGAGAAAAAAGCGCGGACTCAGCGGTTGCAGCGAGGTGAAGAGCAGCGGCCGGATGTCCGGGCCGTCGGGCAGCGCGCGGGAGTGCTCGACGACCACGAGGTCCAGCCAGTTGACGTGCATCTCGTCCGTGCGTGCGGGACGGGGGCAACCACAGCCGACCCTGACCGCCAAGTCTTCGAAGCCGTATAGGGGAATCGCGACGGCGCCGACGCGCTCGATCAGTTCCCGTTTGGTCGGCGTCAGCGGCTCGCCGCTGACGAGGAACTTCGTGCCTTCGAGCGAAACCGAGGTTTCGGCGGCAACCCGCGCAATGCGGACGGCGTTGCTCGCCGCGGTGGTGATGCAGCAGCGTTTCCCCCGCTGCGTTTCATTCCGCACCCAATCGACGATGCGCCCGATGTCGTCGACGCCGATAAACTCGGGCATTGGCAGGCCGCGGCCGGCGCTTTTTCCCGCGAGCACGATCAGGCGCGTCATGAAATGGTAATAGCGGCCGCCGAGCGTCATCCGGCCGACGCTTCTGGCGAACCAGCGGTCCGTTGCGATGCCGAGCTTTGCGTTGATCAGGAGGTTTCTCACGCCGCCACCGGCGGGAAGCACGGCGTCGTATACCGCGTGGGAGCAGGAAAAGAGGTCGTGTGCGGCAGCAAAGACACATCCGATGAGCGCCCAAATCGCCAGGCGATCGAGCGACACGGCGGACCTTGTGGGTCGATTGCTAGTGCCGCTGCTCTGGGAGAAATAGTTCGCCGACAGCTCCGTATTTTCGAGGCTCCGAGGGTCGACGCTGAACGATTCGTTGCCGCGCACGACCTCCTTTTTGCCTTTGGCCTCCTCGGCTGTGAGATATACTCCTTCGACCGCCAAGCGCTCCAGCGTCGCCTCCAGACCGTAGCGCCGCACCTGGTGCTCCAGATCCGCGTAGCCGCAGCCGCACCGCCCCAGGAGCTTGAGAAAGGGACTGGATGGACGCGCGTAGACGTGCGCGCGGACGAGGCCGAGGAATCTGTCTTCGCGGTCGGCGAGCGCAGCTCGAAGTTCCTCCTGCGCGCGCTCGAGCGTGATCGGTTCGGAAAGGAACCGCCGCACGGAGGAGGCGAGCGCTAAGGAGCCTGCGAGATTGGCGCCTCGCAGCCCTGCCCTAAGGCTCTCGTAGCGGAACTTCAGCTCCTGGAAATCCATGGCGGGATGTAATTGTTAGCTCCGGGAAGGATCAAATTCAATTGCTTTCACCCCGCTCTAAATGCTAAAAAGACCTATCATACTCAATCGCGATCGGGGCGTGGCGCAGTCTGGTAGCGCGCACGCTTGGGGTGCGTGAGGTCACCGGTTCAAATCCGGTCGCCCCGACCATTTCCTCCAAAAACGTTCATGCCATCGGAGCGAAGCCCGTCCACCTATATCCGCGCCAGGGAAAAAATGGTCCAGGAGCAGGTCGTGGGCCGCGGCGTCAAGGACGCGCGTGTCGCCGACGCCATGCGCAAGGTGCCGCGGGAATTCTTCGTCGAATCGGCGCTCGCGAGCCGGGCCTATGACGACGGGCCGCTTCCGATCGGGGAGAAGCAGACGATCTCGCAGCCGTACATGGTGGGCCTCATGACCGAGGCTCTGGAGCTCAAGGGCGACGAGAAGGTGCTCGAGGTCGGCACCGGCTCCGGGTATCAGACCTCCGTCCTTGGGCTGCTTGCCGCGCAGGTCTTTTCGATCGAGAAAATCCGCCCGCTCTCCGCGCGCGCGCGCGCCGTGCTCGACGAGCTCGAGTATTACAACGTCGCCCTCCATGTCGGCGACGGGACGATAGGCTGGTCCGATCACGCGCCCTACGACGCGATCATCGTGACCGCCGGCTCGCCGAGCGTGCCGAAGCCGCTCCTGGACCAGCTCGCCATCGGCGGGCGATTGGTGATCCCGCTCGGCAACGAGGAGTCGCAGGTCCTGAAGCGCATCCGCCGGACAGAGTCCGGCTATGACGAGGAAAATCTGGGCGAATGCCGCTTCGTCAAGCTCTGGGGGAAATACGGTTGGGCCGACTGACGCCCACTTCTGCCGCGCTCGTCTTTTTTTTGCTGTCGTTATTTATTTCCTCTTGCTCGCTTTTTAAATCATCGCCGCCTGCGCCCTCGGGACCGGGCATCTATCACGTCGTCAAGCGCGGCGAAAATCTCTACCGCATCGGCAAGGCGTACGATTTCAGCTACCGCGAGCTCGCGCGCTTGAACGGCATCGGCGATCCCAATCAGATCAGTGCCGGACAGCGAATCTTCATTCCGGGCGCATCCCGGCAACTGCCGGTCGAAATCATCACGCCCGTTTCGATCTCGCTGAAGCCGCGGTCGACGACCCATTTCCCGACGCTCGGCAACGGCAGCCTCGCATGGCCGATCCTCGGCGTCGTGACGTCCGGATTCGGCGCACGCGGCGACGCCGTTCACGACGGCATCGACATCGCCGCCGCCGAAGGCACGCCCGTGCACGTCGTCGAAAGCGGTGAGGTGATCTACAGCGATCAGCTCCGGGGGTACGGCAATCTCGTTATCGTGCGCCATGGCGACAACCTCGTATCGGTTTACGCCCACAACCGGAAAAACAAGGTCAAGGAAGGGGACACCGTCAATCAAGGGGACACGATCGCCGAAGTCGGCAGCACGGGGAACGCGACGGCGCCGCATCTGCATTTCGAGATCCGCAAGGAGAACGTTGCGGAAAACCCCCTCAACTATCTCCGCGCGCAAAGATACGAGCCGGAGCACAGCGAGCACTGCTGCTCCGCGCTCAATCAATAACGGGCGCGGTTCCATAGGGCCGGTTGACATCCACTTTCCCGTCGCCTAACTCTGGGCTATGGGCGATCTCAGAACGATTCGCACCGACGTCGTCGGCAGCCTGCTGCGTCCCGATTACCTTAAACGCGCGCGCGAGCGCGCCGACGAAGGGAAGATCGGTCTGGAAGAGCTGCGCGCGGCCGAAGATCGCGCCGTGCGCGAGGCGGTCGTTCTGCAGGAATCCGTCGGTCTTGAGGTCGTGACCGACGGTGAGATGCGCCGCCTCAATTTCCAGGACAGCTTCGGGGCGTCGGTCGTCGGCTTCGATGCCGAGAAAGCCGACATCAAATTCTACGAAGCGCGCGTCGAGGGCGCGGCTCCGCTGCGGCGCTGGGAGTTTCCCGAGGGCGAAAAAAAGGCGACGGCGGTATCACAAAGGCGGCCTGTCGTCGAGAAGCTGCGTCTTGGGCGCAACCTGCCGCTCGAAGAATATGACTTCGTCAAAACGATCGCGAAGCAGCCGGCCAAGGTGACGCTCATCGGTCCCGACCGCATCGCGCAGCGCTTCGATCATCAGGCTTCGAAACGCGTTTATCCGACGATGGACGACTTCATCATGGATGTCGTCGTCATCCAGCAGGCGATCATCCAAAGTCTCGTCGACGCCGGCTGCCGCTACATTCAGATCGACGCGCCGGGCTACACGGCGTACGTCGACCAGCCTTCCCTCGACGCGATGCGCGCGCGCGGCGAAGACCCGATGGAGAACTTCGCGCGCTCGATCAAGGCGGACAACGAGGTGATCCAAGGCTTTCCCGGCGTGACCTTCTCAATTCACATCTGCCGCGGCAACCAGCGGAGCATGTGGCACCGCGAGGGCAGCTACGATCCGATCGCGGAGAAGCTTCTTAACGGCCTCAATCACGATCGCTTCCTGCTCGAATACGACAGCCCGCGCGCCGGGACCTTCGAGGCGCTGCGCTTTTTGCCGAAAGGTAAAACGGTCGTGCTCGGCGTCGTGAGCACCAAGGTGCCCGCGCTCGAAACGATCGACGACTTGAAGCAGCGCGTCGATCAGGCGAGCCGCTACGTCGCCGTCGAGCAGCTTGCCGTGAGCCCGCAATGCGGCTTCGCCTCGGACGTGATCGGAAATCTCATCACGGCGGACGATCAGAAAAGAAAGCTCGAAAGGGTCGTCGAGCTCGCGCGGCAGGTGTGGGGCGGCTGATACACGCTAGGGCGGGTTTCAAACCCGCTCCTACAAAGATTTGCCGCCTCGCCAGCTTTTGTGATACGTCCATCCGATGGACGAGAAATTTGCCGATCTAAGACGCGCCATCCGAGACATTCCCGATTTCCCTAAGAAGGGGATTATCTTCAAAGACATCACGCCGCTGCTGGCGAACGGCGCGCTGTTCCACAAAGCCGTCGACATTTTGGCCGAGCGTTATCACAACCAAAAAATCGACGCGGTCCTCGGCATCGAGTCGCGCGGCTTCACGATCGGCGCGGCGCTGGCCTACCGTCTCGGCTCGGGATTCTGCATCGTGCGCAAGCCGGGTAAGCTGCCGTATGAGACGCGCCGTGCGAGCTACCAGCTCGAGTACGGCTCGGACTCGCTGGAGATCCACAGCGATGCCGTCAAACCGGGGGCTCACGTCCTCGTCGTGGACGATCTTCTCGCGACCGGCGGCACCGCTTCGGCCGCGTGCGAGCTAGTGGGCGGACTCGGCGCCGAGGTCATCGAGTGCGCATTCCTCATCGAGCTCGCCTTTTTAAAGGGCCGGGAGAAGCTCGGCTGCCGCGTCTATTCGATCCTCAGCTACGACAGCGAGTAAGCGAAAACTTTCCTTGAACCCGCGTGCGGAATCCATTATAAAACTATCGAGATTCCGCAAACTTCGTTCATTATGCAGAGAGTCGAGCATATGGGCCTCTGGGAGAGGCTCTACTTTCCTGAGGTGATCCGAGGCCTTTTCGTCACGGGCTATCATTTCTGGCACAACCTCGCGATCCACACGCTTCACCTCTTCGGCCTCGCGAAAGACAAATCGGCCGCGATCACCGTTCAATATCCCGAGCAGCGGATTGCTTATCCGGACACCTTTCGCGGGCGCCATCGGCTTACGCTGAAAGACGATAGCAGCGTGCGCTGCACCGCGTGCTTTCTCTGCTCGACCGCCTGCCCCGCGGAATGCATCTACATCGAGGCCGGCGAGTATCCCGAAAATCCGGTGGAAAAATATCCCGTGCGCTACGAGATCGACACGCTGCGCTGCATTTATTGCGGCTTTTGCGTCGAGGCCTGCCCATGCGACGCGATCCGCATGGACACCGGGCTTCATCCCGGCAATCTGGGCTTCTCGCGCCAGGACTTCGTCGAAGACAAGAAGGTCTTGACGGAGCGCTCGAGAAAGTTAGAAGAAGAGGGTAAGGAAAAGCTCTACGACGAGGCGGTCGACCGGTATAGGCACAACTAGCCTCGCCTTTTATTTGACTTGACCGGACCCATTTGTTAGGTGAGAGT
>DATJFG010000043.1:0-5866 GCA_035495775.1 Verrucomicrobiia bacterium | reverse complement strand
GCCGGAGATATGGCGGCACGGGAAAAACTTTCCTGCGTCTCGATTTGACGCGTGAGCAGGCGCCGCCGGTCGATGCGATTCTCTGCCGTGAGATGCTGATCCACCTGTCGCTCGACGATGGTTTCAAAGTGCTGAAGAACTTTAGGCGAAGCGGCGCGGCGTATCTTTTCATAACGACCTACCCCGCAGTGCGGGAGAACATCGACATTTGCACCGGTCATTGGCGTTGGCTCAACATGGAGCTGCCGCCCTTCGGATTTCCGCCTCCGATCGAGTTGATCGTCGAGCATGACAGGGTCGGCCGCTCTCTGGGCGTATGGCGGATTTGCGACTTGTAAGCGACTACGGACCAATAGAAAAGGTGTCAGGCCGGCCTCAGTCAGGCCGATGGACCGTCGCGCCGCCGCCGTCACGGTCGGTTGGACAGCACAACGTCGTAATCCGTTTGTGCCACGAGAAAAAACTTGCTTTTCGAGTCGGCACGCAATTTATCGTATTGCTCCCTGTCAGTCAGCATGTAAACCGTCGCGGCACCGTTCCAGTCACGCCAGAAAGTATCGTCGTCGTTTGCCCGCCGGTTCAGGTCCTCTTGCCAGAGCTCGAACGGCTCGATCCAGCCGACCTGCGTGACGCGTCGCTGCAAATAGAGCGGCAGGTCCTGGTAATAGGCGTGGTAGCTGGCGACTTCATCGGCGCTTTTCAGCCGCGGCTTTAGCGCCAGCGCGAGGCTCTTTACCGAGCGGCGCTGGTCGAAAACGGGCAGGCTGCTGTTGACCACGACGAGAAACAGCCCCGCCGTGAAAACGAGAGCGGGAAAAGCCCATGGAAAGCCTTTTCGGCGGCTTAAATAAACCGCCGCCAGCGCCCCGAACAGTAGAACGGCGCCCTGGGCGACCAGATACGGTCTTAATTGCGCCAAGTCCGGATAGGTATCCGACGATGTCGATGGAATGGTGGCTTCATCCTGCGGCACTTCGAGATTCGGCCAGTTCGAGTATCGCTCCAAATAGTGCTGCGGGCCTTTGAGACCGAGCGCGGCGATGAGCAGCGCGGCGAAGACAAAAAGCCATACTCCCGGCCGAAGGCCTTTCAGCCCGGGGCGTTCCCATGCGGCCGAGAGATAACGGCCGAGCAAAATCGCCAGAGGCGGGAACATCGGCAGGATGTAGGGAACGACTTTCGAGCTCGAGAGAGAGAAGAACAGGAATATCCAGCCGGCCCAGACAATAAAAAAGACCGTTTCGTTTCGGCGCTCGCCCGCCTCGGCGTCGAGGTTGTAGCGAAGCGCCTGGAACAGGAACACCGTCCAAGGGAAAAGTCCGATCAGCAAAACCGGGACGAACGTCCACGGATGGTCGAGCGGTCCGTTTTTATAGAGAAATCGCTGGAAATGCTCGCGGACAAAATAGAAATAAAAAAATCCCGGGTTCGCCCTCGCCGCGAGGATGTGCCAGGGCGCGGCGATCGCCGTAAATAAAAATATGCCGGAGGGGAGATGCAAGGCTCTCATCACTTTCCATTCGCGTGTCAGCGCCATCCAGGTGGCGATAATCAGCGCGGGGAGTACGACCCCGATGAGACCTTTGTTCAAAACCGCCAGCGCCATGAAAACGAAAAACAGCGCCATCGATGCGCGCCGGCCGAGCCCGGGCGGCTCGCGCGTGCCCGCTAAAAATGCCAGCAGCGCCGAGGCGAGCAGCGTCGAGAGCCCCATGTCGAGGTTGGCGACGCGGCTCATCGCGTAGTAAAGACCCGAGGTCGCCAGCACGGCGGCGGCGATCCGGCCGGTCCGGCGGTCGAAGAACTTCCTGCCGCCGATGTAAACCGCCAGGCAGCCGAGGACGGCGAAGAGAGCGGGCCACAGCCGCAGCGCCCATTCGTTTAGGCCGAAGAGCCGGATCGCCGCGCTCTGGACCCAGTAGAACAGCGGGGGTTTTTCGAAAAATTTAAGCCCCTCGAGCCGCGGGGTGACATAGTCGCCGGTGGCGACCATTTCGCGGGCGACCTCGGCGTAGCGGCCTTCGTCGGGAGACCACAACGCGCGCTCGCCGAGCTGGAACGCGTACAGAGCTCCCGCGCACAGCGCGATGAGCACGAGGTCGACTCCCCAACCGCCTCCGCTTCGCATGTCGTTCTAGTTCCGAGTCCCGTCAGGAATTTGTTTTCGCGCGCCCGGCTCTGATTTGCGACAGCGGAATCGGGCCGCTCAGCTGGCGCGCGGCCGCTGTGAAATAACCCTGATCGTAGCGGCCGCCCTGCCGGAGCAGGAATTCCGGCAGCCTGTTCCACGGCAGGTACGGATAGACGTGGTGCACGCCGTGTAAGTTGAAGTTCAAGATGAAACCGGAAAGGAATTTGGGCAGGCGGAGGTTATAACCGGAGAATGGGCGGTCGAGCGGTGCGCCGTAGTGATAGACGTTGTCGAGAAACGAGATGAAAAAAGCCCGGGCGAGAATGATCGCCGCTAACAGCCATTCATGGCCCCAATAACAGAACGCGCTCACCCCGAAGAAAATGAAGATCGCCGCCGCGTCGATGCGAATCTCGCGAAACCACCTCGCGTCCATGAGATTTCTCGCGAGCCATTGGTCGTGAGGGCTCGACGGGTCGAACACGCGCCGCGCCAGGTTGTGAAACGACCGCCGCGGCAGGAGGAACAACAGCGGGGTAAAAACCTCCGACAGGTACAGTCCGCCGAGGATCTGGCCAAAATGTCTCAGCCGGGCCATGCCTTTCGAGATCACCCGGGAATCGTAAATTTCGGTGCCGCGCTCTTTCAGCGAGCGGTTGAATTTATGGTGCGATAGGTGGGTCAAGCGCAGCAGGCGAAAAGGGGACCCGAAAAAAACGGCCAGCAGTCTGCCGGCGGCGTCGTTGCGGCGCCGCGAAGCGTCGAAGACGTCGTGTATCGGCTCGTGAATCAACGCCCAAAAGGAGTTGTTGGAAGCGGCCAGCGGAATCAGCGCAAGAGCCCAAGCCGTGCTTTGCGGCAGAAGAAAAAGCGGCAGCAGGAAAAATTGAAACACATTCGCCAGAACGTGAGCCGCCGCAAGGCTGAAGTTGAGCGCGTCGAGCCGGGGCCGCCCGTCGAAGCCCGGGGCGATCGCCCGCCTGTTGGCTGACTTGGACATAAGACAATTCTCCGATTTTTTACGGCGTGCGGTCGACGTTGCGCTCGGCGCGCTCGCCGCCGCCATTTTTCAACACAAGACCTTCCATGATCCTTCCGGCCTGGACGGTGGCCGTCCATCGCGGGGCGAATCTCAAGCAAAAAACCAGCATGCGATTGTGCCATCCGGTTACGACCGCGGACCGCTTGCCCAGTTTTTGGAGCGCGGCGGCGACCACCGGCTCGACGGGCATCGCCGCGACCGGTCGGATGCCGGCGAGCTCGTGGAACTCCGTGCGGGTCACGCCGGGGCAGAGCGCGAGCACGTCGACGCCGTACTTTCGGAGCTCGTAGCGAAGTGACTCCGCCAGGAATAGCTCGTAGACTTTGCTCGCCGCGTACGAGGCTTCGAACGGCGTGGCGAGATAACCGCTTACCGACGAGACGAAGATGATTCCGCCGCGTTTTCGCGCCGTCAACTGCCGGCCGAATACGTGGGTGAGAATCAAGGGGGCGCGACAGTTGACATCGAGCAGCGCGATCTCCTCGTCCACGCCGTGCTCGAGGAAAGCGCCCGCCAGTCCGAAGCCGGCGTTGTTGACGAGCAGCCCGATCTCGATCGATCGGGTCGCGGAAAGGAGGTCGGCCATGAAGTCGGGCCGGGACAAGTCCGCGCGGACGGTCCTCACCTGGATGCGATCGTGTTCTTCGATCTGCTGCGCCAGTTCGTCGAGCCGCGCTTTCCGGCGCGCGATGAGAACGAGATTCAATCCCGCCCGAGCGAGCTGGCGCGCGAATTCGGCGCCGATGCCGGAGGAGGCGCCGGTGACGAGCGCCCATGGCCCGTAGCGTTCTTTGAAAAGCATGGCCGTTCCGAACGGCCGCGAAAAGTTGCCGGCGTCTTAAGACGCCGCGTGAAGGCGGAAAACCGTTCTAAGAACGGTTGAAATGTAGTACGGCGCGCATTGCGGGAGCCTTTCCCGCAAATTACATCTTTGAAAGGTTCGGCGGAGGGGAAAATCTTACTGCGGGAGCGACGCGCTGGGAAGATAAAGGGTGAAGGCGGAGCCGACACCGGTCTGGCTCTGGACTCCGACGCGGCCGCGGTGCGCCCGCACGATCGCCTGCACAAGGCTCAGGCCGAGCCCCAGACCCGGCTGGGAGCGGCTCGCGTCACCGCGGTGGAGGCGGTCCCAGATCTTGGAGATTTCGTCGGGCGGAATGCCCGAGCCGTTGTCTTTGACGCGGATGAGGACCTGGCCGTGCCGCTCGTCGGCCTCGATCGCCACGCTCGACTTGGGTCCGCTGTACTTGATGGCGTTGTCGAGCAGGTTCGCGAGCACCTGGCGCATACGGTTCAAATCGGCGATGATGCTGATGTGCTCCGGGCAGTCGAACGACACCGTGATCTCCTTGTCCTCGGCGACTTGGTCGTAGAGCTCGACGATCTCTTCGATGAGGCTCGAGACGTTGAGCGGCTCGAGCCTCAGGCTGATGGCGCCGGTCTCCGCCTCGGAGATGTCCATCAGCGTGTTCAGCAGCGTCGCGACGCGCTCGGATTCTTCCAGGCAGTCCGCCAGCGCCTCGCGGTAGTCCTGCGGCCGATGGCCGTCCGACCGGAGCGCCATCTCGGCGATGCCGCGTAGGCGCGTGATCGGCGTGCGCAGATCGTGCGCGACGTTGTCGAGCGCCCCTCGCATGCCCTTGATCAGCCCCTCGATGCGCTCGAGCATCCGGTTGAACAGCCCGACCAGCTGATCCAGCTCGTCGCCGCTTTTTCCCATCGGCACGCGCGCGTCCATCCTGCCGGTGTCGATGACCGATTGCGTGGTTTCGATGAGCCGTTGGATCGGCCGCGTCGCGCGCGCCGCCAGGACCGCTCCGCCGGCGAGGCCGATCAAAATGATGGGGACCATGACGGCGAGCGTGGCCTCGCGAAAATCCTCCAGCATCTCCAGGCGGTCCTCGATGTCCTTGCCCACCTGCACGACGATGCCGCCGGGCAGATCCACCGAGGTGAGCTCCAGCACGTCCGCGTCGGTCGTCGCGGGAAAATACTGCCACTGGCCCTCGGCCGGCTGCTGCTGGCTGGGCTTTACGTCGAACTTCTTCCACAGCGCGGAGTTGGTAAAAAACACGGTGTTGTCGCCGGGGCCGAGGATGCGCACAAAAAACGCGTTGCGCGCGTCGTCGGCGGCTTTGCGCACGGCGGCGACGCCGCCTCTCTCATAGATCGACACGTACTTTCTCAGCTTCGACTCGATCTCGCGCCGGTTGTCGCGCACCGACAACGTGAGAAAAAAGTAGGAGACGGCGAAGAGGATCACCGAGCTCACGATGAAGATCGCGGCGTACCAGAGCGTCAGGCGAAAGCCGAGCGTCTTGGTGAAGCCGCTAGGAAGTTTTAAGCGCATAGCCCACCCCCCGCTGGGTGTGAATCATTTTTTTTTCGAAATCGCGGTCGATCTTATTGCGGAGCCTGCAGACCAGCACGTCCACGACGTTGGTCTGCGGATCGAAGTCGTAGCTCCAGACGTGCTCCATGATCATGCTCTTCGAGACCACTTTCCCGGCGTGGTGCATGAGGTATTCGAGCAGCGCGAACTCGCGCGGCTGGAGGTCGATCTTCCTGTCGCCGCGGACGATCTCGCGCGTCAGCAGGTCCATCGAGAGGTCGCCGGCCGTCAGGCGCGTCGGCTCGCTCGCCTGGCTCGAGCGGCGGATCAGCGCCTGGATTCGCGCCAGCAGCTCGGAGAA
>DATJFG010000042.1:0-11068 GCA_035495775.1 Verrucomicrobiia bacterium | reverse complement strand
GTCGGCCGCAACCCGTCCCATCTCGAGCTGTCGCACGATCAGCGGCGGCTGTATGTCGCGAACAGCGGCTCGGACGAGATCAGCATCATCGATACCGCGACCGATACGGTGACCGCGACCGCGCCCACGGGAAGGCGGCCTCTGCTGCCGTGCGTCGCACCGGAGGGTGAAAAGGTTTACGCGCCGAGCGGTCCGGACGAGACCTTGACGGTCATCGAAAATGGCCGACCCGCAGCCACGGTCGCCGTCGGTGTCGCGCCGCACGACGTCGCGGTTTCACCGGACCATCGCTGGGTCTACCAGCCGAATTCCGGCTCGGACGATGTCACGGTCATAGACGGGCGGACAAATCGCGTCGTCGGGAGATTTGGCGTCGGCGCCGGACCCGGCCACATCGCGTTCAGCCCCGACGGCCGCCGCGCCTATATCGCAAATACCCTTTCCGACGACGTTTCGGTTGTCGACACCGAATCACATGAAGTCATCGGGAGAATTGCCGCGGGCGCGGGGGCGCATCTTCCGGTATTGAGCGATGACGGGAAAGTGGGCTATGTCGCGAATTTCGCCTCGGATGACATTACTGTCTGGGAGACCGCAACCGGCCGTGTGCTCGCGCGCATCCCTGTCGGCATTTACCCGCACTTTTTCGCCCTTAGTCCCGACGGCCGCTGGCTCGTGGTGTCGAATACCGGCGCGGCGAGCGTCTGTATCATCGATGCGCTGAGCCATAAGACCGTCGCGCGGCTGGATGTCGGCGGCGCGCCGGCGCACCTCGCGTTCGATCCGGATGGGCGCTGCGCGTTCGTCGGGTGCGAGGTGAGCGACGAGATCGCGGTCGTCGACCTCGCCGGGAAGACAGTCCTCGACAGCGTCAAGGCCGGCGCCGTTTCGAACTGAGGAAGGCATGGAAACGCAAAAGAGCTACACGACCGAGGACGTCGGCAACATCGTTCTTCTGGAGCACCTGAACGTCCAGGTGTCCGACCAGTCGCAGGCGATTCTGTTTTACATTGTCGGCCTCGGTCTCACGCGCGACCCTTATCTCACAGTTGGATTGGGAAATATGTGGGTCAACGTCGGCGAGCAGCAGTTTCACCTGCCGACGCGCGGCGCCCAGCGCTTCGCCGGTCACGTCGGCCTCGTGATTCCCGATCCCGAGCACTTGGAGCAGCGGCTCGAATCCATCAAGGAAAGCCTCGCCGGCACGAAATTCAAGTGGTCGCGCGAGAACGGCTACATCGCCGCCACGTGCCCGTGGGGAAACAATTTTCGCTGCTATATGCCGGAAGAAAAGTTCGGCGACATGGCGCTCGGCATTCCCTATATCGAACTTCTCGTCAAGCCCGGCGCCGCCGAAGGCATCGCGTGCTTCTATCGGGAAGTCTTTCGCGCGCCGGCGGCGATCGAGAAGGACGGCGGCGTGGCGACGGCGCGGGTCGCGATCGGCCGCAATCAGGAACTGATCTTCCGCGAGACGAGCGAAAGCATCCCGCCCTACGACGGCCATCACGTCGCGATCTACGTCGCCAACTTCTCCTGCCCGTACGAGTTTCTCAACCGCCGCGGCCTCGTCACCGAGGACGTGCGCGGGCATCAGTTCCGCTTTCAGAAGATCGTCGAGCCCGAAACCGGCGCGACGCTCCATGAGCTCGAGCACGAAGTCCGGAGCCTCCGTCACCCGCTCTACCAGCGCGGCTTCGTCAATAGAAATGCGGAGCAGACGCAGCGAAATTACAAAAGAGGACGGGACGGCAGGATTCCGTTCGGCTCGTAGCGCGAGACCCCGACTGTTTGAATGAAGCGTCTCTTTTTTCTCGTTTACCTCTTCTGTGGCGTCTCATTCTGGATTCCAAGCATCATCATTCACGGCATTCGAGCTTACAACTTCGGTGGTAGCCGGGCTGATATTCTTGCGATCGTATTTCTTCCCGTCATTGCGTCGATTGTAACTCTCGAGACAATAGACAGGAAAAGACTAGGCGATCACGGCCGAGGAATCGTCGCGCTATGGATGTTATTCGGAATTTGGTTTACCGGGCCGTTGATGATGACAGTAGCTGCGATTTTTTCCGGCGGCGGCTTTGCTCGACCTGATGCTTGGCGGTTCGTTTCTTCAGCAATTACGCTCTTTATACCGTATACGTGGGTGATGAGCACTTATGACGGGACACTTGGAGCCCTCATCATCGTTACCATTTGGTTCATAATTGTTGCCATGCGACGCTTTATCTGCCGGACACAACTTGCTTAGCCATGTCTCGCAGATACTCCGCGATCTGCTTTTCCCCTATCCTCATTGTCCACTCATGATTCCAGCGAAACAGCGGCTTCAGCACCGGCGAGAGAAATTTCACGATCGGTTTCTCCACTCGCGGATTCCACTCCAGCGTCACGGCGGTGCCGTCGCCGTACGGCTCCAAGACCCAGCGCGAAATGTCGGTGACGAAGTCGCCGCTCGCGCGAAATTCGATGAGCCGAGGCTTTTCCTGATGCACCGATTCGATCGTGAAGCGGAGCTTGTAAGGCAAAA
This sequence comes from Verrucomicrobiia bacterium, assembly GCA_035495775.1. Lineage (GTDB taxonomy): Bacteria > Desulfobacterota > Binatia > UBA9968 > UBA9968 > JAJPJQ01. The sequence continues at coordinate 8,538 of DATJFG010000042.1, read as the reverse complement.
AGCCGCGGGCGACGACCGCGACGCGCTTGCCTTCGGCGTCCAGTCGCGTCGCGCTTAAATAAACGCCGCGCCACCAGCGCGGATAGTCCTCGGGGCGAGCAAGAATTTCCCAGACTTGCTCAATCGGAAACGGGACCTGCCAATGATCCTCGAAGTGGTAAGCGTTCGAGGCCATGGGATTCTCATTTCTGGCCGGCTTTGGCGCGGTTCTCGCAGTAAACTTTGAGGCTCGCGATCGTCTTGTCGACGAGCTGGATCAGCTTTTTCTCGAACAGCGGCGCCGCCAGGCGGCCGAGCCAATTCGGCTGATCACTGGCGTCGTACCAGACGGTCGTCGTCGCGCCCGACATCGAGAAGCTGTAAACCTCCAGCCCTTCGCCCAAGAGGCTGTGATTGACGATCTGGAGCGCTTTGCCGCGAAGCGATTCCGTCAGCGTCAAATGGAAGTCTAAATGCACGGGTCCGGCATGATAGCGCCACGTGGCTTTCGCGCCCTCCTTCGGCCACTCGGCCGAAACGAATGGGTAATCGTCGAATCCCGGCGCCCACTCGCGGGCGCGACGCAGATCGACGATGACGTCCCAGACGAGCTCGACGGGTGCTTCGATAGAAATGCGGCGTCGGATGCGCATATGTCTACACGAAGGCGAGAAAAATTTCGTCGGCGACCATGAGGCCGCGGCGGCCCAGGCGGAGCCGGCCATTTTCCGCTTCCATCAGCCCGGCTTCGACCCAAGCGCCGATCTTCGGATAAACCTCTGAGACCTCTCTGCCGAAGCGGCGCGAAAAATCGCCCGTTGACACGCCGCGCATCGTCCGGAGTCCCATGAACATGAACTCGCCGGCCGCCTTTGCGGCATCGAGATTCTCCAGCTCCATCGCGGCCGTCCCTTTGCCCGCCACCCGGTCCATATAGCGGAGCGGATTTTTCTCTTCGCGCCAGCGGCGGCCGAAGACCTGTTCTTCATCCAAACGGAGGTAGGAATGGGCGCCGGCGCCGATGCCGAGATAATCGCCGCCTTCCCAGTAGGCGCTGTTATGCGTCGACTGCCGGCCGGGTCGTGCGTAGTTGGAGATTTCATAGCGGTCAAGCCCCGCCGAGGCGAGCGTTCGCTCGATCGTCTCGGCCATGGCGATCTCCTCGGCCTCGGGCGCGAGCGTCATCTTGCCGGTTCTCAAGCGATAAGCAAACTCGGTCTTTTCTTCGATCGTGAGGCTATAGGCCGATAGATGAGGCGGCGAGAATTCCAGCGCCTCGGCGAGATCGGCCTGCAAATCCGCCAGCGACTCGCCGGGGATCGCGTAGATGAGATCCAGGCTGAAATTATCGAAGCTCTTTTGCGTCGTCTGCAAAGCGATTCGGGTATCGTCCGGCGAATGAACCCGGCCGAGATAGCGGAGCAACTCGGGCTGAAACGTTTGCGCGCCGAGGCTCAAGCGATTGACGCCCGCGTCGCGGTAGCCTTTGAAGTGCGCGCGGTTCTCGGGATTCGCCTCCAGGGTGATCTCGATGTCAGGGACGAAAGGAAACAGCCGCGCCGCGCGATTGATGATGCCGGCGATCGATTCGGGCGAGAACAACGAAGGCGTTCCGCCGCCGAAAAAAAGGCTCTTCAGCTCTCTCCCGCGCCAGCCATCGGTCTCGGCGTAATACCCCAATTCCTTTATCAACGCGCCCGAATATTCCGGCTCGGGAATCGTTCGGGCGACGCGGACATTGAAGTCACAGTAGGGGCACTTGACCGCGCAATAGGGGATGTGGATGTAAAGAGAAAAGGGTCCCAGATCAACCGCCATAAAGCGCTGTTTTATTTTCACTTACCCGGACGTGCAAGCACGGAGCGCGTCGGAGTTTATTTGAATTACCCCGGCCCCGCTGTTATAGTCAATTGGTTTTAGATCAGAATTTTTTAATGTCCGTTCACGAGCACAAAGAGAAAGGCAAGAAAAGCATCGCCTGCTTTGTCCTCACGGTGAGCGATACGCGCGACGAAGCGACGGACTTGAGCGGTCAGACGATCAAGAGTTTGCTCGCCGAGCACGGCCACCGCTTGGCCGGCTATCGCATCGTCAAGGACGAGCCCGCTGAGATCGAATCGCTGCTCAAGGGAACGCTCGGCGATGGGAGTATCGAGGCGGTGATTGTCAACGGCGGCACGGGCATCGCGCCGCGCGACGGCACCTACGAGGTCATCGACCGTCTATTGGAGAAGCGCCTGGACGGCTTCGGCGAGATCTTCAGGTTTTTGAGTTACCAGGATGTCGGATCGGCGGCGATGATGAGCCGGGCCGTCGCAGGCTCCGCCGTCGGCAAGGTGCTCATCTCGCTGCCGGGATCGAAAGGCGCCGTCGAGCTCGGCATGCGGAAACTCATCCTTCCCGAGCTCGGCCATATGGTGACGCAGCTCAAGGGTCAATGAAAGTGACGGTGAAATTCTTCGCGATCCTTCGAGAGCGCGTCGGCGCCGGTGAGATAACGAAAGAGATTCAGGCCGGCAGCACGGTCGCGGATCTCTGGCAGGCGCTCAAAGCGGATTATCCCAAGCTCGCGCCGGTTGACACCCGGCTTCTCTACGCCGTCAACCAGAATTACGTCAGGCCGGACCACCCGCTCAAGGATCGCGACGAGGTCGTCTTCATTCCGCCGGTGAGCGGAGGGTGATATGTTCCGCGTCATACGCGCACCGATCGACCTCCAGGAACTCGTTCGCTACGTCACCGACCCTTCGGCCGGCGCCATCGCGACCTTCATCGGGACGACCCGAAACAATAATGAAGGGCGAAAAGTCATCGCGCTCGACTACGATGCCTATCCTGAAATGGCGGAAAAGGAGCTGAGGCGCATCGGTGGGGACGCGAAGAAGAATTGGCGCATCGAGCGCATCGCGATCATCCATCGCGTCGGACCGGTTGAGATCACCGAGGCCAGCGTGATGATCGCCGTCTCGGCCGCGCACCGCGACGATGCCTTCCAGGCCTGCCGCTTCGCGATCGAGGAGATCAAAAAGACGGTGCCGATCTGGAAGAAAGAAGTTTTTGAAGGCGGCGAGGTGTGGATCGGCACGCAGACCGGCCAACCGCTCCCAGAACGGCGATAGGCATTCCCGGCGGTCGTTTTTCACATACAAGGACACGAAAGTATTTTTATGGAAGCATCGCTTTATGCGGCCTTCGGCCTGGGACTGATTCTCGGCGTCAAGCACGCGCTCGACGCAGACCATTTGATCGCGGTCTCCACCATCGTGAGCGAACACAAAAGCCTCAAATGGGCGTCGCTCATCGGCGCGTTCTGGGGCCTCGGCCATACGGCGACGCTCTTCTTGGTGGGGCTGATCGTCATCGGCCTCAGGCTGACGATTCCGCCGCGGGTCGCGTTGGGGCTTGAGTTTCTCGTCGCGCTCATGCTGGTGATCCTGGGAATTAATATTCTGTGGCGTTCTTTTCGCGTCGAGAAGATCCACCTGCACACGCACAGCCACAGCCCGACGACCCATACCCACTTTCACATTCACGGCGAGCGCGAAGAGAGCCATGCCCATCCGCATCCGTTCAAGGCGATGCGCAAGCCCTTCTTCGTCGGTATGGTTCACGGTCTCGCTGGCAGCGCGGCGCTCATGCTGCTTGTGCTGACGACGATTCCCTCGCCGCTCGCCGGGCTCATCTATATCGTGATCTTCGGCTTCGGCTCGGTCGGCGGAATGCTCGTCCTCAGCAGTCTTATCGGGCTGCCGTTCGTTTTGACCGCGCAGAAATTCGCCTCGTTCAACGGCTGGATACGCCTCTCGGCGGGCTTCGCAAGCACCGCGTTCGGGCTGTTTCTCGGCTGGGATATCGGCTTTAACGAAGGGTTGTTCTAGCCTTCGGTCCTGAGGATCGAATCCTTCGGCATCACGCCGACCAGCTTTTGAAAAGCGCTCTCGAGATAGGCAGGGTCTTTTGATTCCAAAGTAAGCTTTACGCGGTATTCGGGATTATCGATCACCGGATAAGAGCCTAAGAGAAGCTCGGGAAAGCCCAGCAAGAGCTCGTTTAAGATCGACGCGACGACCCCTTCGCCTTCTTTGGAATAGATCACTTTCAAATAATAGGGCGCTTCGCGAAAGCGCTCTTTGATCGCGGCGAAACGGTCCTGTAGGACCTTGGGGATCCCGGCAAAGATGTAGACGTTGCGCATCTTCGGCACCGGCCCGTACATCGACCATTCGCCGATCAGCTCCGTTCCTTCGGGGACCTCGGCCATTCTAAGGCGCGCCTCGTTGATATTGGCGCCGTGGCGGTCGCGCAGACGCCGCTCGAGATCCGGGTGCCGCACGACCTTCACCCCGAAGCCGTGCGCGACACCCGCCATGGTCACGTCGTCGTGCGTCGGGCCGACGCCGCCGGTCGTAAAGACGAAGTCGAAATCGCGCGAAAAGGCCGCGACCTCGCGACCGATGAGCTCGATCTCGTCGGGGATGACGACGACACGGCGGAGTTCGACGCCGAGCTCGCGGAGCTCTTTGGCGAGATAATGGGAATTCGTGTCCTGCGTTTTGCCCGACAGGACTTCGTTGCCGATGATGATGACGCCGGCCGTCTTAGCCATAAACCGAAACGATTCTATACTAAAATGAAGGTTTTTCTAGCGGGGACGCTCGGCTTATAAATCGAACTCGCTGCAGCTCATGAAATAATGGCATTGCGGATCGGAGCAGACGAAGCGGCATTTTCGGTTGATGAGTTTCGAGCCGCACAGTGGGCAGAACTCCCACCACTGATCCGACTTTTCCTCGGACGGCTTTGGGTAGTCCGTCGCGCCCCTCGCGGAATTCGATCGATCGGCCACGGCTTCTTTGTAATTTGTAAACGAAATATTTTACGTTGACAAGTTTATTTTTCTTTCCGCCTCGCGGGTGGACTTCATCCCGAGCGCGTAATATGATCGTCGATTAATATGGCTTCGCCGGTGGTTCGTATCGATGGCTTGAAAAAATCCTACGCCGACATCGTCGCCTTGGACGGTATTTCACTCGAGGCCGCGGCTGGGAAGATCTTCGGCCTGTTGGGGCCGAACGGCGCGGGCAAGACGACGACGGTAAAGATACTCGCGACCTTGACGCGGCCGGACGCGGGCAGCGTCGAAGTCGTGGGCTACGACATCATAAAAGACCCGGCCAAGGTCCGCGGCTCGATCGGTTATGTGCCGCAGGAAATCACGGCCGATCCGTATCTCACGGCCCGCGAGCACCTGGAATTCTACGCGTCGCTCTATCATTTGCCCGCGGATTTGCGCAAAAGCCGAATTGAAGAAGCGCTGGCGCTCGTCGGCCTTGCCGGGCAGGAGGATCGCCGCGCCCGGCGCCTGTCCGGCGGAACGAAAAAAAAGCTCGACCTCGCCTGTGGCCTGCTGCACCGGCCTGCGGTGATCCTCCTCGACGAGCCGTCGCTCGGCCTCGATGTGCAGGTGCGGCGCGACGTGTGGAATTACATCCTCGGATTAAAGGAGCAGGGGACGGTCGTTTTCCTCTGCACGAATTACATGGACGAGGCGGAGCGGCTCTGTGATGAGGTCGCGATCATCGACCGCGGCAAGATCGTCGCGCGCGGCGCGCCGGAAGAGCTGAAGGGACGGCTTAACCGGGACGTGATTTCCGTCGAGCTCGCCGACTCCAACCACCACCGCGACGCGTCGTTTGCGAACCTCGAGCGCGCGGTTTCGCGATTGCCCGTCGTCCGCCAATCCTTGCGCGACGGGGCCAAACTTAAAATTTACGTCGAAGGGCATGAGGCGGCGCTCGCGAACGTGCTCGAGGCCGCCGCCGCCGCCGGCGTCAGCCTCCGCTCGATCAATTATACCCGGCCGGGGCTCGATGAGGTGTTTCTCCACTACGCCGGCCGCGCTTTCAGCGATGAGGCGCCGAACGGTGCGTGATTTTATTGAGGAGACGCGCGCGCAGTTCACCCGCTGGATGCTGCATCTCAAGCGCGAACCGTTCAGCCTCGCCTTCAATCTGCTGAACCCGCTGATCCTCCTCGTCTTCATGGGAGGCGCCTTTCAAGGGCTCGCGCGAAACGCGCTCGGCGGCGATTACCGCGGCTATCTGCTGCCCGGCATTCTCGCGCTCACCGCCTTCGGCAACAGTATGGCCGGGGGCATTCCGCTCCTCTTCGACCGCGAGAACGGCTCGCTCACGCGCCTGATGACGGCGCCAATTTCGCGCCCCTCGATCATCTTGAGCCGCTTTCTCGCGGTCAACCTGAGCACGACGCTCCAATGCCTGCTGATTCTCGTGCTCGGCATGGCCTTCGGCGTCCGCATCGCGACCGGCGTCGGCGGCGTGGCGGCGCTCTTAGCCTTTGGATTGCTGCTCGGCTTCGGCGTGACGGCGATCTCACTGATGCTCGCGTTTCGCTTCGAAAACCACGGCGACTTTTTCGCCGTCATCGGCCTCACGTCGCTGCCGCTCACGTTTCTCTCCAGCGCGTTCGTGCCGCTCGATCATCTTCCGGGCTGGATGCGCGCGGTGGCGCTCGCCAATCCTATGACTTACGCGATCGATGCCATGCGCACGCTGATCCTGTCCGGCTGGAACCCGCGGCCGCTCGCTTTCATGGCGGCGGTGTTGCTCGCCTTCGATGCCGTCATGCTCTGGCTCGGCTCGCGGGTGCTCGCCCGGCATCTGGCCTGATCGTATGACACCGGAAGAAAGAGAAGAGCGTCTGGCGGAGCTGAAAGAACGGCGGCGCCGCGACCGCTGGCGCGCGCTGCTGATGCCGTTCTTCACGCTGACCATATTTCTTATCGCGATATCTTTTTGCATGTATCTCATCAAAAGCTGCCAGGAGCGAACGGGAGCGCGGCCGCGCCTGCCGATTCAGCGTGAGCCTGTGCCGCCGCAGCCGAAATAACGCCCGCTTAGGGCCCGCCTCTTTGCGTGACCCATTCCGTAAGGTTATAATTCATTTTTTTGGCAGCCATGAGCGACTTCGCCGTCATTTTGCTCGCCGCTGGTCTGGGAAAGCGCATGAATTCCGCGTTGCCCAAAGTCGTACATCCTTTGGGCGGAAAACCGCTGATCGGTCATGTCCTCCAATCGGCGCGTAGCCTCGAGCCGCAAAAGATCGCCGTCGTTATCGGCCATGGTGCCGAGTCGGTGCGGCGCGCGTGCGAGGGGGCTGAGGTCGCCTGGGTAGTGCAGGAACAACAGCTCGGCACCGGGCATGCGGTCGGCTGCGCCCGGGAGATATTCGGCGGCTTTCCCGGCACGATTCTGATCCTGAACGGCGACGTGCCGCTCATCGCTAGCGCGACGCTGCGCGCGCTGTTGACCCGGCATGGAGAGAACCAGGCCACGCTCACCTTTGTCACGGCGCGACTCAAACGACCGTCCGGCTACGGCCGCGTCCTCCGCGACTCAAGCGGGGCGCCTCTCGGGATCGTCGAAGAGCGCGATGCGACCGAAGCGCAAAAACGGATCGATGAGATCAACGCCGGCATCTATGCTGTCGACGCGAAATTCCTTTTCTCGGCCGTCGCCGCCGTAACGAACTCAAATCGCCAGAATGAATACTATCTAACCGATATCGTCGCGGCTGCTTTGCGCGCCGGCAAGTGTGTCGAAACGATGGAGGTGGGCGACGCTCGCGAAATCCTGGGCATCAATACGAGAGAGGAGCTTGCGGCTATGGAAAAAGCCCTGCAGGAACGGATCAACCGCAAATGGATGGACGCGGGCGTTACGCTGAAAGACCCGCCCACGACCTATATCGACGAAGGCGTCAAGATCGGCCGCGATACGACGATCGGTCCGAACACGCATCTGCTCGGCCAGACGATCATCGGCGAGCGCTGCCGCATCGACGGCTCGGTCTATCTCACCGGCGCGAAGCTCGCCGACGACGTTCACGTGAGGTTCGCGGTCGTGATGGCGGACTGCGAGGTCGGCGCGGGCGCGATCATCGGACCTTTCGCCCACTTGCGCCCGGGCAGCCGCCTCGCGCGCGGCGTCCATATCGGCAATTTTGTCGAGACCAAGGAAGCGAAGATCGGCGAAGGCACCAAGGCGAACCATCTGACGTATCTTGGCGACGTGACGATCGGCCGCGATACGAATATCGGCGCGGGGACGATCACGTGCAATTACGACGGCTTTCACAAATACCGCACCGAGATCGGCGACCGCGTTCAGGTCGGCAGCGATACGACGCTCGTTGCGCCTGTCGCCCTTGGCGACGACGTATACGTCGCGACGGCGACGACCGTGCGGCACGACGCGCCGGCCGGCGCGCTCGTGTACAACAGCCGAAATGAAAAGGTCAAAGAGGGCTGGACCGCCGAGAAGCGAAAGAAGATGGCGCAGGGTAAGAGTTAATGTGCGGCATCGTCGGATATATCGGCGCGCGCGACGCGGCGCCGATCATCCTCGGCAGTCTTAGAAAGCTGGAATACCGGGGATACGACTCCGCCGGTATCGCGGTCTTGAACAGCGGCGAGGTCGGCATCCGGCGCTGTCTCGGAAAGCTGAATAACCTCGAATCGTTGTTGTCGGCGCGGCCGAT
>DATJFG010000041.1:0-4234 GCA_035495775.1 Verrucomicrobiia bacterium | reverse complement strand
GACGATCATGCCGCCCGAGCCCATGATCGCGCCGACTTTGGGAAGCTCGTCGAAGTCGACTTTGATATCCAGGTTCTCCGCCGTGATGCATCCTCCCGACGGACCGCCCGTCTGGACGGCTTTGAACTTTTTTCCTCCCGGGATGCCGCCGCCGATCTCGTAGATGATGTCCCGCAGGCTGATCCCCATCGGGACTTCGACGAGGCCGGTGTGATTCACCTTGCCGACGAGCGAGAAGATTTTGGTCCCCGCGCTCCGCTCGGTGCCGATGGAGGCGAAATACTCGGGACCATTGTTGATGATCAACGGCACCGTCGCCCAGGTTTCCACGTTGTTTATATTTGAAGGCTTGCCGTTCAGCCCTTTCACGGCCGGATAGGGCGGCCTCGCCCTCGGCTCGCCCGGCTTGCCCTCGAGAGACGCGATCAACGCCGTTTCTTCCCCGCACACGAAAGCGCCGGCGCCACGATGCACTTTGACTCTGAAGCTGAAGCCCGAACCTAAAATATTCTCGCCGAGGAGACCGTGCTCCTCGGCTTTCTGGATAGCGCGCGTTATGTTTTCGACCGCCAGCGGATATTCCTGGCGGACATAGATGTAGCCCTCGCTGGCGCCGATCGCGTAAGCTCCGATCGTCAAGCCTTCGAGGACGGAGAACGGGTTTCCTTCGAGAACGCTCCTGTCCATGTAAGCGCCGGGGTCGCCCTCGTCGGCATTGACGATGACGTACTTTGTATCGTCGACGCTCTTGCGGGCGAATTCCCATTTGACTCCCGTCGGAAAACCGGCGCCCCCTCTTCCTCTCAGCTTGGACGCTTTGACCTGCTCGATCACCTGCTCGGGACTCTGTTGAAAAAGCGCTTTCGCCAGGGCGGAATAACCGCCGATCGCGAGATAGTCTTCGATGCTTTTAGGATCGATGCTGCCGTTGGCGCCGAAAACGAGACGCTTTTGTTTTTTGTAGAATGGGATGTCGGATTCGTGGGCGATTTTTTTATTGGTGGCGGGGTCGGTATAGAGCAATCGCTCTACGATCTCATTATTCTTTATCGTCTGGGAAAATATTTCGCCGACATCTCCCGGCGTGATTTGCAAATAACAGACTTCCTCTGGGTGAATGACCATGATCGGACCGCGCTCACAAAAACCGTGGCAGCCGGTTTTTCTAACCTCGACCGCATCGCTCAATCCTTGCTTCTCGATCTCCTCTTCAAGCCTCGCGGCGACCTTGCCGCTGCCCGTAGCATGGCACGCCGATCCCGAACAGAGAGAGATGCAAGGTTTCTTTGGGTCTCTTTTCGATAAAATCCCCTTTCTGAATTCTTCCAATTCAGCGGGTGAACCGATCCGCTCTGTCCTTTCGCTACTCATAGCTCTTCAACACATCTTCCGACTTCGCCGGCGCCATCTTGCCGTGGTATTCGCCGTCGATCACCATCACCGGGCCCAAAGCGCAGCAGCCGACGCAGTTGACGGTCTCCAGGGTAAATTTGAAATCCTGGTCGGTCAGCCCCGGCTTGAGGCCGGTTGTGTTTTGAACCACTTCGAGAACGCGTTTCGCGCCGCGAACGTGGCAGGCCGTGCCGGTGCATACGTGGATTTGATGACGCCCTTTGGGAACCAGACTGAACGCCTTGTAAAAGGTCGTTATGTGCTGGATGCGATTTAACGGCACCTTTAATTTCTCGCTCACCTTCGCCAGGGCTTTCTTCGGCAGCCATCTAAGGTCGCTCTGAATTTCGAGCAGCACTTGAATCAGCGAGCTGGGATCGCTGGGATATTTATCCAGAATCTTGTCGATCTTCCCGTCATCCATAGCCGCCGTCCCGATTCGAATCTCCCTCAGCGCGCTTCCACTGGAACGAAGCGTTTCTGTCTTTCATCGAATTCGATCAGCCCCTGCCGCGCCGAATTGTTGAGGTGCGTCGATATCTCCGACGGGTCCACGCCCAAGATTTCGGAGATCTCTCCGGCTGAAAGCGGTTTTTCCTTGAGGAGCAAGAGAATCTGGCTCATGGCGAGTTTGGCGGCGATGAGCTCCTGAAATATTTTATCCACCTCGCCGCTTGTGAAAAATGTCTTGTACTCCTCTTCCGTATCGAAACGGACTCGCAGCCTCTCCCTTTCCACGAGCTTGATGTAAGGGATCAAATTTGTAACGGCTTCCAGCTTGAGCTTCAGTCCGCTTTTATCCAGCCCTTCGCCTGCGCCGAGAGGCCCCAGCTCCTCCAGTGTTTTTGAGAAGTCGTTCATCACCGCCGCGAAGCGGGTTCCCTGCGAGGCGGACACCCACTCGAGCCTCAATCGCTCGGGGCTCACGCCTATGTGCCGCAGCAGTTTTTTGCACAGATGCATCATGCTGATCGCAGCGTAATTTCCTTCGGTGATGTAATGGCATTCACCGGGCCAGCATCCGCCCAGGAAGACACCGTCGGCCCCGTTCGCAAAAGCCCGGATGATGAATTCCAGATCGACTCTGCCGGAGCACATCACCCGGATCACCCGTATATGCGGCGGGTACTGATAGCGGGAAACTCCGGCGAGGTCCGCGCCTGCGTAGCAGCACCAGTTGCACAGGAACCCTATGATCTTCGGCTTGAACTTATACGCAGCCATTCTTCACTCACTGCGACAGCGGAGCTTCCACCGGAAACGCCGCGTCGATCTGGGCAAATATCTCTTCATTCGTGAAGTGCTTCAGAGAAATCGCGCCTGTCGGGCATCGCGAGTTGCACAGGCCGTCGCCTTTACAGAGAATTGGATTGACGTTCGCTTTCTTGCCTAGCGGAGTGTCGTGGAAGTCGATCGCGTCGTACGTGCAGACGGAGATGCATGCGCCGCAAGACACGCACGCGGCCTCGTTGACCTCGCAGATCGCGCCTGAGGCGACGACGGAATCCTTGTTGAGGATCGTCACGGCGCGGCCGGCGGCCCCGTACGCCTGGCTGATCGTTTCGGTTATGTGCTTCGGATAGTGCGCCGTGCCGCAGAGGAAAACGCCGTCTGCGGCGGAGTCGACCGGCCTCAACTTCACATGGGCTTCCTGAAAGAAACCATCGGGGTTCAAGGGGATTTTGAATAATTTGGAGACTTCACGACTCGTCGCCGAAGGAACGACGGCGGCGGCGAGAACGACCGCATCGGTGTCGAGAAGAAGCTTCTGCCCCAAAATGGGATCCGTCGCAGTAACGCGCAAGAGCGGCTTGCCGTTCTCTTCGACGGCTTCGACTTCGGGTTTGTCGTCCGGCTCGTAGCGGATGAACCGTATATCTTTGCTCGCCGCCTCGCGGTAGTAATCCTCTTTGAAGCCGTAAGTTCTCATATCCCGAAACATGATGTAGATGTCCATCGCGGGATTGATCTCTTTCAGCTTCAGCGCGTTTTTGAGCGCCTGATCGCAACAGACGCGGCTGCAATAGTTTTTGTCTTCCTGCCGGCAGCCGACACACTGGATCATTGCCATCGCCCTCGAGCCGATCACGCCTTCGTCTCTTTTCGCGATTCGCTCCTCCAGCTCGAGCTGCGTCAGCACTCTGTCATTTTGCCCGTAGAGGTATTCGGTGGGCTTATATTCATCGGCCCCGGTCGCGACGATGGTGACTCCGTGGTGGATCTCCCTGATGCGTCCTTCGGACGATACTTTGGTTTTGAAATTTCCTACGTAGCCGGAAGCATCGGTGATGGTCGAGCCGGTCGATACATGGATGGAGGGATGTCGGTATACTTTGCCAATGAGATCATTCAAGTAAGCTTGGACGTCCATGCCTTCCAAGGTGAAATGGATCCTTCGCGCCATGCCGCCGAGCTCCGCATCCTTTTCGACCAGGTAGACTTCGAATCCCTGCTCGGCCAAGCTGAGAGCGCTGGTCATTCCGGCGACGCCGCCGCCGACGACCAGCGCCCTTTTGTCGACCGGCAGCTCGAATTCCCGCAAAGGCTGTAAGCGCGACGCGCGCGCCGCCGACATGCGCACGATGTCCTTCGCCTTCTGCGTCGCGTCTTCCTTTTCCCGCGAATGGACCCACGAGCAATGCTCGCGGATATTCGCCATGTCGAAGTAATACGGATTGATGCCGGCTTCACGCAGCGTTTCGCGGAACAGCGGCTCATGTGTTCTAGGCGTACAGGCGGCGATGACGACGCGATTGAGCCCTTTTGCGCGAATGGTGTCGCCGATTTTCTGGGCGGTGTCGGCGGCGCACGCGAAGGTGCTCTCTTCGGCGTGGGCGATGTT
>DATJFG010000040.1:0-5668 GCA_035495775.1 Verrucomicrobiia bacterium | reverse complement strand
TCCTGCGCGAAGCCCATGATGATCTGGAGCGGATTGTTGAACTCGTGCGCGATCGAAGCGGCGAGCTCGCCGACCGAAACCAGCCGGTCGGAGGCGATCAGCTGCTGCTCCTGCTCCTGCATGAGCGCGCGCAGCTTCCTGTCGCTTTCGATGAGCCGCTCCTCGACTCTGCGCCGCTCGTCGATCTCGGCGCGGAGCATCTCGTTCGTCTTTGCCAGCTGGGCCGTGCGCGCTTCGACCTTTTGCTCCAGCTCGCCGCGGGCCGCTTGCAGCGCGGCGCTTTGCTTCAGAACCTGCTCGTAGAGCCGGGAGTTCTGGATCGCGATCGCCGCCTGCGTGCCGACTGAAGCGAGCAGGTCGATCTCCTCGGCGGTGAACTCGCGCCTCTCCTTCGAGTAGATGCTCAGAATGCCGAGCACTTCGTCCTTTAACGTCAACGGCACGGTCATGGCGGAAGCGAGGCCGTGCTTAGTATAAAACTCGCCTCTGACCGTCCGCGGATCGGTCGCCAGATCGCCGATCACCAGAGGCTCGCGCGAGTGAATCGCCGCGTCCGCGCGCGGCCCCGGCACGCGCATACCCGAAGCCTTCCATTCGGCGTCGTCGATGTTGCGGCTGAACAGCGGCTCCAGCTCGCCGGTCTCGGGATGAAAGAGGCGCGCCGTCGCCACGATCGGATAGGGGAAAAGTTCCTGAAGCCTGTCGAACAGCACCGCCATGACCGTGTCGAGATCCAGCGTCGAGATGATCGCCTGGTTGATCGCGCCGAGCACCGTCAGACGCTGGAGGTGTCGTTTGATCTGATCCTCGAAGCGCTGGCGGACGCTCACGTCGCGCACTAGCCAGCGGAGCCCGACGGCGCGGCGGCCGCTCGTCTGGGTCTGGCGCATGACCGAGATCGTCACGGCCGTCGGGATCCGCGGTGCGTTCGGCGGCACCATGTCGGTCTCGAACGCATGGTCGCCCACCCCATGGTCGCGCGCCAGCTCGCTCAGCATGCTGCGGTATTCGGGACGGCGTTCGGCGGGGAAAAAAAGCGCCATCGGTTTGCCTGGGAGGAACTCCTGACGCACGCCGAGCAGCGCGGCGGCCTTGCGGTTCGCCTGCTGAATGATGCCCGCGACGTCGGTGACGAAGTAGGCGTCCGGCGCCAGCTCGAACAAATCGCGGTAGTTGCGCTGCTGGATCTCGATTTCAGCGCGCGCGGCGGCGAGCTCGGTGTTTTGCGCGCGCAGCGTCTCGCTCGTGACGCGCAGCTCTTCGAGAGCGTTGGAGAGCTCCTCGAGCGCCTCCTGCAGCGGCCGCTCCTCGGCACCCGCATGGGCGCGCGTGAAAAGCTCGTACAGGCGGTCGTGCGCGTTCTTCAGCTGGCGCGCGAGCAAATCCCCTGAAATCTTTGACGGCATTGGCTTTTCCGGTCAGGCCTCGGAAAAAGAATTACTACTCCCTCTGCTCGGTCTTGTCCACCGGCTCGCTCATCTTGCCGCTTAGCAGGAGCTTTTGGATCTCTGCGCCTGCTCCGCGGCACTCCGCGCCCGCTGCTCGAAGCGATCGATAAGAAATTCTCTTTGCTTATTCTCTTTCGCCCGCTCCGCGAGCCGGCGCGCCAGCGAGGCGTTCTCCTGGAGCGCCCGGTAGGCGCTCCAGAGCGCGGTGTCCAGGGCCTCGCTCTGCTCGACGATGAGCCCTTCGGCGCTGTAGCCGTGGCCGACGCGGCAGCGAAAGCGCAGCAGCTCGTCCTCTTGCAGCTCCCACAAGACGCCGCCGCATTCGGGACATCCGTAGACGGAAGGCTCGCCGGGCTTATCGTCGTCCGGTATCTTCATGTTCATCGCCTCGATCTCGATCTCTTTTTCCATGGTTTCGGGCGCGCGGCCGCCGTTGGGGCTGGCCGGCTCGCGCGCGAGGCGCGCGAGCAGCGGCGCGATCTCCGCCTTCGGCAGGACGTGATCGACGGCGACTCCGGCGATCGCGTTTTGCGGCATATCGGGGAACAGCGCCTCGGCGGGGTCCTGAACAATGGCGACGCCGCGGCGTTTCTTGACGGCATGAAGCCCGGCCGTGCCGTCATCCAGCGCCCCCGAGAGCACGACGCCGACGACGCGCGGCCCGTAGGCGCGCGCCGCGGTGCGGAACGTGGGGTCGATCGCCGGGCGGGTGTTGTTCTCTTTCGGGCCGCGCACAAGGCGAATCGTCCCGTCGTCGATCAGCATGTGAAAGTCCGGCGGCGCGACGTAGATGCGCCCCGCTTTGATCGTTTCGTTGTTTTTGGCGTGGGCGGCGGTGAGCGGGCCGGCGCGGTTCAGAATGTCGGGCAAAACGCTGACAGAGCGGGGCGTGACGTGGACAACGATGAACATTGCCGCGGGGATATCTTCCGGCAGGCGGGAGACAACCTCGACTAGCGCCTCGATGCCGCCGCTCGAGGCGCCGATGACGATGATATCATGTCCCGGCATCGGCGCTCCGGTGTAATGCCTCCATCACAGCGCCTCCTCCTCCATTAAAATAATCGCGCCCTGCGGACCTTTCTTCTCCGTCAACAGCGTACTGCAGCTGATGCGGCACTTGATCGCTTTGCCGCGGCGATTGGTCGCGTCCAGCACCAGGGCGCCGTCGGTGGCTTCTCCCGCGAGGCTGGCGCGGACCACGGCTCTTAATTGGTCCATCGGGAGCCCGATGTCCAGGTTCAAGAGCGACTTGCCCACAGCCTCGTCGGAGCGGAGGCCCCACAAATCCTCCGCCCTGTGGTTCCATACGAGGACGTTAAAGTCCTGGTTCACCACCACCGCGCCGGAATCGAGGCTCGCGAGCACCGACTTAAGAAACGCATTGGTGGTGTTGACCTGATCGGTTAGCAGGCGCAGCTCGTCGTTGACCGTTTGCAGCTCTTCATTGGTCGATTGCATCTCCTCGTTCATGGTCTCGAGCTCTTCGTTGGTGGACTGGAGCTCCTCGTTGGTCGTTTGCAGCTCCTCGTTGGAGGACTGGAGCTCTTCGTTCGTCGTCTCCAGCTCTTCATTGGACGATTGCAGCTCCTCGTTCGCCGTCATGATCTCCTCGCGCGCGTGCTGCAGCTCTTCGTTGAGCTTGAAATAGCGCGAGACGTCGGTGAAGGAGATCGAGGCGCCCAACGGCCTCTTCAATTCATCATAGAGGGGGGTCACGGCGATGTCCAGATACTGGCTCTGGCCGTCGGGAAAGTGGCGCGGCACGCTTGTCAGCGTGACGCTGCGCTTGTCGCTGTAGGCCTGTTCGAGCAGCGAGCGCACGTCCGCCGGTCGGTAGGAGATTTCGAGGTCCTGCAGCGGGCGGCCGATATCCATACGATTGAGGCTGAAGAGCACGCGCGCGCGCTGGTTCGCCAGAACCACAACGCCGTTCGCGTCCACGACGATGCGCGGCAGCGGCGCCTCGTCGAGCACCAGATCCTTGAGCTTGTCCGAAGCCTGCGCTTGGGCGGCCGCCTCGCGGTTGACGACCGGCAGCACGCCGCGGATCCCCTCGCGTCCGTCGGTTTGGTTCACCTTGGAGAAGATGCGGCATTTGAGATCGAGCGGCGTAAAGAGTTGGCTGTGCGTCAGCAAAAGCTCGGCGCGGCCGAGGAACAGGCAGCCTCCCGGATTGAGCGCGAAATGGAGACGCGCGAGGATGCGCGACTGCGCCTCGGCGTTGAAGTACATGAGCGTGTTGCGGCATGAGAGCAGATCGATGCGCGAGATCGGCGCGTCCTGGACGAGATCGTGGCGGCCGAAGATGATCGCGCGCCTGAGCTCGGGACGAAAGCAAAAGCGGCTGTTCATCGGCTCGAAATATTTATTCCTGAGCTCCGGGTCTTCGATCGCCTCCAGATCTTTCGCGCTGTACGTCGCCAGGCGCGCGATGTTGAGCGCCTCCTCGTCGACGTCGGTCGCGTAGATCTTGACGCGCTCGCGGAAGGCTTCGATGCCCATCGCCTCGGCGAAAACGATCGCGAGCGAGTAGGCCTCTTCCCCCGAGGCGCAGCCCGCGCTCCAGACGCGGATCGGGTCGCCGTTCTTCTCCTGCAGCAATTTGGGCACGACCGTGTCGGCGAGAAATGTCCACGCCGGCGGGTCGCGGAAGAACGACGTAACGTTGATGAGAATCGTGTTGAAGAGCTGGGAGAACTCCTCGGGGTGGACCTCGAGATAGTCGGTGTAGTCGGCGAAGGTCGCGACGGCGGCGGTCTGCATGCGGCGGACGACGCGGCGCATCAGGCTCGGGCGCTTGTAGCCGGTGAAGTCGAAGCCGCGGTTCTGCTGCAGATAGACCAGCAGCGATTCGAACTGTTTCTCTTCCGGCTCACTCATGGCGCTGCTCCTCGATCACGAGCTTCATGAGCGCCGCGGGAATCTCGTCGAGCGGCAGAACGAAATCGACGCAATTAGTCGCGACCGCCGCGGCCGGCATGCCGCCGAATTCGGCGCTGCGCTCGTCTTCGGCGATGACCGTGCCACCCATTTTTTTAATCGCCCGGACGCCCATCGCCCCGTCCTGGCCGGTGCCGGAGAGGACGACCGCGATCGCGCGCTCTTTATAGCTCGCCGCCGTCGACTCGAACAAGAGGTCGGCGGAGGGGCGGACGAAGTGAACGAGCTCGGTCTGCGTCAGCGTCAATGTGCCGCCGCCGTTCACCAGCATGTGCTTGTTCGGCGGCGCGATATAGGTGGTGCCGGGGGTCAGGCGGTCGCCTTCTTCGGCCTGTTTGACGGTGAGCGCCGTGCGGCGGCTCAAGATGTCGGCTATGAGGCTCCGGTGGCGCGGGTCGAGATGCTGCACGACAACGAGAGCGGCGGGAAAATCCGCCGGCAGCGCCGCGAGGACTAGGCTCAAGGCCTTGAGGCCGCCCGCCGACGCGGCCAGCGCGACGATGTCGTACTGCCCGCGGCCGGCAGCCGCAGGTCTCCTGTCGATGCTTTGAAGATTGCGGTCCATGAGGACCTACTATTTTAGTCCATTGGAGAGGCGAAGGCTAGGCGCGAAGAGAGGACCGAATCTGCCGGTTAGAGCAGGTGGGCAATGTCGAGGCTGCCGATCGCTTCGATGCTGAGACCGCGGTGCTTCTTTATGAAATCGAAAACCTGCTCGCAAAAAGTATGATCGCCGATGAGCAGGCATCCCATGTAGAGCGCGCCCTCGTGCTCCATGACCAAAAAACACTTCTGCGCCCGGCCCGGCGGATGTCGAGCTTCTCTTAAGATGCCGATTTCGCCTTTGAGGTATTGCTCGGGGTCGCCGCCGATCCAGCTCCAAACGGGAGGCCAGCTCCGGCGGCCGGCGAAGGATAAAAGCGGATGATCTCTTAAATTCAAGGCAACACTCCATCACTTTCAGAGCACAATGTCTACCGTCAAAGCGTGCCCTCGAGATCGAGTCCGCCGATCTCTTCGATGCGGCGCCCGCACTGCTGTCTCAGCAGCGGCGCGAGCTGCTGGCAGAACGCGTAGTCCTCGAGCATGAGACAGCCGATGTAGCTCTGCTCCTGGTGATCGATGAACAGGAAGATGCGGTTATAGCTGCGGCCCTCCGCTTTCCCGTTCGGCGGGACCGAGGCGCATTGGATCTCTTTCAAGACTCCGACTTCGCCCCGGGGGCGCTGCTTGTCGCTGCCGCGGATCAGCGTCCACACCGGCGGCCAGGTGTGCAC